>NZ_CAMLOV010000304.1 GCF_946481715.1 uncultured Mucilaginibacter sp. | reverse complement strand
CAGGCAAAGTAATGGTATTAATAATAGTTGCCTGTTTTTGCTGAGAAACATTGCATTAAAGGTTTAAAATTTGAGTAATATGCAACACCATTTTGAACCTGATTGCACATATTTGCCATCAAATTACAAAATGTTTATGGAAAACATCAAAAACATCATATTCGATTACGGCAACGTTATTTTCAGCATCGATTTCCGCATTGCGCAGCAGGAGTTTAAAAAGCTGGGCATTGCCGATGCTGAGGGTTTCTTCGGCCACCGCCAGCAGGACCAGATTTTTGATAAGTTCGATCGGGGTGAAGTTACTGCTGATGAGTTCCGCGCCTACGTAAAAAAGCACATAGGCAACGCCGATATTACCGACCAGCAAATAACCGATGCCTGGAACAGCCTTTTATTAGGTATCGCCCCCGGTAACCATGAGTTACTGCTGAAATTGAAGGAGAAATACCGCACGTTCCTGCTCAGCAATATCAATGATATCCACTATACCTATATCATGAAGTACCTAAAGGATGAATTCGGTTTTAATGATAACGAGCACCTCTTCGAAAAAACCTACTACTCGCACCTGGTGGGCAAGCGCAAACCCGAATTACATATTTTTGAACAGGTGCTAAAAGAGAACAACCTTATTGCAGCCGAAACGTTGTTTATAGACGATAGCCCGCAGCATCTGGAAGCCGCCAAAACATTAGGCATACAAACCTTTTTAATGGCAGCGCCCGATACCCTGCAGGCCTTTGCCCGACGCGAACGCTTAATTTAGCCCATATGTACACCACCCTGTTGCACCAATACCAGTTAGTACTCTCGGCACGTACTGCGCTTTTTGATTACTGCGCAACGGTAAAAACGGATGACTTGCTTACGCCGCTCCCATCCTTCAACAACGAGAGCATGGCGAGCCAATTAATGCATGTGGCCAATTGCTATTTATTTTGGCTCTCTAAAACTGTGATGCAACAGCAGCGCTCGTTTTTTAAAACCGAGGAACATCAAAGCTTAGCCTCTGTTCGTGAGGCTTACGGGCAGGTAGATTTGATCATGAATGAATTTCTGCACCACTTTGCGGATTCCCTTGGGCAGCAAATACTCATCACCCGCCCTGATGGCAGCCAGCTCACCCGTTCGCCATTTGAGGTATTTACGCATGTGATAACACACGAGTTTCACCACAAAGGGCAGGTTGTAAACATGAGCAGGCGGTTGGGATATGTGCCGGTTGATACGGATGTGGTGCGGGAGTAGCTGTCCCCAACGTCATTGCGAGGTACGAAGCAATCTCTACGCTCGCAGATCGGACTTGCAAAGGGCTCTGCTTAACGGGAGATTGCTTCGTACCTCGCAAGGACGCGCTGAGAAAAATCCGATATCTTAAATCGGAATTCCGAAATCAGTCGTTTCTCCGCTTCTTCTCCTTAACGATCAAACTCAACTCTCTGCTCATTTGCCCGGCAATGGCAGTATTCTCCTGCGCACGGCGGAAAAGGTAGGGCAGTACAGCTTTTATTGGCCCGTAAGGCACATATTTGGCAACATTGTATTTCGAATTGGCAAGGTTAAAGCTAAGGTTGTCGCTCATGCCCAGCAATTGCGAAAAGTAAATATGTGGGTTGTTATGAGCTATTTTCTTCTCATCAAGTAAATCGGCAAGCAGGCGGCAGCTGTCCTCGTTATGGGTACCGGCAACAATCGCAATTTTATCTACATGGTCGGCACAAAAAACAAGGGCATCATTGTAATCGCGGTCGGTGGCCGCCTTGTCCGGCTGTATGGGCGATGGGTAACTGCGTTCCTCGGCGCGTTTGCGTTCCTTTTCCATATAAGCCCCGCGTACGATCTTCGCGCCTAAAATAAAGCCTTCATCCTCGGCAACGGTAAAATCGGTTATTAGCGATGCCAGCTTATCATGGCGGTACATTTGGTAGGTATTGTAAACAATGGCCTGCTCTTTGTTAAAAAAGCGCATCATATTAATGGCCAGGTTGTCGATAGTCTTTTGGATCCAGCTTTCTTCGGCATCTATCATTACCGGTACGCCTTCGGAGTGTGCCATTTCGCAGATCTCCAGCACGCGGTCCTGTACTTTTTGCCATTCAATTTGCTCATCCATATTTAGTTTCAATCCTTCGTCCAGCTTCTCCAATAAAGAAAAACGGCCAACACCGGTAACTTTAAATACGGTAAGCGGGATGGCTTTGTCTTTTGAGGCACGTATCACAGTGCGGATGATCTCATCGCGGGTATTATCAAAAACGGTCTCGTCGTCCTCCCCTTCTATCGAATAATCGAGGATGGTGCCCACCCCGCCATCGGCCAGGTTTTTGATGGTTTTATCGCACTCCTGTATAGTTTCGCCGCCGCAGAAGTGTTTAAATATAGTGGCTTTGATGAGGCTTTTGATGGGCATGCCAATCTTCATAAAAAAGTTGGTAACGGGCGGGCCAATCTTTACCAAAAAGTTTATGTTGATAACCCTAAAGAGCCAGTAAGCACGGTTAAGGTCGGTATTGCTGGAATGTTTAAAAGCGATCTCGGTATTTTCGAAGGACAGTTTTTCGTTCATGT
>NZ_CAMLOV010000303.1 GCF_946481715.1 uncultured Mucilaginibacter sp. | reverse complement strand
TGGCAATGTGGAGGAAAAGAAAAAGCCTCTAAATCACTGATTTAGAGGCTTTTGTTGTTGTTTGTTATCAACCTTAGCGGTGAGGGAGGGATTCGAACCCTCGGTGCTACGCGATATTGCTAAAAGGTAATCATCAAAGCCCCATTTTGCTGTCATTCCGTATTAATGATAATAGCAATGCTAATGTTGATAATTCCTTTCACAATAGGTTACAGGATATCCAAACTCACCTTTGCTGCTATTCGAATAATAATTAGTTTCTAAGTTCGGAAACTTCTTGCGTACAAAGGTTTTTGATATTAAAGAGAATATTTACCAAAGCAATTATAAAGACGCGATTTTCTTCAAATCCTCTAAGAAAGAGTTCGAAAATTGTGTACTAAGGGTCACCAAAACCGGAAGTAAAAGCCTCAAGACCACCGTTTTGAGGCTTTTTTGTTTCGTAGCTTCATGATAGCGCAGCCCGATTTTATATCGGAAGGCCCTCGCTTTGGTCACTTTATTCAGCCAAAAAAGCCTTAAGCAGAAAGACTTAAGGCTTTTTTTATTGTAAAGCTTTTATGGTAGGGCATCGCAATTTTGAATTGCTTAAATGCCCACCTATTTCGGTGCCTTCTTCACATTCACGGCATTAAGCCCCTTTTGGCCCTGCTCGGTTTCGAAGGTTATTTTATCACCTTCTTTTACCTCTTCGGTTAAACCGTTTACGTGTACAAAAATGCTCTCCTGCGTAACGTGGTCGCGGATAAAGCCAAAACCTTTTGCGCTGTTAAACATGGTAACCGAGCCGGTACGGATCTTATCTGCTTCGGTTAGTTCGGCTTGCTTTGGCACGCTGATCTGTATCTCTTCAGCAACAATCTTTCGGCGTTTGTTAGGATCGGGCGGCGTGGAGGTAATGTTGCCGTCCTCATCAATGTAGGCCATCATGTCGTCCAGCGATTTGCCTTTGGAGCCGTTGGCTTTACGCTCTTCGGCTTTTTCTTTTTTGTCTTTTAACTTGATCGATTTTTTCTTCTCGCGTTCTTTTTTACTAAATGTCTCTGTGGATCTACCCATGCACAAATATACCGATTTACCAACAATGTTTTTACAGGGTGCGCGCATTTTTTACTTAGCACTTACGGGAGTGTGTTTTATTATGCGGCTTTCGTGGATTCAGCACCCCGGTTCTCGCATAAAAAAGCCCCTCCTGCTTTTGCAGAAAGGGCTTTTATAAACCAATGGAATGATATTTAAACTATCTGCCCGGTTTGGATATCAACCGTATAAGTTTTGCCATCGATGGTAATTTTCACTTTGTGGTCGCCCAGGAATTGGATAGTACCTGTGTAATTCCATTTGCCTTGCGGGGTATTGCCCGTGGTTTTGAACACAGCGCTGCCGCTTTTAATGTCGCCATCGTCGCTTGGGTCAATAATCAGTTGGGTAAGTTTGTAGTTAAATACGGTGCTTAGTTTAGCTTTAGAGCCTGTTTTAAACTCCAGGTCGGCACCCATGTTCATGGTTCCGTTAAAAGATATCTGTGCATCTGGATTGCCGGGATTAAGGCTGGCGATGGCTAAATTTTGGCCTATTTTATACTTAGCAGCAAACGAAGGCGTGCTCATGGCCACTTGTAAAGTATCGTAAAAAGTTAAGCCGCTTACATTATTGTTTATACAGGTTGTAGTAAATTTAATCCGGCCCGAAACGCTTAGGTGGGTAGTATCGATATCGATGTTGTAAGTAAGCGTGGTATCTTCTGATAATCCACATTCGGGGTTCACGGAGTTTATCACGATTTTTTTAAAACCAGGCCTTACGGCGTTTATCTGCGGGTGCAGGCCATCGCTAAAATCGAAGCCGCCAAGCCCGCCGTAAAAACTTTCGGCAAGGTTTAAAGCAATTTGCTGTGTTACCGTTTTGGCATCAACGGTGTTGGTAGGGTTCTCTGCTGATTTTTTACAGGATGTGTAAACAAGCACTACAGACATAAGCGCTATAATGCCGGCGAGTAAATTTTTTTTCATTTGATAAGGGTTAGTCGTTCTTTATTAAACTCCCTAAATTTACCAAAAAACTATAAAATATACAAGGAATTTATCGCACCAGGTTATGGCTTCCACTCCAGCAATTTGTTTTCGGATACGTCAACTTCATAAAATTTCCGTTTTAGTGTATCCACATAAATCCAGCTGTCTGTAATAAACCTTGTACCGTCGGCATCGCTTACATCGTGCCCAACATGGTAAACGTAATAGTTGGCGGTATCTGTCTTTATCTCCTGGTCAAAAAGCCATTCTTCGGTGATGGCCTTATCATCTACTGCCTGGCGTACCAGTTCATTTTTTGTGGCTTTATTATAAACTACAGATAGGGAATCGAACCATTTTGAAGCACTTTGCGGCGAAGGGGCATTAACAGGCACTTCGCGGGTTATAGCGCCGGGAGTTAGAGCAACATTGGGTGCTTTAACATTAACGGTTTTAGAGGGCTGCCCGCAGGCCGCGGCAAACAATAATAAAAACAACAAAGCCGTGTATAATTTCATGCGTTAAGGGTTAGCAATCAGCAGGCTAAAATAAAATAAAACCCGGATACCTGCACGGCACCCG
>NZ_CAMLOV010000302.1 GCF_946481715.1 uncultured Mucilaginibacter sp. | reverse complement strand
TTGTTATATAAAGCTAATTCTGTTACCGAATTATCTGACCTTTACAATTGCGAGGAACGAAGCAATCTCCCGGTTAGCAGGGCGGATTTGCAAAGCGCCTCTGCCTGCGTAGAGATTGCTTCGTTCCTCGCAATGACGGCGGGCTAACTCCCCACTTAAAAAACAACTACCAAAACAGTCAACTATCCCACGCATTTATTAAGTTTGCAGCAAAAGCAAGCGCCCTTGAACTATTACCTTACATATTTTATTGTTGCCTTTGGTTTATTTGCTTTTGTGGGGCTGTTTACCATGATAGGCGTATATGCCGAGCGTAAGGTGAGCGCCTTTATTCAAAACCGTTTAGGCCCTACCGAAACGGGCAAATTTGGCTGGCTGCAGGTACCTGCCGATATGCTGAAGATGGTGCAGAAAGAATTCATCATCCCCGCTGCTGCCGATAAGATACTCTTCCTGATGGCGCCGGCAGTGATATTTATAGGTGTGTACCTTGGCTTTGCTGCTTTACCCTGGGCCGCTGGCGTTGTGCCGGCAAATATCAATATCGGGCTATACTACGTTTTCGCAATTATTTCTATCGAAACCCTGGGCATACTGATGGCGGGCTGGGGCTCCAACAATAAATATTCAATTTTAGGCGCTATGCGCTCGGCTGCGCAAATTATCTCGTACGAGATCCCCGCCGGTTTCGCGCTGATAGCGGTGGTAATGATAGCCCAAACCCTCAACCTGCAAGAAATTGCCATGCAGCAAGGCGTATTGGCGGCAGAGAAAATTAAATTTTTAGGCATTTGGGATGTAACCAATGTGGGCGGCATATTATCGTGGAATGTGTTCCGTGCGCCGCATTTACTGGTAGCGTTTGTTATCTATTTTATCGCTTCGCTGGCAGAAAGCAACCGCGCACCATTTGATATCCCGGAGGCAGATTCGGAACTGGTATCGGGTTTCCATACCGAGTTTACCGGGCTGCAGTTTGCGCTGGTTTTTTTGGCAGAATACAGCATGATGTACCTGGTATCTATGGTAGGGGTGATCCTGTTCCTGGGTGCCTGGAACACACCATTGCCAAATATGGGCGCAGTAAAACTGGCCGACTGGACAACCGGCACTGCCTGGGGCATCATTTGGATACTAATAAAAACAATAGCCCTGGTATGGGTTCAAATGTGGATCCGCTGGACACTGCCCCGCTTACGGGTGGACCAGTTGATGAACCTCTGCTGGAAGATATTAACCCCGCTGGCCTTTGCCTGCATGCTGATATCAGGCGTGTGGCGGCTGTGGGTAATGTGAGGAATAACGAACATCGAATTTCGAATGATGAAATGAAGTAAGGAGATGAAACTTCAGTATTCGATATTCAACATTCATTATTCGATATTAAAATAAGAAGTATTGATCAATCGAGTTGTAAATGGTTTTGTAACGGCATGGCGGGGGCTTACCCTCACCGTGAAGCACCTTTTTGCGGGTAATTTTAAGCGCAAGGTGGTACCTATTACCGATAACAATTACTTCAGCCAGCAAAACGATACCAACACCATCCAATACCCGGCGCAGCAATTGCCGACACCGGAAGTTGGCCGGTACCAACTGGACGTAGAGATAGACGACTGCATTGTGTGCGACCTCTGCGCCAAAATATGCCCGGTAAACTGCATCGATATCGAATCGATAAAATCTACCGAGGGCTCGATAGGGGAGACATCCGACGGCTCTAAAAAACTGCTGTACGCCGCCAAATTCGATATTGATATGGCGAAGTGCATGTACTGCGGCTTGTGTACCATTGTATGCCCCACCGAGTGTATTGTAATGACCAACCAATATGACCGCACGGTGTTTGAGTTAAATGACCTGAATTACGAGTTTTCGGACATGTCGCCCGAGTTGGCTGCCGAAAAACGTATGTTGCTGGAAAAACAGCAAGCCGAGAAACAGGCCGCCAAGTTAGCAGCCATGCAGGCGAAGGGAGGCGGCGCATGAGCATAGTACTGGTAATGTTTTATGTAATGAGCTTTGTGGTGCTGGGTTCAGCGCTAATGGTAGCCGTTAGCAAGAATTTGGTGCGCAGCATATTTATGTTTTTTATTACACTGTTTGGACTTGCGGGATTATACGTTTTGGCCGTTGCCGATTTTGTGGCCGTTACCCAAATTGTGATATACGTTGGCGGTATTTTGGTGCTGATACTGTTTGCCTTTATGCTATCGGGCAAGGAGGCGCTGGCTGCTATCGAACAACAAAAAAACCGATTTATCAGCCTGCATAATCTACCTGCTTTTATACTCGCTGCCTTGTTTTTAGTGGTGATGGTGAATGTGATACTAAAGGCGGATATAGCCGGGCTACCATGGGTTAAAGCCGCCAAAGAAGCAGGCAATATTATCCCGGTTAACGAATCGGGCATTAATAACATCGGCATCAATTTAATGACGAAGTACTTGTTGCCCTTCGAGGCCATTAGCATTTTGCTGATGATCGCTTTGGTGGGTGCGGCGCATTTGTCGCGGAAGGAGGGTAAGCTATGATAACCCTGCAACATTTTATGCTGGTGAGCGCCGTGCTATTTTGCATTGGTTTGTTCATCATCGTATCAAAAAAGAATGCAAT
>NZ_CAMLOV010000301.1 GCF_946481715.1 uncultured Mucilaginibacter sp. | reverse complement strand
GCAAAATTATAAAATGATAACCCATTATTGCACGAATAGTTTATTTTTGCCACCCATGATTGAATTTAAGGTAATCGGCGACTATATCCCCATGATACAACTGCTAAAAGCGGCCGGGCTGGTACAAACCGGCGGCGAAGCGCAAATAGCAGTACAATATGGCGAGGTAAGTTATAATGGCGAGATTGATTACCGCAAGCGCCTTAAAGTAAAAGCAGGCGACCTGGTTGAATTCCGGGGCACAACCATCAAGGTTATATAATATGAACACGATACAAAGCGACGGCTACCAAATATTTTTTGAAAACAGCTTAACTGAGCTGGTTAATTTTATAAAAGAGGGCAAATACTCGCGCAGCTTTGTATTAACCGACGAAAATACGGCCCTACATTGCCTGCCCCTGCTGCAACAATACCTGGGCGAAGCGGATAATTTCGACATCATAGAGATAAACGCCGGCGAAGAAAGCAAGAACCTTGATTTTTGTATAGGCGTTTGGAAAATGCTGATAGATTTTGGTGCCGACCGCAAAGCCCTGATGATAAACCTTGGCGGCGGCGTAGTAACCGACCTGGGGGGGTTTGTTGCCTCTACCTATAAACGCGGTATCGATTTTGTGCAAGTGCCCACTACCCTGCTTTCGCAGGTGGATGCATCCGTTGGCGGCAAAACAGGCGTAGATCTGGATAGTATCAAAAATATCATCGGCACATTCACGCAGCCAAAAGCGGTGTTTATGGTGGCCGATTTCTTTAAAACCCTGCCCGAGCGCCAGGTACTCTCCGGTCTGGCCGAAATGTTGAAACATGGGTTGATATGCGACGCGGCTTACTGGGATAAACTAAAAACCAGCGACCTGAGCCTGCCCGCCATCGAACTGGTGCACCGCTCGGTTGAGATAAAAAACGAAGTGGTTATTGAGGACCCGCACGAAAAAGGCATCCGCAAAGCGCTAAACTTTGGCCACACCGTTGGGCATGCTGTGGAAACTTATTCCATGCTGAACGACAGCAACCCGCTCACCCATGGCGAAGCCATTGCCGTTGGTATGGTATGCGAGGCCTGGCTCTCTAATAAAAAAGCAGGCTTGCCGGATGAGCAGTTGGAGGAAATAGCTGCTGTATTAACAAAACTTTACCCTAAACATTCTATAGCCGGTGATTGTTATCCTGCATTATTCGAACTCATGCAGAAAGATAAGAAAAATCAAAACGGCCAAATAAATTGCACCCTGTTGACAAGCATTGGGCAGTTTAGTATTGATAATATCTGCACTGAGCAAGAACTTTGCGACAGTTTGAGATATTACACTACTTTATAGAAAAATGCCCCCTTTAGATGCCCGAAATGAAGCCGTAGCAATACTGGTTGGTTTGCTGGTATGCCTTACTTTAACCGAGATGTGGTTTAGCTACCGCGAAAACCGCCACTATTACGAAAAGCGCGATACGCTTACCAACATCTACCTTACTGCCCTGGCGTTTTTGATGAACCTGCTAATAAACGGTACAGCGTTCTTCCTGTTGAGCTTTGCTTACCAGTTTAGATTTGTGCAGATACATAATGTATTTGCATATTGGCTTGTACTGATAGTAGCGCAGGATTTTTTGTACTGGGTGCTGCATTACACCGGGCATTACTGCCGCTTGTTTTGGGCCATGCATGTAACGCACCATTCGTCGGAACATTTTAATTTTAGTACGGGGTTTCGGTCCACCGTGTTCGAGCCGCTGTACCGCACCTTCTTTTATATGCCGCTTGCGCTTTTTGGGTTTAACGCGGTTGATATTTTATATGCCTACCTGCTTACCCAGCTTTATGGCAACCTGGTGCATACACAATACCAAATACCTTTGCCCAAATGGTACGGCTATATTTTTGTAACGCCCGCCCACCACCGTGTTCACCATGCATCCAATATTCCCTACCTCGATAAAAACATGGGGATGATGTTTATTGTGTGGGACAGGCTCTTCGGCACCTTCCATGATGAAGACCCATCCGAGCCCGTAAAATACGGCCTCACCCATCAGCCCGAAGACCTTGGGCCGGTAAATATCCTCTTCCACGAGTGGAAGGCTTTGCTGCACGATGTAAAACACGCGCCGGGATTAAAGAATAAGGTGTTGTATTTTATCAACCCGCCCGGCTGGAGCCATGACGGTAGAACGCAAACGGCAAGGGTGATGCAGAGGGAGTATAAAAAAGTAAGTTAAAAAAAACGGGCAAGCAATTGCGGAAATTTATTTTTTCTTCTTCCTATTCTCCAGCATCGCCACAATGCTAATCTGTGCACAATCTGCAAATAATTGGCCGGCCACGTCCAGCGGCACATTTTCGCCATCTGTAAAATTGAAACAACCTTTCTGAAATTCGGCCTTTGGCAATAAGGCTGAATACTTAGCATGTAGCGCCGGGTTCATATACATGGGCAGGCAATGTACCGACATGTATTTTTTTACGCTCGATAGCGCATATTTCATGGTTGTGCCCTCTTTGTAAATGGTCATCTCCTTACCCATCATTGGTTCTACAACCGGACTTACCGATTTATCATTGGCTATGATAGCGTTATGGAGTGCTGTTAAGATGGCTTGCCTTTCTGGCAATTGCTGGCTGATGTA
>NZ_CAMLOV010000300.1 GCF_946481715.1 uncultured Mucilaginibacter sp. | reverse complement strand
GGTAAAATATCTATCCAGGCTGCGTCCGTTTCCTGGTAAATGGTAGTTCCTTTTCCGCTGGCCACGTTTAGCATCACCACTTCGGTGTGGTTTTGCGCGCGGTTCATGTGTTCTATGATCAGTTCGCTGCTGTTAGCTGCCCATTCCATCCGGGGGACGTACGATTGCAGCACCGGGTCGGTTGGTATATCCATCCATTTAGTGCTGCCACCCGCCGCGCTTACCACACCAATTTTAAACGGCGATGGTGCTTCACCCGCTACAGGGTATTCCACCGGTTTCACAAAGGGGTATATCGAATCGGTGGTGTTCAGCATCAAATAGTTTTTGGTTTTGTTAGCGTCTATCTGCCAGTAAGCAATCTGCTTGCTATCCGGGCTCCAACGGAAACCGTCGCGGCAAAAAAACTCTTCTTCGTACACCCAGTCGAACGTGCCGTTGATTAGCTTATCGGTTCCATCGCTGGTAAGTTGCTTTACACTGCCATCGGCCAACGTTTCTACATATATATTGTGCCCGCTTACATAGCCTACTTTAGTTGCATCGGGAGAAAGCTTACCGAACATTAAGGAGGATGCTGGGAATTGGCTGCCCAGTTTGGTTAGTTTTTTTGCGGTGAAATCATATACCCAATAATCGCCGCGGGTAGGGTAACGCCATACTTTTTTTGCGTTGGTGTATATCAAAACTTTCTGCCCATCGGCCGATAGGTAAAAATTGCGGGGCGCTATGGCTTTACCACCCGCAGGCGTAAGCATCTCTTTGCTTAGCAATACGGTTTTTTTGTTGGCGTCGCGCGCGTCAAGCACCACCACTTCGCCGCCTTGCGCTTTGTAATACTGGTAGCCATCGTTAGCCCAATGCGTAGATGGGATTTGTGCGAACGCAGTATTTTGTGATACAATGAGTAATAAAAATAGCAATGAGGACAATCCCCAGCGGTAAATTTTCATATCTTAATTAGATTAAACGTTTGCAGGCTTTATTTGTTAATTAAACAAAGCCCATATAAATTTTGCGTTAAATTAGCATTTTAAAGCCTTTAAATAACTCCGCCCTGATGAAAAAAGTATACCTGCTTGCATTAAGCTTTCTTGCATTATCTACAGCCAACGCGCAAAATATCGACCGTAGTAAATTTTTTAAAGATAGCCTGGAGACTTACATTAACCGCGCCCTAACCAACTGGCGCATTCCCGGTGCCGCTGTATGTATTGTGAAAGATGGAAAGATTGTTTTGATGAAGGGGTATGGTATTAAGGAACTGGGGCTGATGAATAAGGTGGATGAAAACACCTTGTTTATGATCGGAAGCAATACTAAGGCATTTACGGCAACCGCCCTGGCCATGCTGCAGGCCGATAAAAAGCTATCGCTGGATGAAAAGGTAACCAAATACATCCCCGAGTTTAAGCTGGATAATAAAGCCGCCGGGGAAATGGCCATTGTTAAAGACCTGCTTTGCCACCGGCTGGGCTTCCGCACCTTTCAGGGCGATTTTACTTTTTATAATACCAACCTTGCCCGTTACGAAGTGATAGACCGGCTGGGTAAAATGAAGGCAACTTACCCCTTCCGCACTACCTGGGGGTATACCAATGCCGCTTTTTTAACCGCCGGCGAAATTATACCACGGGTGATAGGCAAACCCTGGGAGCAATATTTAAAGGAGAGCATTTTTGCCCCCTTAGGCATGGGCAATACTTTGGCTTTAAGCGCCGATATGCCCAAATCGCTTAACCGTACCGTGCCGCATACCTTGGTTGATAACAGGCTTACCGCTATCCCCTATGCAAGTATAGACGGGCTTGCCCCTGCGGGTTCCATCAGCTCCTCGGTAAACGACCTGAGTAAATGGGTGTTGGCTTTGCTGAATGATGGCAAAGTGGGCAACCGCCAGGTGATACCGGCTGCAGCGATACAGGCCACGCGCCAACCGCAGGATATTGTGGGCAGTGTAAAGCATTTAAACGGCGAAACCAATTACGAGCTTTACGGGTTGGGCTGGCAGATACAGGATTACTCGGGCCACCGCATTATTACGCATACCGGCGGGGTTAACGGCTACCTTACGTCGGTTACATTGGTACCGCAGGATAAGCTGGGCATAATTATTTTGACCAATACCGACCAGAACGAGCTTTACGATGCCCTGCGCTGGGAAATTATGGATGCCTATTTTAAACAGCGTTTCCGTAATTACAGCGAGGTGTACCTGGCACAATATAAAGCCGGCGCAACCAAACAACTACAAGCCGAACGCAAACTGCGCGATACCATAGCGCTAACGCCAAAACCAAAACTATCTTTAAACGAGTACACCGGTAAGTACCTTAACGATTTTTATGGCAATATGAACATTACCGAAGGCGAGAATGGCATACTGGAAATGCGTTTTGAGCACCACCCAAAAATGTATGCCAAGCTACAGGCACTGGGTGGCAACCGCTTTTACGTAACCTTTAGCGACCCAACCCTGGGCAAAGCAGTATTCCCGTTTTATGTAACCAACAATAAAGTAACCGGCGTAAGGGTTAAGGTGGCCGATTTTATAGAGTACAACCCTTATGATTTTAAGAAGGTGGAGTGAGGTACCCCCTCTCGTGTCATTTCGAGGGAAGCGCAGCGACGAGAAATCTTGTTCGATTTGTATTGGATATGCATATCGTA
>NZ_CAMLOV010000299.1 GCF_946481715.1 uncultured Mucilaginibacter sp. | reverse complement strand
CCGTATGCATCATGCTTACAGCGACACTGAAAAAGACCCGCATTCTCCGCACTTTTTTACAGATGTGTTCCAGATGATGTGGCATACCGTTTTAAGCTACCGCGACCATATTAAACGTTTAAAAGAACCCGAAGAGCGCTTTAAAGGCAACTACCCGGAGTGGAAGTTTTTAGATTACGTAGGCTCGTCGATAGTATCCCGCCTTATTTTTGGTGGTTTGTACATCGCTTTCTACGTTCAGTTTGCAACCGCCTGGTGGATGTTTTTGCTGATCCCTATCCACTTTATGATGGGCCCTATCCATGGCGCTATTGTAAACTGGTGCGGCCACAAATATGGTTACGCCAATTTCGACAATAACGATAAATCAAAAAACACAACACCATTTGATTTTTTAATGCTTGGCGAATTGTTTCAGAACAATCACCACAAACGCCCAAACAATGCAAACTTTGGCGCTCGTTGGTTTGAAATAGACCCGGTTTACCCGGTAATGAAACTGATGCACTGGGCCCGGATCATTCGGCTCCGAAAGGCATACCTATAGATAGGTGAAAGGATAAAGGTAAAAGGCGAAAGGTATGCATCTTTCGCCTTTTCTGTTTATACAGTAGATCTCCCGGCAGTGGGCCCTCAATGCTATTAAATTAACCCGAAGCTATACGTAGTCTAATGGAGCGGATGGAGCCGCCGCGGGCTGCCTATTGCCACACAAGAGCAATAATTCTTCCGTTGGCAAAACCGATGCAACATATAAGCCGTTTATGCAATTGTGAAAACATACGTATTAAAGCTTAAACAAAACCTGCCCATAAGTTTGGCTGAGGCATGGGATTTTTTTTCTTCGCCGCATAACCTGGCCAAAATTACCCCACCCGAAATGAACTTTGTAGTAACCAGTGCGTACAACGGCGATGGAAAAATGTACCCGGGGATGATCATCACCTACAAAGTTTCGCCGCTATTCGGCATCAAACTAAACTGGATGACAGAGATAACGCACGTTGAAGAAGGCAAGTACTTTGTAGACGAACAACGCTTTGGCCCTTACGCCCTATGGCATCACCAACACCATTTTAAAGAAATACCCGGCGGCACAGAAATGGTAGACCTGCTGCACTACGCTATTCCTTTTGGCGTGATAGGACGGCTAAGCAACTCCGTTTTGGTGGCCGATAAAATAAAAAAGGTGTTTGAGTTTAGGGTGAAAGCGGTGGAGAAGATATTCGGGGTTTATGATATAGGTGAGCAGCCACGATAGCAAATAGCCTTAGTGGACTGCTATCGTTGCTTTTCGGCATTTTTAATTAACTTGTAAGTATAGTAAATTGCTTTTACCCCAACATTTTACCTCAACTAAACCTATATTTGCCCTTCGTAAAAAATCTATAATGAAAGTATCGGTATTAGCGCAAAATTTAAGCGGCTCTGAAATTATAAAAATAGCAGGCGAAATAAACGAGTTAAAAAAACAGGGGCAAAACATTGCCAACCTTACCATCGGCGATTTTGATGCTGATATTTACCCCATCCCAACCGAACTGAAGGCTGGCATTATAGATGCGTATAACCACAACCAAACCAACTACCCGCCTGCGGATGGCATGCTAAGCCTGCGCCAAAGCGTTTCGGGCTTTTTAAAAAGCCGTATGGGTTTGGAGTATAGCGCCAACGAGATACTGATATCGGGCGGATCGCGCCCGCTCATCTATTCTACCTACCTGGCCCTGGTTGATCCGGGCGATTGGGTAGTGTTCCCCGCACCATCGTGGAATAACAACCATTACTGCGATTTGACCGGCGCCGAGAAGCTTATTGTGCCTACCCGTGCCGAAAATAATTTTATGCCAACAGCGGATGAATTACGCCCGCATTTAAAAGGCGCAACCTTGCTGGCTTTGTGTTCTCCGTTGAACCCAACCGGCACCATGTTCAGCAAAAAGGACCTGGAAGAAATTTGCGACCTGGTGATTGCCGAAAACAAAAGCCGCCCTGCGGACCAAAAACCGCTGTACTTATTGTACGACCAGATTTACTCGCAACTTACTTTTGGCGAACACAAACACTACGACCCGATAACCTTGCGCCCCGAACTGAGGGATTACACCATTTTTGTAGATGGCGGCTCTAAGTGCTTTGCAGCAACCGGCGTACGCGTGGGCTGGGGATTTGGCCCGGCCGAGATCATCAACAATATGAAAGCTATTGTTGGGCACATGGGCGCCTGGTCGCCCAAGGCAGAGCAGGTTGCCATGGCGGAGTATTTGAAGAACGAGCCCGTGGTTGATACCTTTTTGGATAAGTTAAAAGGAGATATACAAGCCAGCCTGAATACCCTGCACGAAGGTTTCCAGGCATTAAAAGCAGAAGGCTTCAGCATAGATTCGATAGAGCCGATGGGTGCCATATACTTAACCGTAAAGGTTGATTACATAGGTAAAACCACACCCGAAGGCAATGTGCTTGCAAACTCTGCCGATGTAAACTTTTACCTGATAAAAGAAGCGGGCGTAGCCCTGGTGCCATTCTCCGCATTTGGTACCGGCGATGACAGCGCCTGGTTCCGGGTATCTGTAGGGGCAAGTACCTTGCAGGATATGAAAGATTTGCTGCCAAGGGTGAAGGCTGCATTAGCGAAGCTGAAATAGTAAGCGCCTTTCACCACAACGTCATTGCGAGGTACGAAGCAATCTCCCGGCGAGCAGAGCATCTTTGCAAGTCGCTCTTTGTATGTAGAGATTGCTTCGTTCCTTATAATGACGTGGCCATAAGTATTGATAATATTGTCATTCCGAACCGAGGAACGAGGGAGGAATCTTGT
>NZ_CAMLOV010000298.1 GCF_946481715.1 uncultured Mucilaginibacter sp. | reverse complement strand
AAACCGAGCAGCAAAGGCAGCAGGCTGAGCAAGCAAGGGAGCAACAACGCCAGCAGGCGGAACAAACTGACCTGCAAAGAAAACAAGAGATGCAACAGCGCGGGCAGCAGCAGCAACAGCAGGCAAGGGATCAGCAAAGGCAACAAGCCGAGCAAGCCCGCCAGCAACAGGTAGAGCAACAACGCCAGCAGCAACAGCAGGCAAGGGATCAGCAAAGGCAACAAGCCGAGCAAGCCCGCCAGCAACAGGTAGAGCAACAACGCCAGCAGCAACAGCAAGCCAGGGAGCAACAGAAGCAACAACGGGAGCAGCAACGCCAGCAGCCCCAGCAACAACCAAACCGGCCGGCGCGCCCGTAGGCAAACACGTTGGCTAAGGTCTTTTAACAGCAAAATGCCCGGTTGTAAATACCGGGCATTTTGCTGTTATACAGTGCTTTTTACACTTAAGGCGTAACTATAAAGCTTCCTACTAATAGGGCTAACACTTGGTCTTTAGTAAGTGGCTCGTCAAAAGAAGCCGTCGCGACACCGGTAGAGACGCCTAATGCGGTTACCAGGTTTACACCACCTTGCGTTACATTTTCTTCTCCGGCGTAGTTACCATCAATAACCGCAACACCGGTATCATTACCCTTTGCAGATGTACTTACTATCCACGGACGGGTATTGGCATCATGCCCAAGATCATGCCGCAATAAGCGTATGGCCGACGCATGGCGTGCCTCAACTGCATGGATAGATAAGGCTGCCGTTAAAACCACCTGATTCCCTAATAAAATAGGGGCCGCGCCTTTGTAGGCACGTACACCAGTATCTTCAAAAGCCTGTGCTACAGCTAAAAACGTAGTATAGTTGGTTAGCACATCTTTAAAAGGGCCGGTGCCTTTGTTATTACCGCCCGTTAGATCAAAAGTTGGCGATGCAACAGGTGTCCCGCCCAATGAGGTGATTACATTTTTAAGAAAAGTAACGTGCTTATTTTCATCATCAGTTATTTCTGCAATATAAGTCCTGTTTGCAGTTGGTACAACACCGCTCGCCGTACCCTGGTTATAAAAATACGACTCCAAATATTCCAAGGTTAAAGCATAATTTAACACACCAAGTATATCAGCCGTAGATGATGCGCCATAGGCTTTTTTAAACATGGTGCCTAAAGCGAAAGGCATTGCAGCCATAGCTACTTTAGAGCCAAAGCTGGTTATACTTTTTATGGCGGCACGGCGCGGGTTTAACCTTTCGTGTATTTCCGGGTCAACTTTTTCTATTTCGTCTATTATATCGAATAAATTCATGGCGTTTTAAACTTTAGGGTAATTAAAATTAGAGGCGTAAACTTTTGTTTTCAGGAAACCGTTAGCACCGGCTAAAACCTCCGCAATTGTTGCCGATTTATTTAAACCGTTTTCATCTACCTGGTCGGTATCCGCAAAGCTACCTGCTTTCAAAAGGTTGGATATCAAAGCAGCATGCCGGGCTTCTACGGAAACAATTTTACCTGCTATGGTTAAGTAATCAGGGTTCTGGATTAAGTATCCTGCGCCATCGTATGCTGTAACGCCCGTATCTTCCAACAATTTAGCCGCAGTAAGAACACTTGTCCGGTCGCTGAAGTTGATGGATGAAAAATCGGTTGTTAACGTGCCGATAGCAGCTGAACCTATGGCAGCTTTAAAAAAGTCGCGGTGCAGTACTTCATGATCCCGTATGTCTGTAAGGTAAGAAGTTTCAATACTGCTCATACCGCTATACGGCGTTGCAATCACCTGCAGGTAAAAAGCGGCTTCCAATTGTTCTAACGCATAAGCGTAGTTTAAAATGCCAATATCACCCTTTCCGATATCGATGCCGGGAAGAGTGCTCGTATCGTCAGGGGGGTAATAGCTGCTTTTACGGCATGATGATGCACCAAGCAGGGTTACCGCTGCTGCACCTGCGCCGGCGTAGCGCAAAAACGACCGCCTGGCCATATTTGCCCCTCCTGTAATTAAGTTTGTTTCTGTTTTCATAAGTACAAATTTTAGCTTATTGATGTTTGATTACAGAGATTAACGAACCCGCGGGATTAACGGATTTAACTTTCCCTTAAACTTATTAGCCAAAACGGGAGTAGCTAAAATGAGAGTAGCTGAAAAAAGAGTGGGGGATATAAAACAAAACTATAAAGCAAAAAAAGGCCGAAAGACTCTCGCAGTATTCCGGCCCTACATCTACCTATGAAAAACACCCTTTGAGAAGGGTATTAAACTTAATTCAAACGCTGTGCCGAAACTTAAAAGGCCTTAATTATTACGAAAAAGACGTTTTTTTACTCACCGTTTTTTCGGCTGTAGAAATCAGTCCTCGCTTTTTGGGGAAATTTTACCCACCGGGCTATAATTTGTATTATCAAAAACACAATGGCAGCTATTTAGTTATTATTAAGATATTTATAAACTACTCCCAATACTACGCAGATGGATTACAATGTATATTTATTGGCTACCGATCCCAAGGATCCATGCAGGGACATTATTCACTCAAGAGACACCGGTTTAAAATTAAGAGTGTATTGCCTCAATCACGATCGGTTTAGCGCAAACGAAAATGAAATACAGCTTTATGGATATGCGCATGACAAACTGTATGCGTTTGAAACCATCAATATTTCTGCCGATGACGCCCTTGATGTGGTAAGCGCTATACAATGGTATGCCGATTATATCGATTTTCCGGAGATGGAAATTTTACCGGAAGACCCAAGGCCGGGCCATAACATAGCTATGTGATTTTTAATTACCTTATTACCTGCCACTTAAAATTATTTTAAAATATTTTTTGACTAATTAACAGTAAATTCTATATTTGCAATCCCAAAACGACGGGAGTTTAGCTCAGCTGGTTCAGAGC
>NZ_CAMLOV010000297.1 GCF_946481715.1 uncultured Mucilaginibacter sp. | reverse complement strand
ATATAGGGCAGTTAAACATGTTGATAGTATTTACGATGCGGGCGTGAATACAATATACGAGGATAAAAAGCAGCGTTTATGGTTCGCCTGCGAAACGGGGATTGCAAGGCTCGACCGCCAAACCGGGAAATTCACAAACTACCTTACAGGCGATACCGCTATAAAACAGTTAAGCCGTATAGTAGAGGATAAAAACGGAAAGCTATGGATATCCCCATTAGACAACCTGCTTTACTTCGACCCGGAAACCGGCACTTTTCAATACTACAAAACAAACCCTGCCGAACCGGGTGGCCTAATCTCCGGCGATATTACGGTTAAGCTGATTGACCACAACAACGCCCTGTGGCTGGGTTTCGGGTATGGCGGCGTAAACAAGATCAGTAAAATAAAAAGCGCCTTCGAGGTTATTAAACAAACCAGCAGTAACGGCTATCCGGGTGGCTCGGGCAGGCTGTTATCGTCTGATAAAACGCGTACGCTCATTTACACGCCAAGGGGCATATTTATGTGGAAAACTGCTACCGGCAAGTTCAGCCGCATATTTGTCCCGGTTGCCGGGCAAACCATACAGTATGCCTGGGCCGATGAGGATATGCTGTACCTTGGTACCAACAATGGTTTTATAACCTATGATATTGCCACGGGGCGCAAAGATACTTACCGCAATGGGCCCAAGGATGGTAAAAGTATGGTGGGTAATGATGTGAGGACTGTATATAAAGACCATACCGGCACCATTTGGCTTGCCATGGCCGATAGTATGGGCATTACCTCTTTTGAGCCAGCTACCAAAAGGTTTACGAGGTACCCCTTCCGCACCAATTACGATAAGATGTTTGGCGCAAACGATGGTTCGTTGGATGATGCGCGGGTAATAAGTATTTACGAGGATATGCAAAACACGCTTTGGGTAGGCACCAACGCGGGCAGCATCAATAAATTCGACCGTAAAACGGGCAAGTTCTTTTCGTACTTCAATCGCCAAAACCAAAAGATGAGCTGCATATCAGAGATGTTTGAGGACCGGGCAGGCAGGTTTTGGGTAGGTACGTACCAACAGGGGCTGTTCCAGTTCGACCGTAAAAAGGGTACTTATATCCGCCAGTTGAATGAAGGTAACGGGTTGTTGTATAACGGCATAAACTGCGTTAAGGAAGACTCGGCAGGCAGGATATGGATAGCAACTGACAGGGGGTTATCGCGGCTGGACCCAAAAACTATGGCCCCTACAAATTATAAATTCGATGATATTTTGCCGGGGACAGAAGTTAGCTCATTGCAAACCGCCACCCTCGCCGACGGCCGCTTTGCATTGAGTACCCGCGATGGGATAGCCCTTTTTAACCCGCAAAGCTTTAACGAAGACGAGTATCCGCCGCTTGTTCATATTGAAAGCATCCGCTACAATGCACCCGGTGCAAATGATAGCCTTGCCGAACAATCGTTGAGGTACGGGCTTACCCGGCTGGAGCTCTCGCATAACCAAAACAGCGTAACTTTTTATTACATAGCCCTGCACTTTGAAAACCCCGCCAATAACACCTACGCCTATATGCTGGAAGGGTACGATAAGCAGTGGATATTGGCCGGTACAAACCGCAGCGTAACGTATAACAACCTGCCTGCAGGCACTTATACGTTTAAGGTAAAGGCAGCAAGCAGTTCGGGGGTGTGGGATGAAAAAGGCGATAGCATAGTAATTGTAGTTAACCCGCCATGGTGGTTTACCTGGTGGGCCTGGGTGCTTTATGTAGCTGCATTTGGCGCAGTAATTTATTACTATATAAGGTACCGGTCGCAGCAGTTTATATATGAGAACCAGTTGCTGGAAGAAAAAGTACAGCAGCGTACCGACGAATTGCAGGAAGCCAATAAAGAACTTAACGGGAAGCAACAGGAGATAACCGCCCAGCGCGATAAACTGGCCAATACCGTTAGCGAATTAAAAGCCACCCAGCAGCAGCTGATACAAAGCGAAAAGCTGGCCTCGCTTGGCGAACTAACCGCCGGCATTGCACATGAGATTCAAAACCCGCTAAATTTTGTAAACAATTTTAGCGAAGTGAGTATAGAACTTGCCATAGAGATGAAGCAGGAATTGCGCAGCGGCACAAAAAAGGAGGCGCTTTCCCTGGCAGATGATATTGTGTTGAACCTGGAGAAGATAATGCACCACGGCAAACGTGCCGACGGCATTGTAAAAAACATGCTGCAACACAGCCGCGCAAACTCTGGCGAGAAACACGAAACGGATATGAATGCCCTGGTAGATGAATACCTGAGGCTGAGCTACCACGGCTTGCGCGCCAAGGACAAGAATTTTAACTCGGAGATGGTGCTTGACCTGGACCCCGACCTGCCAAAGATCTCCGTAATCCCGCAGGATATGGGCAGGGTGATGCTCAACCTGTTCAACAATGCGTTTTACGCCGTACAGCAAAAGCGCAAAACCGGCGGTAAAAAGTATAAGCCATTGGTAGAAGTATCTACCAGTTTATTTACCCCGCCAAAAGGCAAAAGCGAGATTCGCATCTACGTAAAAGATAACGGAAATGGTATACCCGATGCAATTAAAGATAAGATAATGCAACCCTTCTTCACTACCAAGCCAACAGGCGAGGGTACCGGTTTGGGGTTATCTTTAAGCTATGATATCATCGTAAAGGGCCACCGCGGCAAAATGGATATGAGCAGTAAAGAAGGGGAGTACACCGAATTTACCATTCATTTGCCGGTAGCGTAATAAAAACAATACGCGTATCTGGGTCCATGTTATAGTTGAGAAATATGGGCCGTGCCTACGGCACTTGAATGTTGTGTTGTTTATTACAACGGATTAAAATCCGTTGCTACAATATCGGTCGAGCCTCCGGCTCTTTTTGTCTGGTAAAAGATAGAGGCGTA
>NZ_CAMLOV010000296.1 GCF_946481715.1 uncultured Mucilaginibacter sp. | reverse complement strand
TCTTTATTAAAAACAAAATTTCATGGCAGAAACATTTGCATATGTCATAGTAATCAGCATGACGATAGGTTATTTCATATAGCGATGGGTTTCAAACCCATCGCTATAATTGCTATAGTTTTTTACTTCAATATCCCTTCAATCTTCTCCAACTCATCCGCAGAAAAAACTACATTATCCAATGCCTTTAACGAATCTGCTAATTGCTCGGGTTTGCTGGCGCCGATGAGCACCGATGTTACGCGGGTGTCTTTTAGCAGCCAGGCCAGCGCCATTTGGGCAAGAGTTTGGCCGCGTTGAATGGCCAGTTCGTTCAGGGATTTTATTTTGGCTATAACTTCGTCAGTTACCTGGTCGGTTTGTAAAAAACCGGTTGATTTTGCTGCGCGCGAATCTTCGGGGATACCGTGCAGGTATTTGTTGGTAAGCAATCCCTGCGCCAGGGGCGAGAAGGGTATACAACCTACACCGTCTTTCTCCAGTACATCCAGCAAACCTGCTTCCGCATCGCGTACAAACATGGAATATTTGGGCTGATGGATAAGGCAAGGCGTGCCAAGTTGTTTCAATATGGCTATTGCTTTGTCTGCTTCTTCGGCGTTGTAGTTGGAGATACCGGCATACAATGCTTTCCCCTGGCGAACGATGAGGTCTAAGGCCATCATGGTTTCTTCCAGCGGGGTATCAGGGTCGGGGCGGTGGTGGTAAAATATGTCTACATAATCCAGCTGCATGCGTTTTAGGCTTTGGTCCAGGCTGCTTACCAGGTATTTTTTAGAGCCCCATTCGCCGTAGGGGCCTTCCCACATATGGTAGCCTGCCTTAGTAGAGATGATCATCTCGTCGCGGTAGCCTGCAAAATCCTCTTTCAATATCGAACCAAAATTGGTTTCGGCAGAACCCGGGGGCGGGCCGTAATTATTGGCCAGGTCGAAATGGGTGATGCCGCTATCGAAAGCGAGGTGCAGTATTTTGCGGAAATTCTCCATCACATCCACATGACCAAAGTTGTGCCACAGGCCCAGGGAGATGGCAGGTAATTTTATTCCACTTTTACCGCAGCGGCGGTATTGCATTTTATCGTAACGTTGCGGTGAGGGTTGGTACGTCATAGTATTTAGATTATGCGGCTAAGGTAGGGGATTTTGTCAGAATCAGTTTTTCTCACGGATAAGTTATTTTTAAAAGTTGTTCGCGAGTGCTTCGCAGTTTACAAGATCTGAGAATTTTCAGAATGTAAGTCGCGCGACCATCAGTCTACTATAACCGAAAAAATTCTGCTAATTTTAAAATTCTGTAAATTCTGATTCAGACAAATGCAAATCTTCGCTGAAACGCCACGCTTAATACTAAGGGAAATACTCCCCGCCGATGCCCCCGGCATGTTCGAGTTGGACAGCGACCCGGATGTGCATCGCTACCTGGGTAATAACCCAAGCAAAACTATTGAGGAAGCGCAGCAGGTAATTGCCTTCATCAGGCAACAGTATGCCAGTTATGGCATAGGCCGCTGGGCGGTAATAGAAAAAGCCACGGGCGATTTTACCGGCTGGGCCGGACTGAAATTTACCACCGAAGAACGTAACGGGCACAGTAATTACTACGATGTAGGCTACCGTTTTATCAAAAGATATTGGGGCAAAGGTTATGCTACCGAAGCCGCCATTGCATCTGTAAACTATGGCTTTGATGTATTGAAGCTTGATGAACTATTTGGCATGGCCGATGTAGAGAATATCGCATCGAACAAAGCCCTTCAAAAAGCGGGTTTAAAGTATGTTGAAGATTTTGACCATGCGGGCATCAGGCATAGCTGGTATAGGTTACAAAAAGAGGATCGATGATATCAAGGCATTGCCACAATATTATTCGCCAGCATTTGTTCTTTGGCCCAATCTCTCAGCAAAGTTAAAAACGGCAGCAGATCGTGCCCGGTTTGTGTTAGGGTATATTCTACTTTTGGCGGTACTTCTACATAAACTTTCCGGCTGATCAGCCCGTCGTCCTCCAGTTCGCGCAGGGTTTGGGTTAGCATTTTTGCGGTGATGCCGGTTACCGTACGGCGCAGTTCGCCATAACGCATAGTCCCCATTCGCAGCCGCCACAAAATACGCCCTTTGTATTTTCCACCAATACGCTGAAAGGCATAATCGATGCTGCATTTTGGTGGCTTGTTTTTGCTTTTTTTCTCCATGTCTAAAATTATTTGGCTGACTTACAGGTTGGTAACTTTTTGGTAAGCAGGCCACTTTTTTGTACCTACTTGATGCCCGCTGCACGCAAATATAACTTTGGTATATGAAAACACCACTAATATTAGCGTTTTTGCTGAGCAGTTGCCTGGCGATCGCACAAAAAAAGGAGACGAAACCAACATCAGTTATAAAACTAACCGGTACTTACCGCCTTAAGGTGGTAGATAATATTATGGCCGATAGTAGCCGGGTACACCTCTACGGCGAACACCCTAAAGGTATTTTAATGTTTGATGCCGCGGGCAATTACGCCATGGAAATTTACAGCGGCGAGGGCCGCCCCGCATTTGCCGCCAACGATAAAGGCAAGGGTACCGACGAGGAATACCGTGCCGCTATCCGGGGCAGCAATCTTCATTTTGGCAAGTACAGCATCGAGCCGGCAACGCAAACCATCGTTTATAATATTATCGCAGCAAGTTATCCCAACTGGGAAAATACGCAGCGCAAAAGCCGTTTTAAATTTGATGGGAAGGTATTGAGTTATATTGTGCCAACGCCAACCACGGGTAATGCGGTTAGGGGAGAAGTGGTTTGGGAGAAGATGTAACTAAATTTTCTCCATCGCGTCATTGCGAGGTACGAAGCAATCTCTACGCATGATAATCCGCTATGCAAATTCGCTTTGCTTATTGGGAGATTGCTTCGTTCCTTATAATGACGTGGCCACAAGTTATTGATAATATTGTCATTCCGAACCGAGGAACGAGGGAGGAATCTTGTTG
>NZ_CAMLOV010000295.1 GCF_946481715.1 uncultured Mucilaginibacter sp. | reverse complement strand
TATGCCCATAACCTACTGTAGATATGGTTTGTGCCGAGAAGAAGAAGGCATCCAAAAAATGCCCAAGCCCATTTGTACTGCTTGCGCCATCCAGGCTATCCATGCCAATAATCACATAAATAGTAGCGAAAAACAGGTTGGCAAACAGGTAACCACTAAGTACGATGAGCCAAAATTTACCCCAGCTCATTTTAATGAGGGTGTGGTAGTTATCTGCCGTATTAAAAAACGCCAGCCCTTTACGCCGAACGTTTACCGAGCCGTCCTTGTTAATAAGCGGCTGGCTTTTAATAACCGGCTGCGGACCAAAGCCAAGGTCGTTTTCTGGGTTTATCTTTTGTTCTTTTATCGCCACGGGGTAGTTATTGAATGATTGAATTACTGAATTATTGATTTGGGGGATTTGCTAAGTGGATGTTTTATTGATTCCAAAAGCTAAATTAGTTTAATATGTCTACCAATTCAATAACTCATTAATTCAATAAATCAATAATTCGCTCAATCTCTGCTTGCTTTTAGGGAAAAGTATTTCCATATTTGCCATACAAATGGAAATTAACGCATTAAACAACAATTGGTGGTGGCTTAACGAAAACTCGTAAGGCAGCCTCATTTTTTGTTTTTTACAGATATACAGAAGGGTTGCCGCAAGGTAGCCCTTTTTTTATGCCCTAATATGAAACAGATACTTAACCATCTTTTTGAACATAAAACATTTAGCCGCGAGCAATCGAAAGAAATTTTGAAGAACATCGCTTTGGGTAAATACAACAACTCGCAAATGGCAGCCTTCATGACGGCCTATTGCATGCGCAGCATCACCGTGAACGAGTTGGAAGGCTTCCGCGACGCTATGCTGGAACTCTGCTTGCCTATCGACCTTCAAACCGGCGAACTGATAGACCTTTGCGGTACCGGTGGCGACGGTAAGGATACCTTCAACATATCCACGCTGGCATCATTTGTGGTTGCAGGGGCAGGGTATAAAGTGGCCAAACACGGCAACTACGGTGTGTCATCAGGCTGTGGATCATCCAACGTGATGGAGCATTTGGGCTATGTGTTCACCAACGATACCGATAAGCTGAAAAGCAGCATCGATAAGGCAAACATCTGTTTCCTGCATGCGCCCCTGTTTCACCCGGCCATGAAAACCGTTGCGCCCATCCGCCGCGAACTGGGCGTAAAAACGTTTTTTAACATGCTTGGCCCATTGGTAAACCCTGCAAAACCGGGCAACCAGCTGGTAGGTGTTTTTAATTTAGAACTGGCGAGGGTTTATGCCTATCTGTACCAAAAATCGGGTATTAAATATACCATCCTGAACGCTTTAGATGGCTACGATGAGATATCGCTGACCTGCGATTTTAAAACCTTCTCTGCCGAAGGCGAAAAGATGAACACCATAGAAAGCCTTGGCTTTGACAAGCTGAACGAGAACCAAATTACCGGCGGGCATACCGTAAGCGATTCGGCAGATATATTTATGAAGGTGCTTACCGGCGAGGCTACCAAGGCCCAAAGCAATGTAGTATTAACTAATGCAGCAATGGCCATAAAAACCATGCAACCCGGTAAAACTTTTGCGGATAGTTTTTACGAGGCAGAGGAATCGCTCATCAGTAAAAAAGCGCTGCAAAGCTTTAAAACACTTATTGCTAACTAATATGAAGATAAAGGTTTGCGGTTTAAAATACCCCGATAACATAGCGGATGTTGCGGCATTATCGCCCGATTATATGGGCTTTATTTGTTATAGCCGGTCGCCAAGGTTTATAGGGGAATTGGACGAGGAAGTTTTAACAACCCTGCCAGACCATATCCTAAAAACCGGTGTATTTGTAAATGCTTCGGTAGAACGGGTTAACAAAACCATGAATAAATATGCTTTTGAGGCGGTTCAGCTACATGGCGTGGAAAGCCCTGAATTTTGTGCGATGCTAAGGAGTAAGGTCATCGTAATAAAAGCATTTGGTATAGACGAGGATTTTGATTTTGGCCGTTTGGATGCTTACCGCAACAAAGTTGATTTTTTCCTGTTCGATACCAAAACGCCCAGCCACGGCGGGTCGGGCGTTACCTTTAACTGGGATGTGCTGAACAGGTACACAGGCGACACATCTTTCTTTTTATCAGGCGGCTTAAGCCTCGATAATTTACAGGTAGTGGGCAGTATAAAGCACCCGATGTTGCACGGGGTAGACCTGAACAGCAAATTTGAATCGGCACCGGCAATAAAAGATATAGAGAAGCTAAAAAAGGCATTTAATACCATCAAAAATATTTAACAGTAATGAAGTACGGAGTTAACGAACAAGGTTATTACGGAGATTTTGGCGGGGCGTACATCCCCGAAATGCTTTACCCCAATGTAGAGGAACTGCGCCAGGAATACGTTAAAGTAATGAACGACCCAAGCTTTATAGCGGAGTTTGAGCAATTGCTACGCGATTACGTAGGCCGGCCTTCGCCATTGTATCACGCGAAACGCTATTCGGAAAAATACGGTGCTAACATCTTTTTTAAACGTGAGGATTTAAACCACACCGGTTCGCACAAGATAAACAATGCTATAGGGCAGATATTATTGGCTGAGCGCTTAGGCAAAAAACGCATCATCGCCGAAACAGGGGCGGGGCAACATGGCGTGGCTACGGCTACCGTTTGCGCCCTTAAAGGCATAGAATGTGTAGTGTATATGGGCGAAATAGACATGGCACGACAAGCACCAAACGTATCTCGCATGAAAATGCTGGGCGCTAAGGTTGTGCCGGCAACATCGGGCAGTAAGACGCTGAAGGATGCCACCAACGAGGCCCTGCGCGATTGGATAGGCAACCCGGTTGACACCCATTATATCATCGGCTCGGTGGTTGGCCCGTACCCCTACCCGGATATGGTGGCCAAATTCCAGTCTATCATTTCGCTCGAGGCAAAAAAACAACTGCTGGAGCAAACCGGCAGCGAATTGCCGCAATACGTAATGGCCTGCGTGGGCGGCGGTAGTAACG
>NZ_CAMLOV010000294.1 GCF_946481715.1 uncultured Mucilaginibacter sp. | reverse complement strand
AAAGCTCCAGCGCAAACTGATCGCCCTGATTGGCGGCATCCATCAAGGCATCGCCCATCCGCTTAAAGTCGCCATTCATGGTTTTTAAACTGGTAATCCGGCCCACGTTAATGCCTTCCTCGGCTTTCTCAGCCACTACCAGCATACTCGCCTCCGCTTCCAAACAACCGCGTTTACCGCAAGTACACAATGCGCCATCGTCTGATAGCGGGATGTGGCTCAACTCGCCTGCAAAGCCATTGTAACCCCTGAAGATCTTCCCGTCTATGATCATCCCCAAACCTATACCCCATCCTAAGTTTATCACCATTACTTCCTGCTGAAATTTGGCTATACCAAATTTTTGCTCGGCAAGGGCAATTAAACTACTGTCGTTATCAATATAAGTGGTGATGCCGGTTTTTTGGCCAATGTAATCGCTAAGGCTTTGCCCTCCCGCATCCAGGTAGGTATAGTTAATGCCTTCTATGGCGTTTATAAAACCGGGCATACCGATACCAATACCTGCAATTTTTTCTTTTGGGATATTGCTGTCGGCCACGTATTTGTTAAGGCTGGCAATAAGCGTTGGCAATGCTTCATCATTATTCAGCAACTTTATATCTACGGTTACCATTTCGGCAACGGGGTGGTTTTGCAGGTCTATCAGTTGCAGGCGTGCCGATAGCTGGTCCATTGCCACGGCCAAAATATACATGGCCTTGGCATTAATGGCGTACATTAATGGCCGGCGGCCACCGCTGGAAGGCGCGTAGCCTTCTTCTACCACAAAACCTTCTTTAATCAGTTCGTTTATAGCCTTTGTTATAGAGGGGATACTTTTATCAAAAAGCTGGCTCAACCCGGCACACGACATTGCATTATCAAAGTACAGGCGCTTTATGATCATGTTTTTTAACCAGCTGCCTTTAATGCCGTTACTTTTTATTTCCATTCAGTATAATTGTTCCAGTTTTTAATAAACACAATAGGTTTAATCCGATAAAAATAAAAATAAAGCATCAAAGTACAACATTATCATTTAGGGCAATATTTTACATCCTATTTTTAATAAGTATAATCCGTTATTAAATACGGTATATTTACACACCCAATTCGAAGCCCTAAATTACTAATAATGAAAAAGATAGCACTGTTTATCCTATTATCGGGCTTGTTGCTTGCCTGTAATAAGGAAAACGCCACACCCGGTACAGATGCGCAACTGAAAGGCAAATGGGTAACCAACTTAACCACCGATGTAATTTTTGATAACGCCACCGGCACCGAACTTACCCGGGTGAGCTACCTTCACGGGCTGGAAATTAGCCTTACCTTTAACGGTACCGGCTCGGTTACATCCTACAACGCCGAATATAATACAACCCTTACGCATGGCTATAGTGTGCATACGGCAAACAAACACACTTATATTACTACCCAACTGGTGGGTTTTGCCCCGGCAGAATATGAGATACTGGCATTAAGCGGCCCCGACCTGCAAATAAAAGCCATAGTAATAACCGATTCGCCATACAGCATAAACGGCAAAAATTACCGTGTGCATTACGAGCGAACACAGTTTTTCACCAAACAATAGGGTTAAAAACGCCTATAATTTCCTCTCGCCCAATTGTTTTTTTAGTTTCTCCAACTCATACTCCAGTTTTAATACGTATTCGTTTTGCGGGGCGAAGGCCCGTTTAATTTCCTCTTCGGTATAGCGGGGGGCAATGTGCTGGGGGCAATTCCAATCAAAAGCTTTCACGTCAAACAGCATCATGCGTTCGGGGGTATGCTTGTAGTCGGCTGGGTCTAATAAATTAAACAGGGCGGGGTCGTCTTTTAAATCTACAATACGGGCGTCGGCATAAATTTTAAGGCGTGTTTTATGCGGGTAATCCATCAGGAACAGTGCTACCTGTTTGTGGGTTAATACATTGCCAACAGATATGTATTGCTTATTGCCCCTAAAATCAACCAGCCCAATGGTGCCGGCATTTATCACTTTAATAAAACCCGCAGGCCCGCCCCGGTGCTGTATATACGGATAGCCATTTTCGCCAATACTGGCCATGTAAAAGCTATCGCGCCTTTCAATAAAATCGGTTTCTGCCCCGGTAAGGCCGTCGGTATCGGTTTGGGCCTCCATCCGTGCGTAGCTTTGGCGGCTGCCATATTGCTCCTGTAAAGCCTTAATACCATCGGTAAAGGCGAATTTTGCAAAGTTCATGGTGGGTTGCATTTAATGCTTAGGTAAAGATATTACAAATCAACCCGATAACCCAAAAAGCTAAAGGCAGGCTAATTAAATTTACAATAGCCGTATTTTACAGTCCCATCCGCATTTGTATCATGTTTTTACTGAAGCCGCTTTTCTCGTAAGCTTTTACCGCGGGGGCGTTATCATAGTAAACCTCCAGTTGCAGTTCGGTTATGCCCTGGCTTGTTGCCCAATCCTTCAGGGCCTGCATTACCAGGTTATTTACCCCTTTTCCACGGTGCTGCGGTAGCACATACATAAAGCCCAAATAACAATGCTGCGGGTGGTTTAAAAAATGCTTGGAAGTTTGTATGCGGGCGTAGCCACTGCCAACAGGCACGCCATTTAGCTCGGCTACAACAAGGTGGATGTGCGGCGCTGTTATCAGCAGGTTAAGGTCATAATAGTTAACCGGGTCTGGTTTTATGGTTACGTCGAATGGGCGCTCGGCGCTTATAACGCCCTGCTCAAATTGCAAAAGCGCAGGCATATCTGCCAATGTTGCCGGCCGGGTGGTGATGGTATTCATATTATTTTTTTGTGATTACACCGATTATTTTTTGTGATTGCACCGATTGTTATCTGGGATTGCACCGATTATTTGATGATTACACAGATAGTTGATGACTACTCCGATTCTTAAAGAAATCCACAGATTTACACCGATTTTTCTCGGAAAAACACCGGCTTTTCAAAGATAAAAACTTACTTAACATAAGCCCAATGACCCAATGACCCAATGACCCAATGACCCAATGACCCAATGACCCAATG
>NZ_CAMLOV010000293.1 GCF_946481715.1 uncultured Mucilaginibacter sp. | reverse complement strand
CGAACGCACCGCCGAACTTACCAAGCAAAAAGACGAATTGCAGGAAGCCGTTAAATTACTGCAAACCACCCAGCAGCAACTGATACAAAGCGAAAAGCTGGCCTCGCTTGGCGAGCTCACCGCAGGCATTGCCCACGAGATACAGAACCCGCTAAACTTCGTCAACAATTTCTCTGAAGTAAGTATGGAACTGATAGAGGAAATGGGTGAGGAATTGGCCAAGGGCGATACCGAAGAGGCCATGGCTATAGCTAACGACATTAAACAAAACCTGGAAAAAATACGCCACCATGGCAAACGTGCCGATGGCATTGTAAAAGGCATGCTGCAGCACAGCCGCGCCAGCAGCGATGTGCAGGAACCGACCAACCTTAACAACCTGGCCGATGAGTACCTGCGCCTGGCTTACCACGGGCTGCGCGCCAAGGATAAAAGCTTTAATGCCGAATTGGTAACACATTTTGATGATACGCTGCCGCAGATAAAAATTGTGCCGCAGGATGTGGGCAGGGTGCTGCTCAATATGTTCAACAACGCTTTTTACGCCGTACAGCAAAAGCAAAAAGCAGGCGTAGCAGGCTACAAACCTACCGTTGAAGTAAGTACCAAATTGATGGAGAAAGAGGTGGAGATACGCGTAAAAGACAACGGTACCGGCATCCCCGAAGAAATTAAGGATAAGATATTGCAGCCCTTCTTCACCACCAAACCTACGGGACAAGGCACCGGGCTGGGCTTATCCCTCAGTTACGATATTATTGTAAAAACCCACAGCGGCCATATCGATATCGAATCGGTAGAAGGAGAGTTTACCACATTTATTATTAAATTACCCCTGTAAACCTGTACCGGCCCATGAGGAAATTTTACCTGGTATGCTTGCTTTTTGTTTTTTTGTCCCCGGCGTTACGGGCTCAAACAATGTTGCCCCAGGTTTATCTGGTAAAAACCGATAGCGCAAGCTTCACCGGGCTGGAGGACAACAACTATCAAATCCTGCCGGATCCATCAGCAAAACTCTCTTTTGCGCAGGTTAGGGCAATGGCATTTAAGCCAATTAAAGGCGATGGTTTCCGCATCAAAGATTTTAATACAAAAGTTTACTGGTGTAAATTCAGCTTTAAAAACACGCTGCCCAAACCGGTAAATGTTGCCTTTGTTGGATCTGTATCGCGCATTGATGTTTTTGGAATTGATAGCGCGGGCACTGTAATCCAAAAAACAACCGGGCATGATGTGCCGTGGTCGCAGCGGTCGGGTTTAAAACGCTTCAGGCAGTTGGTTTATACCATGCAGCCCGGTCAGCAGATGGATTTTTTTGAGCGGCAATACATCGATTTTAAATTAGACCGGCGAACCAGCGTAGACGTGGTATTTAAACTACTTAAAAATGAGCAACGCGACGCGATCAACTTTTACGAAGACAGGCTAAAAGATGTGAGCATCATCTCGTTCCTGTGTGGTATCCTCATACTTGCATCGCTTGTAAACCTATTTTTTTACGGCGTAAGCCGCGAAAAGGTACACTTGTACTTCGCACTCTTCGGTCTTTTTTACTGTCTGCTTGCCGGTAATTTCCCATTGTATGATGTCTTTTTTAAAGAGGTCCCGGTGCTGTCGCGGTTCAATTTCGTTATCGCATTATTTTGCGGCCTTTTTCTATGGAAATTCCTATCGGTATTTTACAACGCTACAATGCTTTACCCGCGTTGGTATAAGGTAAGCAATTACCTCAGCTACTGCATATTTTTGTCGGCTATTAATATGCTATTGCCTTCCGTAATAACTAATGTCGCATTATCGGGAATTTTGGCCAGCATAGTTGCGTTGTTTATAATAAATGCATTTGTGATATTGTCGCTTAGCCTCTTCAAAAGCAAAGAGGAGAAAGTGTTTAAACTAATTACCGCACTGCCATTTTTGTTTATCGGTATCGTTTACCTTATTGCCGATATTATTTACGGTACCGGTGCGGGTGCTAACAACGGCTTTGTAAAATTTGTGCACACCTATGGCGGCGATATCACCCTGCTGTGTTTTTACTGGCTGGTGATCCTATTCCTTTGGAAGATGATACAACGCTTCCAAACCCTGCAAAAACAGGTGTTGCAGGAAGCATTGGAACGGGAAGTGCTGGCCCGCGAGCACGAGGCCGAACGCCTGCAATTGATAGCCGGCCAAAAAATAGAGCTGGAGCAACAGGTAACCGAGCGTACTGCCGAACTTCACCAATCGCTTACCGATTTAAAACAAACTCAAACACAACTGATCCAATCAGAAAAAATGGCATCGCTGGGCGAACTGACCGCCGGTATTGCGCATGAGATACAAAACCCGCTCAACTTTGTCAACAATTTCTCCGAAGTAAGCGTAGAATTGTTGGACGAGCTGGAGATAGAGCTCACCAACGGCGACAAGGACGAGGCCATTGCCATAGCCAGCGATGTAAAACAAAACCTGGAGAAAATACTGCACCATGGCAAACGCGCCGATGGTATTGTAAAAGGCATGCTGCAACATAGCCGCGCCAGCAGCAGTGCAAAAGAACCAACCGATATTAACAAACTGGCGGATGAATACCTGCGCCTGGCATACCACGGACTAAGGGCAAGGGATAAAACCTTCAATGCGGAGTTGATAACCGATTTTGACAAAAAACTGCCGCAGGTGAAGGTTGTACCACAGGATATTGGTAGGGTGCTGCTCAATTTGTTTACCAATGCATTTTATGCCGTACAACAAAAGCAAAAAACGGCAGGTGCGTCTTACAAGCCTTCCGTCCAAATAAATACTTTTGCTCCCCCTTCAGGTGGTTGGGGGGCTATCGTCCGCGATAACGGCACGGGTATCCCCGAAAATATCAAGGATAAAATACTGCAGCCTTTCTTCACCACCAAGCCAACAGGCGAGGGCACGGGCCTGGGCTTGTCGCTCAGTTATGATATTATTGTAAAGGCGCACGGCGGCAAAATCGAGATCGACAGCAAGGATGGAGATTACACAGAATTTACAATTTCCATCCCGGCTACAACTTAAAAAACTTATATTTACACAGCTTATGAAAAT
>NZ_CAMLOV010000292.1 GCF_946481715.1 uncultured Mucilaginibacter sp. | reverse complement strand
AACGCACAGGTGTTTATAAACGATTTGAAGAATAGCGGCGCTATTACCAATGCCACCACCTTTTCGCAAAGCATCACCGAATCGGGCAACAATACCTGGGGTGTTAGCTGGACCGGCAAACGCGATGACCAAAAAATACTGTTTGATGTGTTTCAGGCGGGCGATGATTTTACAAAAACAGCCGGCGTTAAACTTTTGCAGGGGCGCGAATTTGCCGGCAGCAATGCTGCTGATACGGCGAATACTACCGTGATGATAAACGAAACCGCCGCTAAATTGATGAATGCTAAAAACCCGGTTGGGTTACAAATAAAATACGGCGACAGGCCTTTAACGGTAGTTGGCGTATATAAAGATTTTGTTTGGGGCTCGCCTTACGAAAAAACAAGGCCGATGATAACACAATACTCCGGCATTGGCGGTGTGGTAATAGATTTGCGCCTCAACCAAAACCGCAGCATTACCGCCAATATCAATGCCATCACCAAATCGCTGAAAAGCGTAAACCCCTTCTTCCCGCCAACGATCAAATTTGTGGATAGCGATTTTGAACTGAAATTCCAAAACGAAAAGCTTATGGCAACTTTGGCAAACCTGTTTGGTGGGTTGGCCATCATCATATCATGCCTTGGCCTGTTTGGATTAGCAGCGTATGCGGCCGAGCAAAGGGTGAAAGAAATTGGCGTGCGTAAAGTATTAGGCGCAACCGTATTTAACCTCACCGCCCTGTTATCAAAAGACTTTTTGATACTGGTAGCCATTGCCATTGTATTTGCCGTACCTGTATCTATTTACGGGATGAATAAGTGGCTGCAAAACTATGAGACCCGCATCACTATCAGTTGGTGGATGTTGGCCTTATCCGGCGCAATAACCGTTGTTATAGCTTTGGCTACAGTTAGCTACCAGGCGGTAAAAGCTGCACTGGCTAACCCGGTGAAGAGTTTACGGAGTGAATAGGAAGTAAGAGAATCAAGAATTAAGCAACAAGAGCCAAGGCAGTAATCGTCTTGGCTCTTGTTTTTATAGAGAAAAACACGATTCGAAAATTTATCTTGATTCCTGTTTCTTGCTGTCTTGATTCTTTCTCTACTGTATCAATACCGAACAACCACTGTTACGCAGGCGGACACTGCATTAGTATAATATTCGTCAAAATAAACTGATAATTAGATATTTATGTGTTTGGTATCCTTTTTAGGATTTAGTTTTTAGAATTTACTCACTTATGATTAAAAATTATTTGACCATCGCCTGGAGGAGCCTTTCTAAAAACAAAGTGTTCTCTTTTATCAATATATTCGGGTTGGCCATTGGCTTAACCTGCTGCATGCTTATCAGCACTTATATTTACCAGGAACTTACTTACGATACATACCCCGCCAAAGCAAAAAACATTTACCGTGTTGGCCTGCATTTAACAGAAAACGGCGGCGTAACCGATTTTGCTTTGGTTGACGCTGCGGTGGGGCAGGGTATTAAAAATAACATCCCGGGCGTTGTCTCTTCTACCCGTATAAGCGGCAGGGGTGCAGTATACGTTAAGTACGAGGAAAAACTATTTAAAGAAGAGCATTTTAGTATAGCCGATTCCAACTTCTTGGCAATGTTTTCTTTGCCGTTGGTACAAGGAGATAGCCGCACTGCTATGGTTGAACCCAATAGCGTGGTAGTTACAGCCGAAACCGCAAAAAAATATTTTGGCAGTGCGCCTGCTATTGGCAAAACGCTAACCTTACAGGGCGAACGCGACCTGAAAGTTACCGGTGTGGTTGAAAAAATGCCCGATAATTCCCACTTCCATTTCGACGCCTTTATTAGCAAAGCTACCTACCCAGCCAAACGGGAAACCTGGAGCAATATTAGCTTTTACACTTACTTATTATTAAACGATGGTGCAGATGCCAAAAAGATAGAAGCGCAATTCCCCTCACTCGTGTTAAAATACGCTGCGCCCGAAATTCAGCAGGATATGGGCGTGAGCCTGGCCGAAGCACAAAAATCGGTAAATACCTTCCGTTTCTTTTTAATGCCACTTACCGATATCCACCTGCATTCTGCCACAAAATTTGAGATAGAGCCAAACGGCGATATACAATACGTTTATATTTTCAGCGCATTAGCAGTGTTTATATTACTGCTGGCCTGCATCAATTTCATGAACCTCTCAACCGCCAGCTCGGTAAAACGCGCAAAAGAGGTAGGCATACGCAAGGTAATGGGCTCGTTAAAAAGTTCGCTTATCGCGCAATTCCTTACCGAGTCGGTAGTGGTAACTACTATAGCCATGGCCATTGGGCTGGTGCTGATGTATTTAGCGTTGCCATACTTTAATAACCTTGCAGGCAAACAGTTTGAGATAGGCCTTTTCTTAAGCGGAAAAAGCATTGCTATCGAGGTATTCCTGATTTTGTTGGTGGGCGTTATCGCGGGTATTTACCCGGCATTCTTCCTTTCCTCATTTAAAGTATTAAGCGTACTAAAGGGCAATACTTCCACGGGACCGGTTAAACGTAATTTCCTGCGCAGTGGACTGGTTGTATTCCAGTTTTTTATATCTACCTCGCTTATTATAGCAACTATGGTGGTATACCGCCAGCTAAATTACATGCAAAATATAAAGCTGGGTTACGATAAAGAGCAGGTGTTGGTAATAAACGATGCTTACTCCCTTGGCAATAATATTGATGCCTTTAAGCAACAACTCCTGCGCGACCCTCGTGTCGCAAACGCTACAGTAACCGGCAGCGTACCGGGCAGCGCAAATATGGATGGCACACAGATATACGCCAAGGAGTTTAGCGACCAGCAGGAGCACAAAGAGATACATACCAATATTTACCACGTAGAGGACAGCTACCTCGCAACGCTTGGTATAAAAATGGCCATGGGGCGCAACTTTTCTTCGGCATCCCCTGCAGATTCGTCGGCGGTGGTGGTAAACGAGGCCCTGGTACGTGATATTGGCTGGGGCAATACAAACCCCATCGGCAAAACCATCGTACGTTCTGGCCAGCGCGCATTTACAGTAGTTGGTGTGGTAAAAGATTTCCACTACAAATCTGCCAAAGAAAAAATTGGCCCGTTGATGTTTATTCCCGGTCGCAGCAATATGCTCA
>NZ_CAMLOV010000291.1 GCF_946481715.1 uncultured Mucilaginibacter sp. | reverse complement strand
TTCCTGTTGATAAAGATGAAGCGTTCAAAAGTAAAATTTTTAATTTTAGTATCATTATACTTGCCGCGATAATTGACATTACCATATGAAGGTTGCCTTAATAAACACATCTGACGCGGGCGGCGGTGCCGCCGAAGCCTGTATGCGCTTGTTAAAGGCACTGCAATTGCAGCAGGTGGATGCAACCCTGGTAGTGCAGCACAAAAGCCGGAACGAACCCGCGGTATATTCGGTAGAAAAAAACAAGCTCGATAAACTGCATTCAAACTTCGATTTTTTTTACGAGCGGCTGCCCTTTATCGCTTTTAAGGCGAAAGACCGAAGCGTACGTTTCGCCTTCTCCACCGCAAATGCAGGTACGGATATCAGTAAGGAAAGCGTGATAACTGATGCGGATATCCTGCACATCCATTGGACCAACTCCGGTTTCCTCTCCATAGCCGACCTGGATAAGCTTATAAAACTAAACAAACCCATCGTTTGGACTTTGCACGATATGTGGATGTTCACCGGCGGTTGCCATTACGCAGGCGATTGTAATCATTTCGAAAACGAATGCGGCAATTGTTATTTCCTGCGCAACCCAAAGCCCAACGATATTTCGCATACCGGCTGGCAGCGTAAAAGCAAAATGCTGGGCGATAGCAAAAATATATCCTTTGTAACCTGCAGCAACTGGCTGGGCGAGGTAGCCAAAACCAGCACGCTGCTAAAAAATGCCAGCATACAAGCAATCCCAAACCCCATTGATACTGAACTTTTTTCGCCGCGTAAAATGGACGACGCAAGAAAGAAATGGGGGATCCACCCGGCCAAAAAAATTATCCTTTTTGGCGCAGCAAACATTGCCGACAGGCGTAAAGGGCTTGCCTATTTGATAGAGGCATTAACTTACCTTAAGAATTATCCCGGTACGGAAAATATAGAAGTGGTGATATTTGGCAAAAACAAACGGTTTGATACCTCCACCCTGCCGTTCCCTGTTCATCAGTTAAATATTATTACATCGGCAAGCGACCTGGCCGAGATCTATAGCCTGGCAGATGTTTTCCTGCTGCCATCTATAGAAGACAACCTGCCAAATACCATTATGGAAGCCATGGCTTGTGGCACGCCTGTTGTGGCTTTTGATACAGGGGGTATTCCTGATATGATAGATAATGGGGTTAACGGCTACCTTGCAGCCTTTAAATCGTCGGCCGATCTGGCAGCAGGCCTTAATTATGTTTTAACTGCAAACAACCCGGCAACGTTATCAAACGCGGCCAGGGAAAAGGTGCTGCGCGATTTTAATAACCAGAAAGTGGCGGGGCAATACATCGGCCTTTACCAATCGGTTTTGAAAGGAGCAGTGATATGAAGCCTACCCTTTCGGTAATTACCGTGGTTTATAATAACATGGCGGATATAGGCCGTACCATGCTTTCGGTATTAAACCAAACCTATCCTTCAATCGAATATATCGTAATAGACGGCGGCTCTGCCGATGGCACGCTGGATATCATCAACACCTATAAAAACCGCATTGCCAAACTGATCAGCGAGCCGGATAAAGGCATTTACGATGCCATGAACAAAGGGCTTGCACTGGCAACCGGCGATTATGTACTATTCATGAATTCGGGAGATGAATTCTACGCCGCTGATACGGTTGAAAAAGTTTTTGGCACGGCAGACGGTGCCGACATCTACTACGGCGAAACCGAAATGGTAAATGCCCGCCGCCAAAGCCTGGGCCGGCGCCGCCATAAAGCCCCCCGTAAATTTAACTGGCGAAGCTTTAAATTTGGCATGAGCGTAAGCCACCAGGCCATCTACATCAAACGCTACTTAGCCCAACCCTACGACCCGGCGTACCAGCTAAGCGCCGATATCGACTGGATAATCCGCGCAGCAAAAAAGGCAAAGAAGATAGTTAAGGTTGATGGTTATGTTGCCAAATATTTAATTGGCGGCATGTCTAAAGCCAAACACCGCCAAAGTTTAGAGGAGCGTTTCGCTATTATGAAAAAGCATTATGGTTTGCTGCCAACGGTTTTTAACCACCTGGTTATCGCTTTCAATTTGGGCTGGTACTGGTTAAAGAACAGGCGCACAAACGATTAATCGCTAACGATTGATCCTGCTCTGAAAAAGGATACACATTGTACTGCGTTGCTGTACTACAAATGGTAAATACGCCGCATCCCCCCACATTTTTCGTAAAATTTATTTACCTGTGTTTACACAGGGGCAGCACACAAAAAGTATAATTTTTTTAATTACAAATTAAAAATGGCATAGTGGTTGCATATACTCCATCAAACAAATTATAAAACATCACCATGGAAACTACCACAGAAAAAGCAGTAGAAGTATTAAACGACCTGATAGAAATTAACAACGACCGTATAGACGGTTTCACCCGCGCCGCTAAAGACTTGGGCGAAGGCGATGCCGACTTAAAAGCTGTTTTTGACAAATTTGCCAGCGACAGCCGCCAAAATGTGCAGGAACTAAGCGCAGCCGTTGGCCAAACAGGTGGCGAATTAGAAACCGGCAACTCGGTATCGGGTACGTTACACCGTACCTGGCTGGATGTAAAAGCTACATTTAGCGGGCACGACCGCAAAGCCATCCTTTCGGAATGCGAGCGCGGCGAGGATGCGATTAAAAGAGCATACCGCGATGCCTTAGCCGAAGACAACGGGTTATCTCAGGAGCAAGCTTCGTTAATTGCTACACAACAGCAAGTTATAAACGAGGGTCACGATACCATTAAAGCCTTAAGAGACGCGCAAGTGTAAGCCAATCACTTATTTTTTAATACAAAAGCCGTTTGGGTGCAACCCAGGCGGCTTTGTTGTTAATTAACCCCGATGTTACAAACCTTCCGTATTTGAAACTGAAACCAAATTGAAATGATTACGTTAACAGGGCATGAGAAATTTAATTTTAAAACCAAAAGCAGGATATTATCGTTATATTTGTAATCATTATAAATAACACCACCATATTTAATTTAATACTGTGATCATATTAATATTCTTCCTGGCACACTGGTTTTTGTCCCTCTTCTTTCAAACATTTTTCCTGCACAGGTATGCTTCGCATAAAATGTTTACAACCAATATAGTTTTCGAGCGTATTTTTTACGTGATGACGTACGTGTTTCAGGGTTCATCGTTTTTAAACCCAAGGGCTTACGCCATTATGCACCGCGAGCACCAGCCACAAGACCGCCGAGGAGTACGGCCGCCTCGCCGCCGAGACGGCCCGCGCGAT
>NZ_CAMLOV010000290.1 GCF_946481715.1 uncultured Mucilaginibacter sp. | reverse complement strand
TTTAGGCGCATCAGTTTCAGGGCCTTGCCCATTTGGTTTTCTACGGTTTTTACAGAAAGCCCCATCTGGTCGGCAATTTGTTGGTATCGCAACTGCTCAAACCGGCTCAGCTGAAAAATGGTGCGGCATTGCTGCGGCAATTCGTTTATGGCCTGTCTGATGTGCCTCTCCAGTTCGTTGGCTACCACCTTATCTGCCTGCTGCCCTTCCTGCTGATCCATTTGGCCGGTATAATAAACCTCAAAATTGGCCTTCACTTTTTGGTGTTTTAAGTAGTTGAGGCTTTCGTTATGCACCGCACGGTAAAGGTAAGCCTTTAACGAGCCATCCGTTTTCAGTTGCTCCCGCTTTTCCCAAATGCGGCAGAACACATTTTGCACTATCTCTTCCGCCAGCTCATCATCCTTTAAAAAAGTAAAGGCATAGGCGTGCAAGCTTTTAAAATGGCTTTTAAATACCTGTTCAAAAACCTTCTCGCTACCTTCTTTCAATAAAGTTATAACCGAACTGTCGCTGTATTCCACTCTTAGCGGCTTTTTATGCGCTAAATATAGGAGCTTTCGCGGTTAAAACCATGTCGTTTTAAGCCAGCTGTATCTGTATCGTATAAAGTGAGTGATGGATATCCACCTTGCTGCATATACCATTGGTATAGGTATAATAATTATAGTTGCCGTCGGGTAGGTCTATGCGGTAGATGTGGTTGCCTGTTTGTTTTACCTTTAAAAATTGTTGGAAGTTATCAGAGTACACCTGCAAATTATCGGCGGGTTCGTGCATATATAGCAGCATCAGGTTGGCATTGATGTTTTTTTGGTTTACTGTGCCGCTTTTACCCTCGGCTGCGGTTTGGTAGGCATCGCCCGCCGCGATGGTTTGGCGGTTTGCCTTTTCCTTGCCATTTACGTTCCGCAACACATGCGAACTTATCAGCCTACCGTTTTGAAACGTTGACTCTTCGTTGCAATTCACCCGGATGCTGAAGATGAAGCGCATCTTTACTTCGGATATCATTTTAAGGTAGAGGTTCTCGCCGCTCCGTTTCTGGTAAAGGTCCAGGTGCCCAACAACTTTGCCACTGTGCAGCACATTATATTTTGTGGTTTGTTCCTGCGCGAATATCGGCGTGCATGATGCGAGCATTAAAATTAATGCAGCGGTGTTTTTTATCGATTTAAAATTCCTGCTTTCCCGGTAACGGCTTATGGCCGGCATGGCATATTTCTTAAAAAGCCATGATATTAATGCGATGATCATTGTGTGTATTTGTTTTATACACGTAGTACAATGATGAGGGCGATTACCCCTATGCGACGGATAAAATATTGACCGGGTTTAATAATTGGGTGATTTAGCAGGTTTTGGAACCTGGTCTGACAGCTTAATACCGTGCAAATTCAATATTTATTATTGAATTTGCACGGTTGAGATGAAGCGAGACAGCCTGTTTTGCGCCATGATCATATCAGGGAGGTAAATGAACCTACCTAACTCCTTGAAAGGCGCTGTGCCTGCAATCAGCCTAACAACTATTTCGCTAACAACTCATCCAAATTACCCAGCCCCATCTTAAAGCCTTCTTCAAAGCCCATGCTGATAATGGTTTGCAGGCCTTCTTCCGAATCAAAGGTAATCTCGATGTTAACGGTTGTGGCATCGCCCTTGGCTTCAAAGCTTTTGCTCCAGTGCATTACCGGGAAATCAGGATTATCATTGTAGGCTTCGTCGCAAAAGCTAACAGCGTTTGTGATCCTGTCCTCAACAGCAATGGTTTTAAAAAGCTCCTTACATAGTGATGTATCGCCCTGCGGGCCTATCATCGCATAAATCCACATGCCGCCTTCTTTAAAATCCATAATTTTGGTTTCGGCGCGGTATGGCTTTGGCGCCCACCACTGGTCTAATATTTCCGGCTCCGTCCAAGCGGCCCATACATCAGCCAATGGCGCTGCAAAATCCCTTACTACGTTAATTTTTTTGTTTGGAAGATCTTTAGTGAAAATCATATCGTTTTTTTTATTTTATTGCAACCTTTCAGTTGCAAATATAAATGCAACCAATCAGTTTCGCAAATTTTATTTTATAAATTTAAAAAGCCGCACCTCTCGGTACAGCTTTTTAAATTTAACTTATGGAATTAACGTTATGACGGCGATGTGGGCGACTGCGCTCTTAGTGCGGATTGAAAAATCTTAATCAGCTATTTGCTCCAATACACCAGGTTGGTTTAGCGGCAGTGAAAAACAAAAACTGCTGCCCTTGCCAACCTCGCTTGTGATGGTAAAACGACCATTATGCTTTTTGACAATTTCTGATGCTATGTACAGCCCAAGGCCAACACCCTGGTAATGCATAGCTGTTTTGCTTACCCGGTAAAAGCGGTTAAATAATTGGCTTATGTCTTCTTTATCTATGCCTATGCCAAAATCTTGTACTACAACAACAATTTGGCCGGCCTTTACCTCGGCATTTACGAGTATCAACGAAGCATTTGGGGAGTATTTTATTGCATTATTGAGGAGGTTGGTCATCACCTGTTCTATCCGGAACTGATCGCCCGTGTAGTGCACATCGATATCATTTTCCAGCAGTATTTGGTGGTGGTTTGCTATTTGCTGTACATTAAAGATGCTGTTGGCTAATGCGTCCGAAAAATTGAACCCCTGTATGTTCAGGTCTATTTGCCCGGCGTTTATTTTGGTAACATCCAGCAGGTCTTCTATCAGCCGCTCCAGCCGCTTTATGCTGTGGCTTGCGTTCAATATAAAGGCGTAACTTTTATCGGTTTTGTTTGCCGTTTTTTCCAGCAGTTGGTTAATTGCTTTTATACTTGTTAACGGCGTTTTAAATTCATGGCTTACCATATTAAAAAACTCATCCTTTTTGGCTTCTGCTTCTGCCCGTCTGGCTTTTTCTGCCGCCTGTAAAAGCAGTTCGGTATCGGCAATAATAAGTTCCTGCGCGCGCTTTTCTTTTTCTGCGTTCTGAAAAATTAGTTCTGCATTGGCTATGACTAACTCAGCAGCGCGTTTTTCTTTTTCCTCGTTTTGAAAAATTAATTCTGTGTTGGCTATTATCAGTTCGGCCGCCCTGGTTTCCCTCTCTTTATTTTGAAAAACCAATTCGTTATTGGCTATTATCAATTCGGCTGCCCGCTTTTCCTTTTCTTCGTTCTGAAAAGCTAATTCGCGATTGGCCACAACCAGTTCTGCCGCGCGCTTTTCTATTTCCCGGTTTTGTAACGTCAATTCGGCGTTTGCCAATAATATCTCGGCTGCCCGTTTTTCCTTTTCGCTGTTTTGAAA
>NZ_CAMLOV010000289.1 GCF_946481715.1 uncultured Mucilaginibacter sp. | reverse complement strand
GACACTTCGTAAGAAAAATCTACGTGGCCGGGGGTATCAATCAGGTTTAGAACGTATTTCTGCCCGTCTAACTCGTAGTCCATCTGGATGGCGTGGCTCTTGATGGTAATCCCTCGCTCGCGCTCCAGGTCCATATCATCAAGCAATTGTGCCTGCGATTCGCGCTGGGTGATGGTGTTGGTATATTCTAATAACCTATCGGCAAGGGTACTCTTACCGTGGTCGATATGTGCTATTATACAAAAATTACGGATATGCTTCATTCAGCCGCAAAAATAACTTTTTAAGCCGATAAATCGGCATAGTTTAAGCGATTTGCTTGTGACGAAGTATCTGATTGTTTTGGCCTAACGGATAGTAAGTGTTCCACTTTGTTCGTGGAACACCCGTTTTTTGTTTATTATTGACTATCAGTGTTTTGTGTTTTTTATTGAAACACTTTGGAACACCCCTGCTATTTAAATAAGCTACATAAAATATTCATTATAAGTAAGTTATATTATTAACAAAGCAACAAAAAATTAACTTGAAGCAGCTTATGTGAAACACTCAATTTAAACTCAAACAGGGTTATTCCATACAAATTACCAGGGTAATAGTTAATTTGCCGCCGGGCTTAAAACAAATTTAATGATAGATAAGGCTGTTATTGCATCTGCCGAAGCGGCGCTCTCTGCAAAAATTACGGGTATAAAGCCTGTGAGCGGCGGCGATATTAACGCAGTGTATTCCCTGCAAACAGCCAATGATAAATACCTCGTAAAGATAAATTCTGCATTGCGTTTCCCCGAAATGTTTCGGTGCGAAGCGGATGGATTAGCGGCTATCCGTAACACCGGCGCAGTTAAAACGCCCAATGTTATTGTATTTGGCGAAACAGCAGGCTATAGTTTTTTGATCATGGAGTGGATAGAGGCCGGGCCGCTAACCGATATAGGGCTCGCGCGGCTTGGGGAAGGGCTTGCAAATTTGCATCACACCACCTCGCCAGCGTTCGGGTATCATGAGGACAGCTACATGGGCTCTTTAAAGCAAAGCAATCAAGCACACTCAGATTGGAGTGCGTTCTACATTTCGGAGCGGCTGGAACCCCTGATGGTGCTTGCCCATAAAAACGGAAAATTGCAAACCGCTGATTTGCAGAAATTTGATCGGATTTTCGCGAAATTGCCCACCCTTTTTGAACCGGAATCCCCGGCGCTGTTACACGGCGACCTTTGGAGCGGGAATTTTATTATCGATAAACAGGGGCAGCCCTACCTGATAGACCCTGCGGTTTATTATGGCCACCGCGAAATAGATATTGCCCTAACTACCTTGTTCGGCGGTTTTGGCCAGGCTTTTTATGACGCCTACCAGTATCATTACCCTTTAAGTAAGGGTGCAGACCGGCGCACGAAGCTATGGTGCCTTTATCCACTGCTTGTACATGTGAACCTTTTCGGCGGAGGGTATGTGCAGCAATTGCGCAGTTTTTTGCAAATTTACCTTTGATTTTCTTTAAAAATCTGTGAAAATCCTGGCAATAGGAGTACAAAGTCTGTAAAAAGCATGCAGTTAAATTGAAGCAAAATTGAAAAGACATGTTTTACCCTTACGTACCCAATAAACAGCGAAATTCCTCCCGGGGAGAACAGCGTAATGTTTTTCCAATCTGCAGAGTAGTGGGCAAAAAAGGTACCAGCGCCTGGCTAACGATTTTGCAATCTTTTGGCTAAGCCGCCAATGGTAAGGCCCTGCACCAATATGGAAAAGACAACGATTATATAGGTCACTAAAACAAACTCATCCCGGTGCATTTGGGGGCTTAAAGAAAGCGCAAGGGCCACCGATAATCCACCCCTCAATCCTCCCCAGGTTAAGATGGCCACCGCGTGTCTTTCGAATTTAATTTTATAACGGAGTAAAAGGATCGGGAAAAATACAGCTGCCCAGCGGGCTACCAATACCGTAATAATGGACAGGGCTCCAATCACCAGCACGATCACATTGATCTTAATAACGAGCATTTCCAGCCCAATAAACAAAAAGAGCACTGCATTCAATATCTCGTCAATCAATTCCCAGAATTTGCCGAGGTAGTCACGAGTGATATCTGACAGCACTTCCTCTTTTACCTTATTACCGGTGATGATGCCGGCCACAACCATTGCTAAAGGCCCGGATACGTGTAAATGGCCTGCTGCAAAATAACCACCCATCACAATGGCCAGCGTAATCAGTACTTCCACTTTATAATCATCTATCGACCGGAGGGCGTAGTACCCAATATAACCTAATATACCGCCAAACAACAGGCCGCCAATAGCCTCCTGCAAAAACAGCTTACCTATGTTAAATAGCTCAATTCCAGCCCCGCCCGAACGGGCAGCTTCCAGCAACGTAACAAAAACCACCACGGCTACGCCATCGTTAAACAAAGACTCGCCCGATATTTTCAACTCCAGCGACGAAGGAATCTTCGCTTCTTTTAGTATGGCCAATACGGCGATAGGGTCCGTTGGCGAGATGAGGGCACCAAACAAGAGGCAATAAATATAAGGTATTGGCCAATGAAACAGTTGGAACAGGTACCAGGTGATACTGCCGACCAGGGTTGTAGAAATGATAATCCCCAGGGTAGATAATATCAGCACAGGCCATCTTTCCTTTTTTAACTTACCGGCGTCGATATGGATTGCGCCGGCGAATAACAAAAAGCTGAGCATGAAATTCATCAGCACGTCCCTGAAATCGATCGATGATGCCAATTGGATCGCCTTATTTGACAATAAGGGGTAAAATTTACCCAATGCTGCCAGCAATAACGAGGTGCCCAATGAAAGCACCATGATCCCGATAGTTGGTGGCCACTTGATCAAACGGTGATTGATATAGGCGAAGACGGCGGCCAGGACAATGGTAATACTCAATATCTCGCTGATATTCATGGATAGTAGCTTTATTTGGCTAAAATAAGCATCCGCTGATAAATATGTACATTACTGGGTAACTAATGATGATAACCAGCACCAGCTTCAAAACCAGGTAACGATGATCGGTAACTTTTCCGGCGGGTTAACGGCGATTACGATCGCGTACATTGGCCGCAACGCATTGAGCGTTTAATTTAAATATCCTTTTATGTGTTATAACGCCACCCGGACAAAAGAGGGGGTCTCTGATATCGGCAAGGTTACTTTTCCGTTTACCACTTTCAATTCGGTTTGCGTCATCTCATTGGCACCCGGCTTCGGGGTAAAAAGCGTGGCAGATTTAACCTTGCCTAAATCAATGGTATAACTGCCTGTGCGGCCAATTTCATCGGGGATGGTTAATACGTATATAAAACCGGTGCCGCCTGATTGGTATTTATCTATAAGCGAGATCGGAAGAGCACACGTCTGAACTCCAGTCACTTGACAGGATCTCGT
>NZ_CAMLOV010000288.1 GCF_946481715.1 uncultured Mucilaginibacter sp. | reverse complement strand
CGCCCTCGTTCATTTTTGCTTTACCGGCTATGAAAGCGTCCTCGGCATAAGAAATCACTTTGGCACCAAAACCCTGTACATACAGCAAAGCGCGCTCCATTAAACCGGCATCCTGCACAGGGCGGTTGCCATCGGTAAAGGCCTTGGCACCGCTTTTAAACATATCGTACATTTCCGAAAGGTCCTTGCCCTCGCGCTTGTGCGAGATAGTACCTAAGGGGTATATATCCACCAAACTGCCCTTAGCGCGGTTCAGCAGGTATTCCACTTCGGCTTTGGAGTGTACGGGTGGGTGGGTATTTGGCATCAGTGCTATCCCGGTGAAACCACCCACCGCTGCAGCCGCAGTGCCGGTTTTCAGGTCTTCCTTAGTTTCAAATCCCAGTTCACCAACGTTGCAATTCAAGTCGAAGAAGCCCGGGGCGATGTATTTGCCCGTGGCATCAATTACAGTGGCTTTATCATCGATAATTGATGGCCCTATTTTAGTAATGAGGCCTTTCTGAATTAAAATATCGGCAACCTTATTATTAAACGGAGAGGCGGGGTGTACAACAGTGGCAGATTTGATAAGCAAATTCATTATCGCTGTTTAAGGTGGGTTAATTGCTATCCGGCCTGCGTGGCAATGCTTTTATCGGTTTTGTAGAACCTGATGAGCAGTGTTTCGGCGGCCAAAAATATCAAAGCCAAAATTATACAAAGTTTCCATAATTGAAGCCCCGAATTTTCGGCACTGTTGATATTGTTCACATTAAATTTATCGCCTGCTATAAAATTACTTTTTTGCGCGAAAAGTTTGGCGAGGCCGGTACTATTGAAATAGCTCAGGTCCGATTCGCTTCGGTTATCGTTAAATGCCAAAACGGCTGCGGTGCTGTCCTGTTTTTTCAGTTCGTAAATGCCGGTTTCGTTCAGTTGCCCGGGCAGGTAAAGCATGGTGCTCCCCTCCTGCTGCTTTAAATCAGGGATAATAGCTTCTGTACCTTTCACCAGTTTTACTACCTGCTTCTCGGTAGATTGCATCGGCACGGTTTCAATTGCCTGGTGGCTCCCAAGTGTATAAAATAAGGATTGGTCGTGCCCGCTTAGCAACGCTATCCTAAACATTACCGGTACAAATAAGGCATGTACAGGCAGGTTGCTAAAATCCTCGTTTAAAGCAACTGCTGATAAGTACAACCTCCCCTTACCCAAACTGTAACCTTCCCAAAGCGTTTGGCCGGTTTGCAGTTTCATCAGGCTTTCGGCTTGTTTGGTGTTTCCGCTTAAGGTGTAGTATTTGTTTACCGAGGGCAGATCAGGGTTTTGCGGGAAAGACTCGAAGATATTTTTAAACACCTCGCTTTGCAGGTTCAGGGAAGAAACCTTAGTAGCCTCCGGCACCATTTTGCCGGGGTAGGCAGCGCCCATAGGCTGTAAAAAGCCTTGATAGCTGGCTATATCAACGGCCGCAGGCGGAAACACTACTAAGGTTCCGCCTCTATTAATGTAGGTTTTCAGCTGTTGCGTCAGCCCTGCCGATATGTTATCAATATCGCTTAAAACAATGAGCGGATAGGTTTTTAAAGCCGCATAATCCACATTACCGTCCTGCGTGCGTTTGATGTTAAAGAAGGGGTCGGCACCAAAAACAGCACCAAGGTATTTATTGGGTATGCCGCCATCTATCAGCAATACGGGTAATTTGTTGTTTACATTAAACGTAAAATAAAAGTTATTATCGAATGTAACGGGGTTATCCTGCAATTGTATCTCGCCGCGCTGCCAGCCCGTTTTTAAACCCGAGAAGGTAAGCGTATCGGCTTGTGCGCCCCTTGCTGCTACCGTAAAACTTCCTAATGATTTTTGCACGCCATTTATCAACAGCTTAAGCGGAATTTTCTCTGCGGATTTGCCCGCATAGTTCCTTAACCGTACAATAAGTTTTTCTGTTTCGCCCGGGCGGTGGGTGGCATTTAGCAGCCAAACGGAATCTACCGCCACATTAGGCAATTCGCTGGCGGTTAATTGCACCAGGTTTACAGGGATATCAGACTGAGCCTTATCAGCATTGCCTGCTATGTTTTTCTGAAAATCGGATATAATATAGCTGCGCTTTACCGCGCCCGGCGTCATCCCTAAAAGGCTTTGTTGGCGGGCGGTTATTTGGCTTAGGCTACGGCTTTGCGGGCTTATTTTCACCGCATCCACCGCATCATTAAACTCATCGCGGTTAAGAAGGCGTTGGTGCTTACCTTCAAAATCTTGTGTAAGCAGTTGGAAGCGATCATTAATAGCATAGGCTGATGCTATTTGTTTCGCCTTTTGTTTGGCTTCATCCAGCAAGCTGCCCTCGCGGTTAAGGGTTTGCATGGAGTAAGAATTATCTACAAAAATGCTCACCAGTTGCTGTTTGCCTGCGTCTGCAGTTTCTTTACCTGGTATAAACGGCCTGGCGAAAGCAAAAACCAAAAATGCCAGTGCCAGCATACGGGCGGCCAATATTAAACGCTCTTTAACGTTACGCCGCGATGCCTGCTGCTCCTGCACCTCTTTCAGGAATTGTACATTGCTGAAGAATACTTTTTTATACCGGCGAAAATTAAACAGGTGTACCACAACGGGGATGGCCAGTGTAAACAGCGCAAACAGGAAAGCCGGGTACAAAAAGTGCATTGATGCGAATTGGATGTGTTACAAATTTGCGAAAAAAACCGGGATTAAACAGATTTACCAGATTAATGGGTTCGTTCTTCCATTTTGTACTAACAAATTTTTACGGCAAAAATTGCACACAGTGCCTTCCCGCAGAGGCGCAATTATCTCAATTCATTTTTATTCCCTAAATTCACATACTTAATCCCTTTATCAAAAACTCATGAAAATCCTTAACACAAAATTAACGGCTATCGCTTGCCTGCTTCTTGGAAGCAGCCTGGCTGCCCAATCTCAGGTTGATACCGCCGCGTTCAATAAAATAAGAAAGGCGGAACTCAATAGCTCGCATATCGAACAAATTGCCCATTACCTTACCGATGTATCCGGGCCACGGCTTACTAATTCGCCGGGCTACAAACGCGCCGCAACTTGGGCGATAGGAGCCATGAAGAAATGGGGATTGGTTAACGTTTCTAACGAACCTTGGGGAGAATTTGGCAAACAATGGGACCTGCAAGATTTCAGCATCAGTATGAAAGCGCCTTACACGCAACCGCTAATGGCCTACCCCGATCCCTGGAGTCCATCTACTAATGGCTTGCAACAGGCGCAAGTGGTACTGTTACCAGGCGAGAAGGGAACGGATACTACTTATATTAAAGCACACCTTGCCGATTTCAAAGGGAAATTCATATTAGTACATGGCAGCAAAATTAACACTTCCGCAAATTTTAAACCATCTGCCGAACGCTTAACAGATTCTGCCCTTGCCAATACAAAAGATACGTATATGGTGGAGCGCAAAATGATAGAACA
>NZ_CAMLOV010000287.1 GCF_946481715.1 uncultured Mucilaginibacter sp. | reverse complement strand
GTTTTTGCAGATATTTGCGCGCAATACCATACGCTTACTGCTTTGAAGAATGCAAAATATTACCTGGCCGCTATAAGTGCTTACGCTACCTGGGGCTTTTTTAGCCTGGTGCTAAAGCCGCTGAGCGCCTATGCCTCGGTAGATATTTTGTTTTACCGCATTTTTAGCTGCGCCGGGTTAATGTTGCTGATCTCGGCAACGTTTAAGCGCAAGGCACTGGCAGAAACGGTGGCGAGGTTTAAAGCGCTCCCCGCCGCGCAAAAACGCAGCGTAGCGCTGCTAAACGTGGGCGGCAGCGTGTTTTTAAACATCAACTGGTTCTCGTTTATTTATGTGCTAAATCATGTAAGTATTAAGGCAACGTCGCTGGCGTATTTGGTTTGCCCCATTTTAACCACGCTGCTGGCTTTCTTTCTACTGCGCGAGCGGCTCACCCGGTCGCAGTGGGCGGCGGTTGCGCTCAGTATTTTGGGCTGCCTGCTGCTATCGTACGCCAATGTGATGGATATGGTGTACGGTATCATCATCGGGCTTACGTATGCCTGCTATTTGGTTAGCCAGCGTAAAAACACGGGGTTCGATAAGTTTATTTTGCTCACGTTCCATATCGTTTTGTCGGCGGTGTTGCTGCTGCCCTTTTACCCGGGCTACAGCGGCCCCGTACCGCAGGAGGCGCACTTTTGGGTGTATATAGAGGTGATTGCCGTGGCCTTTACTATTATCCCGCTGTTTTTAAACCTCTACGCGCTAAAAGGGCTCAACTCCTCTACCGTGGGCATGCTGCTAAACATCAACCCTATTATTGCCTTCGCGCTGGCCAACGTGGTGTACCACGAGCATATCAGCCTGCTGCAGCTTGGCGCCTATGGCCTTATTTTTTTAGCGGTGTTGGTGTTTAATGCGCATTATGTGTTTAGGGGGAAGCAGCCCGGCGTTGTGGTGTAGGCGGACAATAAAAAACTTTCCGTTGGATTGTCTGAACTCGAATTTTAATGAATTACCGAATGAACAGAATTAATTGAAAACGCAGCATTCTGCCCATACCATTATTGCACGAAAGTTGGGTTCATAACCGGCAGCGGGGAAGCTTCGGGCGAAAGCGGACAGAACGTGTTGGGTCGTGCGGCGGGAAGGGCATAGGGAATTTTTGCTGAAGCGCGGGACAGGAGCGGCGCAGCAGGGGCAAATTTTCCCAGCCCGTGGTTCTGGGCGCTTTGCAGGGCAAAGGCTCGTCCGGCAAAGAAGCCTCTCCTGCTGAAAGCACTTTTGCTACTTTTGGTGCATCAAAACCGCGAAGCGCTCTTGAGCACCGTCAAAAAGATAAGCAACCGCGAAAAACTAGTAGCCCCCCGCGGCGAATGAGCGGGACGATGCACTCATTTAACTCAAAACACGTTCAAAACACAAATCCACACGCAAGGCGGCTAAACATGGTGGCTACTTTTATGATGGGGTGTTGAAACAAGTCCAACATGACGGGTTATCATCAATTCAAATTCCAATAAATTACGTAACGCTGTTTATCAACCTGGTAATAGGGGATGAGGGTAAGTGGCCTGGCAGCTGCATTTTTTGTTTGGAACGTAAGCTGTTTGCCGGTTACCGGTGTTAGCCAGTCGGTTAGTTTGCGGTTTTTAACGCTTACGGTGCTGATAACATCTTCGGGTATAGTATACTTTACAAAGTCCAGCTGGTCTTTGGCAAAAGGGGCAGGCGGGGTTATGCTGGCTGTACCCATATCGCCGGCCAGCAATAATGGGCCGTAAGCAATTGCGGCTACCTTTGCATCATCGTTTGCCGGGATCAACCGTAACGACATAGGGAAATTAACAACCACGTTATCGCCGGTTTTCCATGCTCTTTTCAGCTCGATATAACTGCCGGGTTTTTCGGAAATCTTAACCGCTTTACCATTCACGGTGATCTTAGCACCTGATGTTGCCCAATGCGGATACCGGATATACAGCGAAAACGGCCCCTGCGACGGCGCTTCCTTTACGGTAAGTGTGGTGCTGCTTTCTTCGGGGTAGCGGGTTTGCTGTGCCATTTTAAAGCCTTTCTCGCTCCAGTTGAGTTCTGACGGGATAAACAGGTTAACATACACGCCATTATCGGTATGGTAATAAATGCTTTCGGCATATTTAGCGTGGTTTTCGAACCCGGTGCCCACACAGCACCAAAACGAATCGTGGTGTGTACTGTAGGTTTGGAACATACCGGGCTTTAAGGATTGTAAATAGGCTACCATGCCTGTCCCGGTTTCCTGCGATGGCAATATGTGGTTGTATAAAGCGCGCTCATAATAATCTGCATACTTTGCGTCGGCCGTCCAGCTAAACAGGTGGCGCGTAAGTTTCAGCATGTTGTAGGTGTTGCAGGTTTCGGTGGTAGTGGCGGTAATATGCTTGGAGATTTGATCGGGCGTAAAGAAAAATTCCTGATCGCTGTTGCCGCCGGTTGCAAAGGTGTGATGATCGATAACCGTTTGCCAAAAAAATTCTGAAATGTTTTTTAGCGAGTCGTCCTGTGTAAGTTCGTACCCGCGCGCTGCACCTATTATTTTAGGGATTTGGGTATTAGCGTGAACACCCGCCAGTTTATCTTCTTTGTTTACTAATGGGTCCAGGATGGCGTGATGGTAAAAAAGTTCGGCTAATTTTTTGTCGTTCTTGTTTCCTGTGATGGCATACAAATTATAGGCGACTTCGCTCATACCGCCAAACTCATTTCGCTCCATGGTGGCCAATTGTTGCGGGGTTAGGGGGGCAAGTTTAGCAAAGGCCCAGCCGCTCATCTTTTCGGCAATATCCAAAGCCTGCTTGCTGCCGGTGTACAGGTACATATCGGTAAGCCCTGCCATCACTTTGTGGATGGTATACCAGGGAGCCCACACATTTTGCCCGTTAATGGCACGCGTGATGAATTGTTTTGGGAAAGCACTTAGGTAGCCGCCGTCGTCTAATGCCTGCTGGCATTCGGCAAGGGCCGTCACCAGCGAATCGGCTTTTTGTTTGTAAACAACCTCGCCTGTTGAAGCGTACGTCAGCGCAAGGCCCGACAGCATATGGCCCATGGTATGCCCGCGCAGTTCGCAATTGGGCGCTTCCCATCCGCCCAGAGGTTTGCCATCAGATGCAATACCTGCATTCAGCCGCCAGGTGTGCAGCAAGCTGGCGTTGCTAATGCTCAGCATCCATTTGGCATCGCGTTCCATGTTGTCTTTGAAACGGCCAGGGAGCAATTTAACATTGTTGAGGTTGAAACTTTGCGCTTTGGCAGTGATGCTGGGTTTGATAGCCTGCGACTGCTGATATTGGCCGATGTACTGAGAAAATGCCGGCGCGCTAAAAAGCAATCCGATGGTAAAAATACCGGTTTTGCGCAAAGCTTGCGCGGTTAATAGTCTCATAAGCTGGTTTTTAATTAGTGTCAAATTAACAATAATAAATTGAGAGTAGCAATTGCATTTTTGGGTGGAGGCAACCACGTCATGCCGATTACTATGACATATGCAAATGTTTCTGCCATGAAATTTTGTTTTTAATAAAGA
>NZ_CAMLOV010000286.1 GCF_946481715.1 uncultured Mucilaginibacter sp. | reverse complement strand
TTTAAAGCCCCAGGATAATTACTTCGAACTTAACCTGCAGCCCATTACCTACACCAATTCGCAAAAATGCCAATACGCCTATTTTTTGCAGGGAAGCGATAAGGGCTGGCACTTTACAGGCAAGCGCGAAAAAATTATCTACAATAACCTGCCCCCCGGCGATTATACCCTCCGCATAAAATGGAGCAATGGCGAGGGGGTTTGGACACCCGGTGTAACTGCCTTTGCCGTAACCGTTAAACAGTACTGGTGGCTTACGCCAGTTGCCTTTGCAGGGTACATAGCAGCATTGCTGTGTGGTATTACGTTGTTTGTGAGGTACCGCAAAAATAAATTTGTAATGGCGCAGGAGCTGAAGATGGAACACCTGCTGCGCGAAAAAGACGAGCACCTGCACCAGGAACAACTCAACTTCTTCACCAACATTGCGCACGAACTGCAAACACCTTTAACGTTGATATTAGGCTCGCTGGAGCGCTACCTTTTTAAATCGAACCAGGCGGAGCAGAAAGATAAGGGCGGTAATTTTCTGTCTATTGTTAAACAAGAGGCATCAAGGCTGCATTTTTTGGTACACCAGCTGTTAGAGTTCCGCAAGGCAGAATCGGGGCAATTGCAAAATCATTACAGTTACTTAAATGTATCGGAGTTATTGGTAAACCGATCGGGCTTGTTTAATGCTTTAGTAGAGCAAAAACAACTTGATTTCTCCTGTCATGTAGATGCCGGCATCAGCATGTGGATGGATAAAGATAAACTGGAGAAGATCATCTTTAACCTTTTATCAAACGCCTTTAAATATTGCGATGCCAAAGCGTACATCATATTTGATGCTTATCAGAAGAAAGGCAGCGGGATGGTGGAAATTGTAGTGGCCAACTCGGGCTGTAAGCTTACCGATAAAGAAACCGGCCGCCTGTTCGATCGTTTTTTTGTTGTAGATGGCAGCCAGCAAAATAAAATCAGTTCGGGTGTGGGGTTGGCATTTACCCGTCAGCTGGTTAACCTCCTCGGCGGCGAAATAAGTGTGAGTATAGAAAATAACTGGATCGCTTTTAAAGTTTTGCTGCCGCTTAACTTTGTGCCGGGAGATAAACACCAAATAATTACTGAACCCGAAAAAAATGACAATGCCTCTTACGTATTTGCTTCGTTGCCTGGGGCCGAAGAGCAAGTGCCGCAGTTTAACCTGGCCGATAATAATAAAAAATCGCTCGTAAAAAGTTTTGAGCAGGAAGAAAAAAAAAGCGTTTTAATTGTAGATGATGAAGAACTGATACGGTATTTGCTGAAAGATATCCTGGGCGACGGCTATATCATTTACGAAGCATCTACAGGCAAGCAAGCCATTGAGGTTATTAACCGCGCCATGCCCAACCTAATCATCAGCGATATTATGATGCCGGATATGAACGGTTTGCAACTTTGCGATCTGGTGAAAAACACTACCGAAACCTGCCATATCCCTTTTGTATTGCTCTCTGCCCGCACCACTATACAACACATGACGGAGGGCTACAGTTGTGGTGCTGATGCCTACATACCCAAACCTTTCCAAACCGAGCACTTGTTGGTGCGCGTACAAAAGCTACTGGAGTACCGTGATAAGCTGCACCTGGTGTTTGGCGCAGGTAATAAAGGGCTGCAATTAGATGCCCGCGACTTAGATGCAAACGATAAAAACTTTATAGAAAAAGTTACCCGCGTAATTGAAGATAACATTGATATGGAGCTGGATGGGGCCTTCCTGGAGAATGCGATGAACATGAGTAAAATTCAGCTTTACCGAAAAATAAAGACCTTATCGGATATGACGCCTACCGAACTCATCCGGCATATCCGCCTGCAAAAAGCATCGGCACTACTAACTTCGTCGGATCTCACCGTTTCCGAAATATTCTACCGGACGGGCTTCAATAATAAAACCTACTTTTTCAGGGAGTTTAAAAAAATATACAACTGTTCGCCAAATGAATACCGGGCGCAAAACCGGCTGCCTGATATTAAAACAGTTAAATAAGATAATCCGATAATACAACAAAGGCAGCCGTGCGGCTGCCTTTGTTGTTAGGAGGAATTTAGTAGGTTACCATGTTGTACATTTCAATTTGCTGGCCGGTTGGGTTGCTGCCGCCGTACCAGTGGTTAGTGCCAACAAAGTAGTAAAACTTGTTGTAGTAGCTTCCGCTGTTGTTGGTTAGCGTGCATTTGTAAGTGCCATCTACATAAAAATCAACCATGTGGGTGTTGTTGCTGCGAGCTTGCGCTTTAAAGGTGTGGTAGCCATTATCGTTATGCGAAATTAGCGCGGTAATGTACTGCCCGCCGCCTTGTAAGTAAGCCTTCAGGTCGTTATTCTCCAGCGTTTTTACAAAGCCCATTTCGTTGCCATTCCATTGGGTAACGTTGTCGCAAACAAATACGGCTTGTTCGCTTGCGCCGCTGCTGGCATTGCTACCGCCTTTAAAGCAACCGTTAAACTGCATGCCATTGGCGGTTTGCCCGGTTTTTTGTTGTGCGGCATCAATATCGGTACTGCAATTACCTACCGGGATGCAAATACCGTTGGTGCCCGAAATGTTGTACGGAATACCGTTACAGGTTTGCCACAGGTTAAACGAGCTTTGCGGCAGCGCAGCGCGCGGGATAGTCGTTTTAGTAACATCTGCCTCGGTTGTTGTTTTGCTGGCATCTTTTGCACAGCCCAGGCCCAGCGTAAGCAGCAGCAGGCCGCTTACCGCCATTTGATAGAATTTTCTCATAATAATTGGTGTTATTGGTTTTTAACTGACCAAAATTATGTTGCTCTTTGTTTAAATAAGTCCACTAAAATTTCGTTCTAGTACACAATTTAATAGTATGACGTGATTGCAGTTAAATTAAGGAAGCGAAATTGGATTTATGCTGTAAGGTTGATCCGCTTGATTATTTCCAAACATGCTCTGCTATTATGGTAAGGGCATTTCCATATACCGGCTTTATCTTCGGTAGCCATAACAGCTCCATCGGCATAAATGCCCCAAAACCACTCGCCATTTTGCCTGTCAAGGATATGTTTTTTTACAAATTCCCAGCTGCTAAGCGACAGTTGCAGCCATTTGTTATTGTTTGTTAACTGGTAAGTGTTATAAAAGCCCACCATAGCCTCTGCTTGCGGCCACCAGTGCTTTTCTGTTATGAGATGATTGGCGGCCGGCTCGTATTCGTACCACAATCCGCCGTCCATATCAAGCCCGGCCAGGGTTGCTTCGGATATCAATAAGCATGCATCTTTAATTTTTGTGATAAACGCGTCATCATGGATTGCCTCTGCTGCTTCAAGTAACAGCCAGGCAGCTTCTATATCATGGCCGTAGGATACTGTAGCAAATCTTTTTTCCCAGGCTTCATCAAAAAACAAAACGAGATGATGAGCATCCCTATCAATTATATGATCGAGGAAATTATTTAACAGGTTTTCGATCTGCACTTTTAATTCATTATCGGGCCAAATAGTGTAAAGCGTAGTGTAGGCCTCCAGCACGTGGAGGTGCGTGTTCATGCTTTTCTTTTCGTTGGCATCTTTAGCGCTTAATCGCAGGTCGGCAATTGGCAGCCATTCACGGGTATAGGCCTCCATATAACCGGTATAGTGCT
>NZ_CAMLOV010000285.1 GCF_946481715.1 uncultured Mucilaginibacter sp. | reverse complement strand
CAGTTACCGAGAACATAAATTCGTTGGATGTAATGCCCCCGCCCTGTGTTTGGGTGCGGATACCATTTTGTATCAACCGCCCTTCGTAGGTTTTAAATACATAGCCTTTCTTCACAAAGTAATTAAGCGTACCCGCTTTGGTGCCCTCGCCAAAAACAAAGTAATAGCGGTAATACACCACCCCTACCAAAACCAGGATGAGTACTAAACCTATGATGGTGAATATGCGGCCTTTCATATCTATGTGTTTCTGTTAAGTAAAGCTAACGCATTAGCCGCTTATAAGTTTAAAAAATGATTGGTAAGCGAGGTAAAATCGTCAAACTTCAGGTCGTAGTCGTCTGTTTGCCCAAAACCATAGCTTACAAACACAAAGGGGATGCCTGCCAGGCGGCTTTGCTGCCCGTCGCCTTCGGTATCGCCCACGTAAACGGGGTTCTTTAAGTCGTACTTATCTGCCAGCAATTTAATATTGTGCTGCTTGGGCATAAAGTTAATGCCGTAAGCAATTTCGTCTTTGATATGCTCGTCTATTCCTGCCCAATCAATAAACTGGCGGATAACCCCTGCCGCGCAATTGCTGAGGATGAACAGTTGGTACTTCTCCGCAAGTAGTTTTAACCCTTCCTTTACGCCATCATACAAAATGCCGCCCATCTCGGGGATAAGTATCTTACGCTTTTCGTTTACCTGTGCATATATTTCCCAGCGTTTATCGGGCTCAAACTCAGCTAAAATTAATTCTATCACCTTTTTGCCCTCCCAGCCTACCATACCGGCAAGCTGTTCGCGGTCCATTTTTTTATCGAGGCCGAGTTCTTTAAACATAACGTTCCATGATTCGGCGTAGGTGTCAACAGCATCCCAGAGGGTGCCGTCCATATCAAAAATAAGGCTGTCGGGTTTTGTAAGCATAATGGCACTAATTTCACGAATTAAGGCGAATTACACGAATTTGATTTGCATTGGGGCCAATTTAACCACGGAGTCCACCGAGATTCGCAGAGTTTCACAGAGAAAAATTGAATTACAAATCATTAGAGGTTTGCAAGGCTCTGTGCACCTCAGCGGCTCCTCTGCGCTCTGTGGTTAAAAAAACAATTGGCACAATTTACTTATCAGTAAAAAACACCACAAAAGTGATATATATCACCATTAATGCTTGTATTTGTCAAGTATCTTTGTACTCATGAAAAAGGCATTTCCGGTTTATGATATATGTGCCCTGAGCGACCATCAGCATGATGACCTGCTCATTAGCCGGTTTGCGCCTTACCTGCAAAAGCACCAAAACCTAAGCATGGCGCATAAACACAGCTTTTACCATGTGGTATTTTTTACCGAAGGCGGCGGCACCCACGCTATCGATTTTAAAAGCTTCCCGGTAAAGCCATACCAAATTTACTTTATGGTGCCCGGGCAGGTGCATAGCTGGAGTTTTGAAGGGCCGGTAGATGGTTATATCATTAACTTTTCGGCATCATTCTTCCAGTCGTTTTTATTGAGGCCCGATTATTTGGATAACCTGCCCTTTTTTAGCGGTGATATCCACGACGAGGTAATTAACCTGCCCGCCAATACCCACCAGCCTGCAGTGAATTTGTTTGAGCAGTTGGTACAGGAAAGCAGCAACATAAACCGCATGGGTATGGATATGATAAAAGCCATGATGCTGCAGTTATTTATTTTGGTAGCGAGGCAAAGCGAGAATAACAACACGGTAAACGCCCCCAATTATAACTACACCCTGTTGCAAAGCTTCCGCAAATTAACCGATAAAAATTTTGCAACACTGCGGCTACCCAAAGATTATGCTGCACTGCTGTACATCACCCCAAACCATTTAAATGCCCTTTGTAATGATATACTGGGCATATCTGCCGGCGAAGTGATCCGCAACCGGGTGATACTGGAAGCAAAACGCCTGCTGGTAAACCTGGATTTGAATATTACCGCCATAGCAGCACAATTAAACTTTGCCGATAACTCTTATTTCACCAAGTTTTTTAAAAAGTACACCGGGCAAACACCCGAAGAATTCCGTAAACAAACACTTAGCCATGGACACCAATAACCTACGCCCCGCCAAACCCATCTCCGCCCTCGAAGGCTGCATAAAAGCCAAATGCCCGCGCTGCCGCCGCGGCGATATATTCGCAACCAGCACTTACGAACTATTTGGGCAAAAAATGTACGAAAGCTGTGACCACTGCGGGCTGCACTACGAGCGCGAACCGGGATACTGGTACGTAGCCATGTTTGTAAGTTACGCCTTTAACGTGGCCGAAATGGTGACTTTTGCGGTTGCTACTTACCTACTCACCCATTCCGATTCACCCTGGCTGTATGTGGGTGTTTTAATGGGGGTGATATTCCTGTTATCGCCCTTTAACTACCGTTACTCAAGAGTGGTACTGTTATATTGGCTAACGCCCGGGCTTAATTATGAGCCATGGAGAAGCGAGGATAAGAATAAGGGGCTGATGAGGAAACCGGGGGAGTGATTTCGGAATCAGGATGTTCGATGTCGGATTTAGGGGCAGTCGACTTTAACCACCTCGTCGTTGCCTTTAGATTTGCTTCAACCAGAATAGTATAGGTTATTATTATTGTCGCCGGGCTTTCGCGGTATATATATTCCACCCGATTATAGTTGAAGCCTCACCCTCCCAACACGAAACTGGGCGGTTGATATCGCCGTTAAACTGCTGCTGGTTGCGCCATTGGCTGTGTTGGGCAGCTTTTTGCTGGCTGCCCTTATTTTGTTGGTGCCGGGGGGTGAAGCGGATAATTAAATGAGGGTGTCGCTTTAAGTAATTTGTTTATTCAATTCGGTGGCCTTGCGTCTCGGCGGAAGTTGCGAAATTATCAGGGCTGTACCTAAAAATGCAGCGCATTCAAAACCGGCAATAACACTCTCTCCGTCCTGAAAAGAAGGGAACATAATGGCATAGTACATGTGCAATAATACAAGCCACAAAAACAACGAGATACTTAACAGTAAACCCAACCATTTAACCTTAAAATTGAATATAAAGGCGAGCCCAGAGCTCATCAAAACAACGCCCGCTATATACGTCCAGAAAAGCCCCCAGGGAATATATTTTGGCACGAGTGCGCTGATTTTTTGCGCGATTGTAAGGTGACCAAGTCCGAAAATTACCAGCATTATGGCAAAAAAATATTTCCCTGCCGGGGCTATTTTATACAGTTTATCGAAAAATAAATTGGGTTTTGATGGAGGAGACACTGACGCTATTACAAAAGCGCCGCCTGATAAGGCAAAGATCTTGATTGCGTCGGTCCAGGGGCTGCCGAGGCGTAAACGGACAGGCAGATGCCCAATCAGCAAGCAAATAAAAAAGAAAACGCCGAGCATAAGGGAAACGTTTCGGGTTTGCTTCCCGATAGCAATGAAAGCTCCCGACGCGATGATGTAAAGCGCTACCAGGTAAACGATAAAAGAAATGTTGGCAACGGCCTCGGCCGTTACGGGCGCAATAACGGGCCTGAAACCTTTAAAGAAAAAATGAAGTATCCCGATACCCATTATACCCAGGCCATAAAAAAGCCGTCCGTAATTTTTTAAATTTGACATTTGTTGATTTTATCTTTGTTAATTGCTGCAAGTTATCATCCAAAGCAATTGACGGGGTAAACAAAACCCGGGCAAAATCCGGCCAAAACCCAACAAAATGAAAAGGGTATAATGTATGAAAGATCGGAAGAGCACACGTCTGAACTCCAGTCACTTGACAGGATCT
>NZ_CAMLOV010000284.1 GCF_946481715.1 uncultured Mucilaginibacter sp. | reverse complement strand
CGGGGAGTTTCCATAAAGCGGCCATATTAAAGGTTTCGGTTAATGCACCCTGGCGTACAGCTCCATCGCCCATATAGGCAATGTTAACGTTATCAGTGCCTTTGTACTTTTCGGCGAAAGCTATACCTGCACCCATTGGTATTTGGCCGCCTACAATACCATGCCCGCCATAAAAATGGTTTTCTTTGTCGAACATGTGCATCGAGCCGCCTTTACCTTTAGAGCATCCGGTTGCTTTACCATACATCTCGGCCATAATAGCGTTAGGGGAAGTACCTTTTGCCAGCGCATGTGCATGGTCGCGGTAGGCAGTTATTAAACTGTCTTCGTGGCGTATAACCGACATAGCGCCGGCCAACACTGCTTCCTGCCCAATATACAAATGGCAAAATCCGCGTATCTTTTGCTGGCCGTATAACTGGCCGGTTTTTTCTTCAAACTTACGCATCAGTAGCATAGACTCATACCACATCAGGTAGGTGTCTTTAGTTATTTCGATTGAACTCATTTATTAAAAACAATTCTAAGAGAATATGCAAATCTAATTATATCTCGCAAATAACCGAAACTGCAACGAATTTGTTGTAAAGATTTATTTAACATAAATATAACCTTATTAAGCTGAAAACGCATTTTTAACTAAAAGCGGAATATCATTTGGATAGTGTGTAAATAGCACGCTTTATAGGAGTGCGATACAGGGGTTTTCCGTAATAATAATTCCTGTGTTTTTTTTTAAAGCGCTCAGTATTTAGATCATCACAATTTCCAAAGTTTTTTAGAGATATCAGGAACGACAATAGCTGGTAACAACGCTTTGTGGTTGAATCACCATGCTGCCATACAACCATGTAAATTTTAAAAATTGAAATTTTCCACAACCTTGCCATCCATCGAGCTCAGCGGCCAAAAATTCTTATGCATTGAAAACTAGCCGTTTAGCCACTTATCGCTTTTAAGAATATTCACTTTAACGATAACTTTATTAACATTGGTTAATATTATTTACCACAACGAACATGAAAAATATTTCATAATTTATTTGGTGGTTTAGATTAATTATATAGATTTGTATCTAACAATAGACACACTGTCTGATTTAATATACATTTGTTGCCCCTAATCAACAAAAAAAGAGATTAAATGAAGAAAATTGCACTTGCTATTGCACTATTTATGAGCGTTTTAGCCGCACAGGCTCAAACAAAAAGTGTTCCAAGTCCGGTCGTTGAATCTGACGACCAGGAGTCATTAGCCAAAGATTACCTCTCACAAATTATGGGCGTGGCCTTATCGGCAACCTCTAATATGAAATTATTCAATTTCGTACACGATTGGATTGGTACTCCTTACCGTTTTGGCGGTAGCTCGAGAAAAGGAATTGATTGCTCAGCATTTACCAAACAATTGTACAGTGATGTTTTCAACCTAACCATCCGCCGCAGCTCACGCGACATTTTTAGCATGGTTGATCCGGTTGGTAAAGATGACCTGAAAGAGGGCGACCTTGTTTTCTTTAAAATCCACAGCCGCAGCATTTCGCATGTTGGCATTTACTTAGGCAATAACAGGTTTGCACATGCATCATCGCGCGGTGTTGCCATTAGCAGCCTTGATGATGCTTACTACAGCCGTTATTTTTATAAAGGTGGCCGCATGCTGGAGTCGTTTAAAAACGAACTGACCAGCAGCAGCGCCGACGTACCCGGCCCCGACAATAACTGATTAAACCTAAATTATTATATTTCTATTAATCCCCCCATCCTAATATGGAGGGATTTTTTTTGTCCATGAAAACCGGTTCCCTACTCATTTTCCCGTTTTGCGCCAACCTTCTTTTTGCGGGCTGCAACGTTCCTACGGCCACTAAAACGGTTGCCGTTATACCTATCGAAAAAACGACGCCCGCAGATACCGCCGTTTCACCGCTTGCCGATACCGCCATAAACATTGCAGCCGTTGGCGATATGATGCTGGGTACAGCTTATCCTAACAGTAACACACTTCCGCCTGATAGCGGTAAAGCCAGTTTTAAATTTGCATTGAAAGATTTGCGCGAAGCCGATGTGGCGTTCGGCAACCTGGAGGGTGCATTGATAGACAGCGGAGCGCCTGCTGCTATGAAACTAAAATTCCGTAGCAAACCGTACCTGTTTAAAATGCCGGAGCATTATGGCGGTATTTTTAAAGATGCCGGCTTTGATATTTTAAGCGTTGCCAATAACCATAGCAACGATTTTGGGTTGAAGGGGCGCACCACAACCGTAAAAATTTTAGATAGCCTGGGCATCCATTACGCCGGGCTAAAAACATCGCCAACCAAAACCTTTACTATCAAAGGGATCAAATATGGCTTTTGCGCGTTTTCGCCAAACAGCCAAACCGTATCGCTGCTGGATATTGCGGGCGCGGCGGTTATTATAAAGGATTTGAAAAAGCAAAGCGATATTGTTATCGTATCGTTCCATGGGGGTGGCGAAGGGGTTAGCTTCGAGCACGTTTCCTGCACGCCCGAATCTTACAACGGCGAGCGCCGGGGAAATGTAAATGCTTTTGCCCATGCAGCTATTGATGCCGGCGCAGACGTTATACTTGGCAATGGGCCGCACGTAAGCAGGGCAATGGAGCTGTACAACAACCGCTTAATAGCGTATAGCCTGGGCAACTTTTGCACCTACCGTAGCGTAAGCGTGGCAGGTATTTGCGGGCTTGCGCCCATGCTAAAACTGCGTATAAACAAAAAAGGCCATTTTTTAGGTGGCCAGATAGTATCCTACATACAATCGCACGATAAAGGATTGATACGCGATACACTCAACCGCGCTTCGCGCCGCATAAAAACACTTACCGAGAATGATTTTGAGCAATCGGGCCTAAGCATCTCCGAAACGGGCACCATTACGCCGGCTGCTATAAATTAAGCTTCGTCCTTAGTGTTGCGCACAAGGCTGATGCCGGTCATAAAAAAAATTATAGAAATGATGCCTACCACTATCATCGTGGTGTACTGGCCGCTGTGGTTAATTACTTCAACTCCAGTCCAGATGAGGCCTATGATACCCAATACTGTAAGTATGGCTCCGAAAGTACGTTTTAAATTCATGGTTTTTAACAGGTTAATGTGTTGTATAAAGATGTAAAGCTATTAACCAATTTGGTGCGACTTTGTTTTTAACAACGTTTGGACCCCGGCAAACAGAAGCCTGAGCAACTCTCAATGCAGCAAAGCAACAGCCTTGTCAATCAAAAGCAAAGGCGGGCGCAATTAGAACTAACGATTAGACGAGGGAATTACAGCAGTCTTCCGGGTACAACGAAGCGGGGAAAGGAACTGGGCACGCGGTGTGTGCCGATTATTAAGCTACCCCTATTTTATCTGGGTGCAAACCACCTTCTAAGCCATTACACCATTACAAGGGCATTACGGCAAAAATCCCCATCAGCAATAGCAGGATAGAAAGCAGTATTAAAGTTGAAGTATATCCTTTTAGTTGTTTTTGTTTAATGTACCGGATCATTGGATACCATTATTTAAAATATAATTACGTTGCGCTGTTGGCTAACGCAACACGCAGACAATGTTTTTTTTTCAGGATTGTTTTACCTCTCCTGAAAAATTATTGTGAAACAATTTTATCATTTGCAGGTAATTTACCGTTGCCTTGCACAACATTTGGCCAAGTGTATTCGTTTAAAAAGCACATAGGTGCAACCGCACTTATAATTGTGATAAGGTTTAGGTTGAAAGTCCCGGGCAGCGAGTGCTCCGGGGCTTTTATTT
>NZ_CAMLOV010000283.1 GCF_946481715.1 uncultured Mucilaginibacter sp. | reverse complement strand
AAAAGGTTACGGTCTGTAAAACTCAGGTTCAGCTGTGAACCATTCAGGTTGTTTGACCTATTGATGGCAGTGACCACTGCATTTATAGATCTCCGCGGCAGGGGGGTAAGATAATAGAAGGCATCGAGCTGGGCCGAATCAACCGGCACTACTTCAAAACGGTTTTTTACGAATTTAAAGTTTGCATTTTTGAAGGTATGCGAGCTCCATGGGTTTGAGAATTTGATATCCCAGCCTTTTTCGAGCATAAATTCAAATATCAACCTCGATATAAGCAACGAGCAGAATAAAGTAGTTACGATACCGATCATTAACGTAGTAGCGAAACCCTGTATTGGGCCCGAACCGAATACGAACAATATAATACCTGTTAAGAAAGTACTGATGTTGGCATCAAGGATAGAAGGCAATGCATGTTTAAAACCGTCGGCAACCGCTATACGGATAGATTTGCCTAAGCCAAGCTCTTCGCGCACACGCTCGTAAACCAACACGTTGGCATCAACAGCAACACCTAATATGAGGATGATACCTGCTATACCCGGCAGCGTTAATACCGCACGGATACTTACCAAAACGCCCAGCAGGAAAAATACGTTCACCAATACCGCAATAACAGCAACAGTACCTGCACGGTTGTAGTAAGCTATCATAAAGATAAGGATAACCACTAAACCAAGGATACATGAAAGTAAACCTGCGCTGATAGCTTCCTGGCCTAAAGATGGGCCTACCACCTCGCCGCCAACAATGCGGGCAGGCGCAAGTAAACGGCCGGCTTTTAAAACGTTGGCCAAATCTTTTGTATCCTCATGCGTAAAGCTGCCCGAAATAGAAGATACACCACCCGAGATCTCGTTTTGAACAGCAGGAGCGGAGTACACGTTATCATCAAGCACAATAGCAATGTAACGTTTGTTAGCGCCAGCAGATGCTTCGGCAGTTATGTTTTTCCATTTTTGGGCACCTTGCGAGTTCATGTTCATGATAACCTCGTTACCGCCGTTAAGCTGGTTAATGTCATCATGTGCATCAGTAATTACGTCGCCGGTAAGTACCGGGCCGTTTTCGGCACCAGATAATTTAATAGCGTATAACTGGAATACTTTTGTTTTCTCTAACGGTTTTACTCCCCAAAGGAATCTAATGTTCCTTGGCAATACACTGGCAACATCGGGGCTGCGCAGGTAGTTGTTTACTTTAGCAGTATCTTTCACTTGCGAGTAACCTACAATAGGGCCCGGGGCTAATTGCTGCTGGTTGTTAGCATCAGGATAAGTAACCAGGCTCATTACAGCAAACAGCGGGTTTTGCGCAGCAAGCTGTGCTTTGTTGTTTAATGCAGATGAATCTTTGTTGTTAGCGTTCTTCAGTTTATTAAGCAAAGAGTTTGCAGAATCTTTTACGCTCATTGGCGCTTTGGCAACTGTGGCCGCTTTTGCAGTGTCTTTATTAGTTGCTTTGTTTTTAGCGGCCAATAAACTGTTAACACTGTTCAGCACCTGGTAAACCTCGGTGTTATCGTAAGTTTGATAAAACTCCAGTTTTGCCGTACCCGACAAAAGCTTATTAACACGCTCCGGTTCTTTAACGCCCGGAAGTTCGATCAAAATACGGTTAGTGCTTTTTTGCAGTTGGATATTTGGCTGCGTAACACCAAACTGATCTACACGTTTATGCAATACGGTATAAGATTGTTGTACCGCGGCGGCGGCCTGGTCTTTCAGGTAAGCTTCAACCTGGCTATTGGTAGAGTTGAACTTTACTTTGTCCTGGTTGCTGCTGTTTGCAAATATGGCTGCCAGTTTTCCGTTGGGAGCGCGTTTTTCGTAAGCCTCAACAAAAAGGGTGATATAATCCTTGCTGGTTTGTTCAACAACATCTTTTTCAGCATCGCCCATTGCCTGTTTAAAAGCAGGGTCGGTGTTGTTGTTTGATAAAGTTTGAACCAATTCGCGCAACGAAATTTGCATGGTTACGCTCATACCGCCTTTTAAATCCAGCCCCAGCGCAAGTTCCCTGTCGAGGCAGTACTGATAGGTGTGCCCAAATAGCGGGTACACCGGTTGACTGGACATTGAATCTAAATAGGCAGCTTCCTTTTCAGGATTGCCTTTGGAAATAACCTTGGCATCGTTCTCAACTTTATGGGCCACCCATGTAAAAGAAAGCTGGTATATGCACACAACAGCCAGCAGAATGGCGAAAAATTTAATAACCCCTTTACCTTGCATCGCGAATTTATATGTAATTAATTAGTTTATAAGCTTTTTAAAAATAGACGGCAAATCTAATAAAATTTCAGTAGCATGAAATTTTTAATTGAAACAAAATATCGGCGGGTTTTGTTAACGGCGGTTTAGCTGTATAAATGAATACGGAAACGGGTTTTTCTCGTCGGGCTCAAAGTCTTCCCGGCTTACTTCCTCCCATTTAAGGTAGTCGATCTCCGGAAAAAAGGTATCGGCATCAAACTCTTTGTGGATGATGGTTAGATAGATCCTGTCGGTTTTATCTATGGCCTGCCGGTAAATTTCGGCACCGCCGCCAATAAACACCTCGTCATCGTGCGCGCAAAGCGCTAAGCCCTCGTCTATCGACTTTACTACCTCGCAGCCCGGTATCTCTATATCCTGCCGGGTTACCACAATATTGCGCCGCCTCGGCAGCGGCTTGCCCACCGAATCGAATGTTTTACGCCCCATGATGATGGTGCGGCCCTGGGTTATCTCTTTAAAATGTTTTAGGTCGTTTGGCATATGCCAAAGGAGCTGGTTGTTTTTGCCGATGGCGTGGTTTTTGGATATGGCTACTATGATGGAGATTGTCATGGGTCATTGGGTCATTGGGTCATTGAGTCATTTTTTGGTTGCTCAATAATTTTCTTCCCAATGTATTTTATGTAAATATTAAGTTTATGATGGATGCTTTCTAATTCTTTGATGAGCTCTGCGTGCTTGTCTGCACTTATCAAGTTTCTCACCAGGCATTTATTTAGCCATCCTTTGGTTTCAATTAAAGATCCCCTGCTAAAGTAGCAGAAGTTTTTATTCTCTTTATAGTGATATCGGCCAAAACCTTCGGCGATATTTTCGCTTATCGAATCGGCAGCCCGTGTTAATTGCTTTCCTGCGGTATCTTTTGTAAAATAGTCCCACTCTAAAACCAGGAACCAAATTTTGTTTCCGAATGTGTCCGCAAGGTTATAAACATCCAAATCTTCAATTCTGTTACTCATTGTTTGAAATCAATAAGTATTAAAGAAACAAACTCTTCCCGATAAATCAAATTTCTTTGATTAACATGTGAATAGCCTATCGGATACTAATCATCGAGCCAACCTTTTAAATAATCCTCTGTTTTCGGATATGATGGCATCCATATGCTTATCCAACGTGGTAACATCAATATATTGTTGCTGTTGGATCTTGGTTATAAATTCCAGCACTTCTTTTAGAGGGTCTTCCGGTAAATTGCCGAGTTGTTTGCTTATTTTTTCTTTTAATTCCGGTGTTGTCATAACTCCTCCCATAATTGTTCAATCGGATAAGTTTTCAATTTTCCTTGTTTAAATAACTTCACATCATTTAAAACCTGTCTGGATATTTCCATCAATCTTGCCTGCTGCGATTCTTTCAAATTAGTACGCTTGCTTTTCGGTTTAACTAAGAAATTCCTCGCCATATTCGAATTTACGAAATATTGGTGAAATGAAACAAACAGCACCACCAAAATCAAATTCCCTTAATGACCCAATGACCCAATGACCCAATGACCCAATGACCCAATGACCCAATGACCCAATG
>NZ_CAMLOV010000282.1 GCF_946481715.1 uncultured Mucilaginibacter sp. | reverse complement strand
ACGCCGATATCTACAGGGTTTATGGATAAAGGCAATGATATAGGCTCGAGCGAAGTGCGATTCATCAAACAGCCCCGCGTGGTATTGATGGCCGGCGACGGCGTAAACTCCGAAGCTATGGGCGAGGTTTGGCATTTGTTTGAGCAGCAGATAGGCTATCCTATTAGCATCATCCGTTACCAGGACCTTGGCCGTACCAAGCTTTCAGATTTTGATGTGGCTATCTTCCCTGATGGGCGCTACGATGGCTTCCCTTCCGAAAAATTGATGGGCTGGGTGCGCGATGGCGGCAGGCTTATCGCGCTGGAAAGCGCCGTATCGCTGTTAGCTGATAAAAAAGAGTTTGGGCTGAAGAAGAAGGAAGATAAAAAGGACGACAAGAAGGATAAAACGCCCGATGTAAAGGTGTATGCCAACCGCGAGCGCGATGCCATTTCTACCGGTATCCCGGGTGCAATATTTAAGCTTAATTTGGATAACACCCACCCGCTGGGTTTTGGTTTGCCAAACTACTACTACACCCTAAAAATGAACGATGACATTTACGATATGCTTGGCGAAGACGGCTGGAATGTAGGCACCCTGAAAAAGGATGCTTATGTATCGGGCTTTGCCGGTGCACAATCCAAGCAACGCATAGCAAACGGCATGCTGCTGGGCGTGCAAAGCATGGGCCGTGGTTCGGTTGTTTTTATGGCCGATGACCCGTTGTTCCGTAGTTTTTGGGAAAACGGTAAATTGCTGTTTAGCAATGCGGTATTTATGGTAGGGCAGTAGTTCAGTTTGCAGTTGGCGGTTTGCAGTTAGCAGGTAGAATCTTCTTGCTGACTGCAAACTGTTAATAATGCTTTCAAACCTCCAATGTTACCTTGCGTTTTTCACTGCCCACTTATTTAATATCCATAGTTTGCAGCAGCGGCCACTTAGCCACTAACTTTTTGGCGAGGTTTTGGAAAGGTATCTCCATCGTTTTAAATACCACAAAGCTTAAGGCATAAGCAAGTGCAACGGCCACTATAATAATAGCCGCAGTGCTGCCCGGGAATTTGTTGCCAAATAAACCGCATAGTGTTATTAATAGTGGCATATGCAGCAGGTAAAAGCTGTAGGAAGTATCGCCCATAAAATTTAATACCGGCGATTGTAAAAAGTTGCCCGCCCGTACCCTTGCCAATGCAATCATCATTACTAATGCGCCGCCAATGGCGTTTGTATAATCGCGCCAGAAATAGGCGAAGGGGTTGGTACTATCGCCCCAGGGCTTATAAAATTCAAAACTGATATTATAAAAGAATACCGCCAGCAATAGCAGGGCAATGACCCACGCTGCGCTTAGTGCTTTAATGGCCTTTGTTAACGGCTCCTTATACTTTGCACAAAGCACACCTATATAAAATACACCCAAAAAGCCGTTGGCGTGGTTGTATATAAGCGCCAACACCAGTAAAAAGAAGAGCAGGTTAAACAACCAATTGCCGCGCGATACAATAATAATAAAGAAAGGCAGCAACAGCGACATCTTCATCTCTACCACCAAACTCCATATCACAGGGTCTATCATATCGGCATCAAAGTTTGGGCCGATGAGTAAAAAGGTTTTGACGATCTCGCTGCGGTGTGCGGCATCCCAGGGCCAGCCCCAAAAACTGCGGATCCAATCCGAATAGCCGGCGGTACCTGCAGGGTGGAAAAGGTAGGTTTTTAGTATAATGGCAATCAATATGGCCAACAAATAAGCCGGGTATATCCTAAATACCCTTTTTATATAAAATTCGGTGAGTTTTAAAGGGCGCTCGCTGTTAATAAACGGCAGGCTTAATACAAAGCCACTCAACACAAAAAAGAACATTACTGCGGCGCGGCCATTCAATAGAATACCTAAAGGGCTTTGCTTTATTACATCTACCGAGGTTCCTGCCGGGCTAAGCATTAAAAAACAATGCGATATGAAAACGCATAAAGCTGCTAACCCCCGCAGGCTATCTAATTGTTTGTAACGGGTGGGTGAAAGCGCAGTAGTGGTTGGGTTAGGCATTAAGGCGTTTAATTTTGTTGCAATATACAAATGAATTGCGACGTCAACTGAGAGTTGAGGTGGGGATTTGTTCTTCAGTTCTCCGTTAGGTGCGGCAGTGGTTTTACGCCAAGCCTGTGGATGTAACTTTTCTTTTTCCGCAAAAGAAAAGTCACCAAAAGAAAACTCTCGGCTGCGCCTTGTTCTATCATCGGTTGTGCTCTATCAGTACCCGTGGTTGCCGAACAAGCCAAGGCCGATTAAGAGCGTGCTTCGTTAGGTTGATGCAATTAAAAGACTTAGGTTTGTGAACTTAATTGTGAGTCAGACGAACCAGACAATAACCTAAAAACCGGCATCAGTAACGCACGGGCGGCACTGACATTGCGTGAGCACTGACTTTCACAGGCGTTACGTAGCCGGCACTTTTCTTTGGTTACTTTCTTTTGGTGCCAAAAGAAAGTGACATCCACAAGCTCTCGGTAACTCACTTCAATTCCTAACAGGGCACTGGTTGCCAGGCGACTTTCGTTACCGCTAATCAATCCGCATAAGTTCCCTCCTCACCCCATTTCACCACCCTACCCGTGTTCGTTCGGGATGACATAATGGATATTTGCTTTTTAAAAAGCTCGTGCTTCATCTAATAGGGGTTAGGGATTAATTCGCCCCCTTCACCCTGTTCTTCTCGTCATCGGCACCGGTTTGGTGCTGGCGTGCTTTTATTTTGCTGTTGCCAAAATTGTAGGTGAAGGTAAGGCGGAACAAACGGGTATCGTTTTTTTGCCGTACATCAAGGTTTACGTTTTGGTAGCGGCTGCTTACAATGTTTCTGCGGGTGTTAAATATATCGCTTACCGCAAATTTCAGGTTCATTTTTTTATCGTAGAACGAGTGGCTTATGCCCGCATCTACCGAATATTGTGGCTTGATGTTGAATATACCAAATGCCAGCGCCGAAGTATAATTGCCGGATAGCTCTGCCTTATAGCCTTTGGCAACCAAAAACGTTTGTGTGGTACGGATAACGTAGGTAGCCTTACCCGTGTTTAGGGTAGCTCCTAACAACGAATCGGATTTAAACTGCTGGTAAAAACCGGTGAAGTTTACGTTGCCTGTCCACCATTTAGCAATGGTATAGGGCGAGTTGATATTGATATTGTATGAGTTTTGCCTGTTAAGGTTCAAATTGGTTTGATAGGTTGCCTTAGTTAAGGTATCGGTTAATATAATTTGCGTGCTTACATCATTTGTTTGGCTGTAGCCAAGCGTAACATTGATAGTTTTATTGTAGGTGTAACTCAGTTCGTACGAATTGGTGTACTGCGGTTTTAAAAACGGGTTGCCCTGCTCGTAGGTGTATTGGTCCAAGTAAAAGCGGAATGGGTTTAGCTGGTCGTAACCCGGGCGGTCTATACGGCGGCTATAGTTAAGCCCAAGTTCGTGCTTGTCCGAAATGGTGCGGTTGATAAACACGCTCGGAAAAAAATCGAGGTAGTGGCGTTTTACCACCTGGTTTTTTGTCACCAGGTCGCCTACAGATGAGGTGCGCTCGGCGCGGAGCCCTACCTGTACCGATGTTTTTGCCCAGGTTTTACTCAGGTTTACATAAGCAGCGCCAATTTTTTCATCATATATAAAGCGGTTGGTCCGGCTTGTATCATTTATAAAGGTGTTGCCGCTGTTTATTTGCGCCTGCAAATCGTTATCTGTTTTTACCGAGCTGAATTTTACGCCGGTTTCAAACTTTACGCTCTTGCTGATAGGCAGGGTATAATCGGCTTTTTGCGTATAAAT
>NZ_CAMLOV010000281.1 GCF_946481715.1 uncultured Mucilaginibacter sp. | reverse complement strand
CTACCAGTTGTTTAGTGCTCATGGCCGGGTGCTGTTCTTCGGCGCCTGCCATCGTATATATTTTATTAGTATCATCCAGTGTACCATCAATATCATCGACACCAAAGTTTAATGATAACTGCGCCGTGGTACGGCTTATCATGGCCCAATACGCCTTTATATGGTCGAAGTTATCCAGGTATATACGGGCTATGGCATAATTGCGCAAATCCTCTAATACCGTAGATTCGGGCACGTTGCTCATCTGGTTATCCTGGTTGCGGAATTTAAGCGGGATGAAGGTTTGGAAGCCGCCCGTGCTGTCTTGCAACTCACGCAGCCGTTCCATATGATCAACCCGGTGCCAATATTTTTCTATGTGGCCGTAAAGCATGGTGGCATTAGAGCGCATGCCGATTTTATGCCACTCCTCGTGTATGGCCAGCCATTGGTCAGCATTACATTTATCTTTAGCTATCAGGTCACGCACTTCGGGGTGGAATATCTCCGCTCCTCCGCCTGGGATAGATTCTAAACCTGCATCCTTCATCAGTTGCATGCCGGTAGCGTAATCTATCTTAGCTTTCTTAAAAATGTAATGGTATTCTACAGGCGTTAATGCCTTTACATGTAAATCCGGGCGGTGTTCTTTAATACGGGTGAAAAGTTCACTGTAGAAAGCCACATCATACTGGGGTAATACGCCACCTACAATATGCACCTCGGTAACAGGTTGGCCATCATACTTCTTTACGATGTCCAGCATCTCCTCCATGGTGTACTCCCACCCTTCCGAGCGTTGTTTTAGCAACCTGGAATATGAACAAAATTTACAATCGTAAACGCAAAGGTTAGTTGGCTCGATATGGAAATTACGATTGAAATAGGTTTTATCTCCGTGTTTTTGTTCGCGTATGTAATTAGCCAACATGCCCAGGTAACCCAGCTCGGCTTTTTCATACAACAAAACGCCTTCATCAAAAGTGATGCGCCGTTTATCGAGTACCTTTTGGGCAATTGCTTTAAGTTCGGGTAAAAGCCGGGGGTTATTTAACAGTATCCTAAAATTTTCTGATACTTCCATTGTTAGACAAATAGTTTAAGCAAAGGTAGCAAAATACGGCAATTTTGCAGGGCTGCATCCAAGCAACCTTGTTTAAACATCTAAAATGACAGAGGCTTTACAAGGATGGTACCCACAAAAGAATTTACTTTATTTCCTTAACGTAAACCTTTACATCCTTTACGTGTATCCCGATAAGGCAATCATCCTGGCAGCCTTTGGGGACATACCCGGCCAAAGAAATGAGGCCATTATTGTTTGCCTGAAAAAAGATATCGTTTTTGGCTTTATCTACCTTTAACCACTCATTTCTTGCTTTGAGGTACACCTCGTCAAGCGTTAGTCCCTCAAATCCATCCGTATGTGAATTTAGGGTACTCCCGCTTTCCGACCAGTTTTTTAGCGTGTCGGTACCGCCTTGTACTGCAGCGGGGCGCATAAATAAAAAATTGCGGGCCACTACCTTACCCTTTTGTACGGTAATTTTCGATTCGGCGTACGAGCCTGTCCACGAGCCATAATATGTGACATAACTATATGAATTCCCCGATGATTTTTTGAAAGACAACCAGGCAGAGTAACTATCGTCGTAGCCGGGGCTTACAGTTTCTTTTTCGCAGGCAGATATACCCAGGACAACAATAAGAAGGATGAAGGATAGGTGTTTCATTTAAAATGTTTTTTATATAATACGCCACCGATTTTAAAAACGCTACATCAAATGCCAAAAATTTCCTTTTATTTTGGCGTAACACAACCATTTACCATGAAAATAGAAACCATTGCCATCCATGCCGGCAACCATATCGACGGAACATCGCGCGCTGTAGTGCAACCCATTGTAACTGCCACTACTTTTGAGCGTGGCGAGGATGGAGAGTTCCCTGGAGGGCATACCTACAGCCGCGCATCCAATCCCAACCGCGCTTCTTTAGAGGCAGTACTGGCAAAGCTGGAGGGCGGCGAAGATGCCGCTGCATTTTCATCTGGTAACGCAGCGGGTATGTCGGTTTTTCAGTCGCTGGAGCCGGGCAGCCATATTATAGCCCCAGATGATATGTACCACGGGTTGCGCAACCAGTTAAAACAGCTGTTTGTTGGCATTTTGGAGTTTGATTTTATTGATGTGAATGATAGCGAAGTGCTAAAAGCGCACATTAAACCCAACACCAAACTGATATGGCTGGAAACACCATCGAACCCCCTTCTGAAGGTAACTGATATAAAAACCGTGGTAGCCATTGCTGCCGGATATGCTGTTAAAGTTGTTTGCGATAATACCTTTGCCACGCCACTTTGCCAGCAGCCCTTAGCTTTGGGTGCCGATATGGTGATGCACTCCACCACCAAATATTTTGGCGGGCACAGCGATTTGATGGGCGGTGCATTAATTACCGCTAAGAAAAACGATTGGTGGGAACAGATACGCGCTGTACAAACTATGGGTGGCGCTGTCCCTTCTCCTACTGATTGTTATTATTTAACCCGCAGCATCAAAACCCTGCCCTACCGCATGCGCGGGCATGTGAAAAATGCACAGTTATTGGCCGAGTATTTGGATAACCATAATAAAATTGAGAAAGTATTATACCCTGGCTTGCAATCGCACCCGCAGCACCAGATAGCCAAAGAACAAATGGCCGGCTTTGGTGCCGTGCTGTCCTTTTTGCTTAAAGATGGTGAACAAGAAGCAAGGCGTGTAATAAACGCTTTACAGCTATTCACCCGGGCTACCAGCTTGGGTGGTGTAGAAAGCCTGGTAGAACACCGTGCATCAGTGGAAGGGCCGGATACCAAAACACCGTTTAATTTATTGCGTGTATCGGTTGGGTTGGAACATATAGATGACCTGATCGCGGACATGGAGCAGGCACTGGCATAATGCACGTCCGCTTTGCGTGTGGAACACCTGTTTTTGTTCCGCGTTGATATAAGCGTTTTAATAAAATAGGTGAAGAACTTTGGAACACCCCTGGGCTTTAGATGATTACCACAATGCCTCATTATAAATAATTTAAGCAGAACCAGTTAAGATGTCCTAAAAAAGGTGAAACAGTTTAATTGGCAATATTTTGGAGAATTTCCACGTCAAAAAACCAATGGTTCGAGGGAACGCTACATAGATTATTTACAAAGCCACAGGGTAAATAAAGCGCGTCTTCGCATCCCATCGGGATGCTTGGTTGGTAGAAAAAAATAAATATATTAGTTCGTTCCATAGGAACGATTGGTGATTCGCAAATATGATTAACCTGCATGCCTAACAGTTACACCCAGCTTCATATCCAATTTGTTTTTGCCGTGAAATACCGGGGTGCACTTATTGATGACGATTGGAAAGAACGATTGCATCAATACATTACAGGCATCTTCCAACAAAACGAACACAAAATGTCGCAAATAAACAGCATGCCCGATCATATTCATATTTTTATAGGCATGAGGCCAAATCAATCGATATCCTCGTTAGTGCAAAATGTAAAAACGGAAAGTACAAAGTGGATAAAGGCACAAAAATTCTGCAAGGAACCATTTGCCTGGCAAGAAGGGTATGGTGCTTTTTCATATGCCAAAAGCCAGGTAGATCATGTTGTTCGATATATTAAAAATCAAGAACAACACCACAAAAAGAAAACGTTTTTAGAAGACTACCGCGAATTTTTAACCGCATTTGAAATAGATTGGGATGAAAAATACATCTTCAAAGAATTGGAATAGGCGCTTGATTAATGGTGTCTTGTCCTAAAATGAGTTTACATAAAAGTAAACACAATGGAAAAGATAATT
>NZ_CAMLOV010000280.1 GCF_946481715.1 uncultured Mucilaginibacter sp. | reverse complement strand
TTCTAACCTTTCCAACCTCTTCCAACTTTTCTAACCTTTCCAACCCTTCTAACCTTTCCAACCTCTTCCAACTTTTCTAACCTTTCCAACCCTTCTAACCTCCCTCAACCAATATTTCTTCCTATTTTGCGTTATTCAAAAAAAACAAACTGATTTTATAGATGAGATTAATTTTACGCGGTATTTTATTTGTAATTGCTTTATGTTTTACCATTGCGGCCTCCGCTCAGGACACGACAAAAACAGTTGTTAAGCCCAAAAAGGAGAAAAAAGAAAAGCCGCTAAAGAAAAAAGAACTTACCCAGTTTGTAAACCCCTTTATAGGTACCGGCGGCCATGGCCACACCTACCCCGGCGCGGTTGCCCCTTTCGGTATGGTGCAGCTTAGCCCCGATACCCGGTTGGAAGGATGGGACGGATGCTCCGGCTACCATTTCAGCGATACCACGGTTTACGGCTTCTCGCATACGCATCTCAGCGGCACCGGGATAGCCGATTACTGCGATGTGCTGTTTATGCCCACCACCGGCGACCCAAAGTTTAAAAACACCGAGTACCGGTCTGGCTTCAGTAAAAAAAATGAAATAGCATCGCCGGGCTACTATAAAACCAACCTCAATAAGTATAACATCGAGGTAGAATTAACTGCCAGCACCCGTGTTGGCGTGCACGAATACGATTACCCCACTACTGATAAGGCCAATATCATCATCGACCTGCAACACCGCGATGAAGTTTTAGATTCGTGGATAGAGGTGGTGAACGATCACGAGATACGGGGCTTCCGCCGCTCTAAATCCTGGGCATCCGACCAATACCTATACTTCTACGCCAAATTCTCCAAGCCATTTAAATCTTACGGTATTGCCCTTGATGATAAGCTGCAAAGCGGAAAAAACAAAGTGCAGGGCAAAAACGTGAAGATGTACATACAGTTTGATAACCCCGGCGAGGTGGTATCAAAGGTGGGCATCTCGGCTGTTAGTGCGGAGGGAGCACTTAAAAACCTGGATACGGAAGTACCCGATTTCGACTTTAAAAAAGTGATGAAAGCGGCTAAGGCCGCCTGGAATGTAGAACTGAACAAAATACAGGTAGAAGGCGGCGCCCCGCCAAAGCCACAGCAGGCACAGGAAACAAATATTTACGGTTACCCCACTTACAACAAAAAAGGCATCGAGTTCCCTGATTATGCGCGGCGTAAGCAAACAATATTTTATACCGCCCTATACCATTGCATGGTTGCCCCCAATATTTACAATGATGTGGATGGCCAATACCGCGGGCTCGATCAAAAGATACACACTGCAACCGGCTTTAACTATTACACCGTATTTTCGCTATGGGATACGTTTAGGGCAGAGAACCCCCTGCTCAGCCTGATAGACCGCAAACGCACGTCTGATTTTATTAAAACCTTTTTGGCTATGTACGAGCAGGGCGGCTTGCTGCCGATATGGCCGCTGGCATCTAACGAAACTTTTTGTATGGTGGGCAACCACTCTATCCCCGTTATTGTGGATGCTTATGCCAAAGGCATCCGCGATTTTAATGCCGAAGAAGCTTTTACAGCCATGAAAGCCGCCGTAAACCGCAACCAGTTTGGGCTGGATAATTACCGCAAAACCGGCGCAGTAAACGCCGATGTGGAACACGAATCGGTTTCTAAAACGCTGGATTATGCCTACGACGACTGGTGTATTGCCCAAATGGCCAAAATGCTGAACAAGCCATCGGAGTATGCCGAGTATATTAAGCGCGCCCAATACTGGAAGAACGTTTTTAATAACGAGAATACCTTTATGCAGGCACGTGACAATGGCGGCTGGTACACGCCTTTTGAGCCTACCGAGATCAATAATAACTATACCGAAGGCAACGGCTGGCAGTACAGTTTCCTGGTACCGCAGGACGTGGAGGGTTTGATGAAGGCCATGGGCGGTAAAAAGGATTTTGAAATAAAGTTGGACGAATTGTTTAGCACCACAGCCAAACTAAGCGGCCGCGAGCAGGCTGATGTTACCGGGCTGGTTGGGCAATATGCGCATGGCAACGAGCCAAGTCACCATATTGCTTACCTGTATAACTTTACCAATTCGCCCGATAAAACACAGTACTACATCAATAAGATACTGCGCGAGCAATACAGCGATAAACCCGACGGGCTATCCGGCAATGAAGATTGCGGGCAAATGTCGGCCTGGTATGTAATGAGTTCGCTGGGCATCTATAATATAGCGCCGGGGCAGCAACAGTTCCAGGTGGGCGTACCGCAGTTTGAAACCATAACCGTGAGTTTAGAGAACGGCAAGCGCTTCAATATCAGCAATACCGGCGCCACCGTTAGCCGCGAGAACAACTTTTTACAGGGCCTAAATTTAGATGGCAAGGCGTACAACAAGCTTTACATCGACTATGAAACCGTTGCAAAAGGCGGCACGTTCGAGGTATTTAGCGGGCGCATAGCCAATAAGCTTTTTGTACAGGACCTGGAGAAACCCACCTCGGCCATTAAAGATGAACTGATAGTGCCCAACCCCTATATTGTAGCTGGCACCAAAACCTTCAAAAAACCAATAACGGTTGAGATAAGATGTATCGACTCTTTAGCGAAAATATATTACACGCTGGATGGCACCACCCCTACCGCTTCCTCTGCTTTGTATGATAAACCGATACAGATCCTGGTAAACACCACGGTAAAGGCCGTAGCCATCAACAATGGCAAAAGCAGCTTTGTAGATGAAGCTACCTTTACCAAAATACGCAGCGATATTAAACTTACGCTTACCAATAAATACCTGCCAAACTACTCGGCACAGGGCGATGAAACGCTGATAAACGGCATCCACGGCAGCGCTAATTGGCGCGTAGGGAACTGGCAGGGCTACCAGGGTAAAGATTTGGAAGCCGTAATAGATATGGGTTCGGTAAAGCCGGTTACAAAGCTAAGCATCGGCACTTTGCAGGATAGCCGTGCATGGATCGTGTTCCCAAAATACGTGCAGTATTGGATATCCGACGACGGCAAGAATTACAAACTGGCCGCTACAGTTAACTCTAAAGTGGACGCAAAAGAACTGGAGCCGCAAACGCAGGAATTTGCTGCAACCCTAAATGTAAAGGCACGCTACATTAAGCTCATCGCAAAACAATACGGCCCTCTGCCCGACTGGCACGAAAGCAAAGGCAGTCCTTCGTACATTTTTGCAGATGAGATAACGGTGGAGTAGATGTGAGATATGAGATGTGAGATGTGAGACATGAGATGTGAGACGTGAGATATGAGATATAGGTGCAATTCTAATTTAGAATTTAGGGGTTAGAATTTAGGTTTTAGATTTTAGGGGGTTAAAAAATGGATGAAAATCTTTTGAACCGTGTACGCGAAGCACTGGTAGATATATCTCCTATTGAGGAGAAGCGCATGTTTGGCGGCATTTGCTTTATGGTTGATGATAAGCTTTGCATCTGTGTAAACAGCCACGAAATGCTTTGCCGCATTAACCCCGATGATTTTGAAGCTTCTTTAGAAATGGATGGCGTACGCCCTATGGAACAACGCGCCCGCACCGCTAAAGGCTACGTTTTTGTACACGAGGATGTGTTGGCCAATAAAAAGGATTTTGATAGCTGGGTGCAGAAGGCATTAGCGTATAATAAAATAGCAAAGCCGAGTAAGAAAAGGAAAAAGGAAAAGAGTTGAAGCCCTCCCCACGCCGTCTTTGAGGCAAGCCCTAACTACCCCATCATTGCTGACGCACAGCGCCCTAACCACCCCGTCTTTGCGAGGTACAAGACAACCGACCGAAGGGAGCTCATTAATACCTTAAAGAAAAAATTAAAATAT
>NZ_CAMLOV010000279.1 GCF_946481715.1 uncultured Mucilaginibacter sp. | reverse complement strand
TTTGGTTACCAGCACCAATCGCTCGTTAATAAAGTTAAGCGTGTTTAAAGCTGTCTGGTTTTTCTCTGTAATACCCGTTTCGTTGTATACACGTACCAAAGTATTAAGGATATCCTCTGCGCGCGAAGGAACCTGGTCAACCAGTTTTAGCACTATCAGCGACGATTGCCTGGCTGCCGATGCCACCACCAGGGCGCTTTGCGTAAATTTTGCAGCCGTTTTTAAATTACGTATCTGCAAATAGTACTCTCCCTTAAAAACCTGATTGGATACCCCCTTACTCTGTTTCACCGGGTTGATGATGAAATCTCCGTATGGTGTACGCACAGGCGAGCCTAATGCATATTTTTTACCTGCAATAACAATATAATTTTTGGTGGGCACATATTCAAAAGATATGGGCAGGTTGGGCGAGTTTTTCAGGTCCTCCGGGTTTAAGGCTATAAACTTTACGGGGTTTGGGTATATCAATATATCGCGCAGGGCGCCCTTGTTATATACCTGTGCATACAGCCCAAGGTCTTTTACAACCTGTTCCATCAACACGCGCGATTTTAGCACCTCCACTTCATTCTCAACGGTTTTTGCGCCGCTGTTAATTCCTAAGGCCTCCAGCACATCCGCACCGCCGCCACCGGCTGTCTTGGAATCCTTCAACAATATGGTGGTACCCGCTTCAAATATGGGTGTTTGGTATTTAATATAAAAGTAGCTTATAGTAAGCGATACTACTATGGTAAAAACAAATATTGGCCAAAATGGCAAGTACCTGAAAGCTATTGTACTAACAGCGTTTTTTGATGTGGTACCCTCAAATGGGTTGGTAACATTGGTAGACTGGGTAGTATTTTTCATTAACAGAAAAAAATATTAATTTTTAATGAACTGTAGGTAGATCACTATTAACAGCGACACCGCGCTGAAGAAATAAGGTATCAGTTGGGTTGTCCTGTCGGCAGCAGCAGCCCTCGCGCTATTTGGCTCTACGTAAATTATATCCTGGTTTTGCAGGTTGTAGATGTCTTTATCAAACAACTGGCTTTCGTTAAGGCTAAAGCGTTTGGTTATCCTTTTTCCGTTCAGTTCTCTTATCAATAGCACATTAGTACGTTTTCCGTATGCGGTAAGGTCGCCGGCGGCGCCAAGTGCTTCGGGTAAGGTTATGCGTTCGTTAGGTACAGGTATTACGCCCGGCCTGGCCACTTCGCCCAAAATAGTAACCTTATAGTTTACTATCCTTACGTTTACAATAGGAGATTTTCCAATTTGCTTGCTTAAGATAGTTTCGGTAATAACGTTGGCCAACTGTATCTTGGTTAAGCCCTCTGCCTTTATCGAGCCGATAAGGGGTAGTTTTATAAAACCGGTTTCATCAACAAGGTAACCGCTCGCTCCCCCGCCGCCGGTATTTACCGCGGTTGAAGAATTTAGTATCAGCGTAGTTTGCGGGTCGGGCAACGAAATGTTTATCTGCAGTATATCTGCTATATTTATTTTGGTCTCCAGCCTTTGCACGTCTATAGCAAAAGTTGTGTCTTTCTGCAGGTTGTTAAAGTACGTCAGTTTTTTTGAAGACACGCATGAATTTAAAGAGGATAGTGCCACAAAAGCCAACAAAATGGCAAAAAAAGAGTAGATGTTTTTTTTCATAAATATTACAGCGGTATAGTCATTATATCACTAAAAATAATTGCAGCCTTTGCAAACTTATAAATTATTGTGCAATATTATTTTACTTTTTTAATGTAATGAGCTTATTTTCTAAAAATAATAAAATTTTTTTGAATTATTGCAAAATCAAACAGTTCAACATTTAACAAGGCATTTCGGTCGCGGCGCGTACATTTCGTGCTAATTTAAGTTTATTTCCTCACTATTTCCTTAACCCTGTCCCTAACCCTGTTTTTGTACAATTTTGCACGCCGTACAAAGTTATGCGCTTTAGCCACGGCGTAATTTTTTACCGCTTCGGCAAGGTTTTGCGGGCTTGCATGCAAGGGTATTAACGTCTTGGTTAAATAACCCTGAAAATGCAGGGTATAAAATTTACAATATACCTGTTCTTCGCCCTTATCTGCCACTTTAGCGTATAGCCCATCCTTACGGCGGTACATTTTCTTTATTTTGGTGCCGGCGGTGGTTTCAAAATAATGCTTGCAGCCGTTAAATGGTACATTTACATTAAAATCGAAACTGATGCCTTCGGGCTCCAGCGAAAGCAGGTTAAGCGTATGAGGTTTTATTTCGGTACGGAAAACATCCAGCAGTATCATGTCTGATACGTTTTTGTTATCTAAAAACTTGCCGGTAAGGGTATCTTGCAAAACTTTATCAAATGCTGGCCTATCGGCATAATTGCCCAACACAAAATTGCAGAAATTGTTTATCAGCCCGGCGCTCCAGAACGAGGTATGGCCAGATGTTACGCTGTTTTCCCCCAGTTCAAAAAACATCATCGTACCATCGTATTTATCTTTAATAAATTTACGGTACACCGGTTTCAGGTCCTGCGTTATCAACACATCGCAATCGGCATGTACAAACTGGCTGATGCCAAGTTCCTTTACAATATCGTTAATAATAAACCACCTGTCGAAACAAGCCTTCTCAAAAAAGTAAGGATTGATAGAATGGTGCCGATAAACCTTATCAAACTCTTTTACGCCGGCGGTGTACTCAGATATATCTATACAGTTATAATGCCGGTAGGCATCAAAATTGGTATCGGTAAGTACATAAACATTATTGGCACCGTTTGACAATACGGCTTGTTTAAGGATATGGCCAAAAAACAAACTGGTGTTTTCGCCCAACTGCAAAAAGAAAACGGGTAGTTCCGACTGTGATAAATGAGTAGCGTAGCCCGTGTTCCCTTTTTCCATTCAGTGTAGTTTGCGAAACAAAAATAATATTTTGGGGCATTAAAGCAATAGGCTTTTAGTATTGTTAGTTGGTAAGCGGCAATTATTGTTATAATTTAATGCCCCGCCTGCCACAAACTATGCAAAGAATTTTTAGGTTTGGTACCGATATGGCAATAATTGCCCCGGCATATTCTATTAACAAAACACCCGCATGTACTGGTACGAAGATGATGTAAAACGCCTGGAAAAAGATAGCTTAAAGATAGCTTACAAGGCCGAAACTATTTTTTACGGAAGTTCATCGGTGCGCTTGTGGGCCGGGCTTTATAACGATTTTAATGGGTTGCAACCCGTTAACCTTGGCTTCGGTGGCTCCACGCTTGCCGCCTGTGTTTGGTTTTTTGAGCGGGTGATGTTCAATTACAACCCCAAAAGGTTAATAATTTATGCCGGCGATAACGACCTGGGCGATGGCAGGCACCCCGAAGAAGTGTTTATATTTTTTCAGCAGTTGACGGTAAAAGCAGCGCTGCGCTTCGGCAATATCCCTTGTTATTTTATTTCGCTTAAGCCAAGCATCTCGCGCTGGCACATGGCCGATCAGTTTAAGTACACCAACAACCTCATAAAAAACGAGATAATTAAGTATAGCAACAACTGGCAGTTTATTGATATATATACTAAAATGCTTGATGTTGATGGCCGCCCCAACAAACTTTTTTTTGACGGCGACGGGCTCCATTTAAGTGCAGCGGGGTATAAACTTTGGGCAGAAATTGTACGTAACCAAATTATGCTTAACAGTTAATTGCATGTTGATGTTAAAGTAACATTTGGTGAAGATATTTCGCCCGGTAAACATTATGGCGGAATGAACAGGGAATACCATAAATGGTACAGCCCCAGGTTGCAGCGCGACATGGAGCTTTTGATATTTGGGCACACAGGCCGCGCTGTGTTGTTTTTCCCCACCCGTATGGCCCGTTTTTACGATTATGAGAACTGGGGCATTGTAGATGCCCTGCAACATAAAATAAATAGCGGCGAG
>NZ_CAMLOV010000278.1 GCF_946481715.1 uncultured Mucilaginibacter sp. | reverse complement strand
TTGGTTCAAAAGTAAAAAAACATACAGATAAATCCATATAATATCGACAAAATGCCAAAAAATAGAGGACATCTGCATTCCGAATAAATTTTTAACCTGCTGCTTATTACGGTAACTCCTGAAAAGGGTATTACCCAGCAATAATACGCCGGCTAAAATGTGTAATAAATGCATCCATACAAATACGTATACGAAAGATTGCGATGCATTCGGGTTTATAAAAAATACGCCCATCTGCGGCAAAAGCACCAGGCAGGCATAGGTTTGTATAACAAAAAACGACACGCCTAATAAAATGGTTACCCCTAAAAGGAGGCGTTGTTTCTGCAGCTGCAGCTCGCGCGCCGCTTTCGATGCCAGGTACAGGGTTATGCTGCTCAATACCATTACTATGGTACTGTACGTAAAAATTGCCGGCAACTTAATATTGATGCCCGTACCATGCCCGCCGCTGTATACGATAAAGCCGCTTGTTAAGGCCGCAAAAAGCATAAACGATGTGAACACAAATATCCACATGTTGAATTTTTTGGGGGCCAGCTGAAGTTTATCTTCCTGTTCTATCTTAGCCATCATCTTACTTCGCTATAAAATCAAATAAAAACATTAATTGCACTACCGGCAAATAATAAAAAGAGCCAAACATTAGCTTACGTGCCGCCGTAACTTCCAGCGTACGTAGCAGGTTAAACGCCTGGTACAAAAATATTAGGCTCATCACCAGGGATACGCCGCCTACGTAGTAACCGCCATAACCGTAAATAGTTGGCAGCAAACTTACAGGCACCATTATAACGGCAAATATAAAGGTTATTACCGCGCTGGCCCTATCTCTTTTACCTGTAGGCAGCAGGCGAAAACCGGCAAGCTTATAATCATCGTCCAATACCCAGGCAATGGCCCAGAAGTGTACAAACTGCCATATAAATTGTATACCGAACAATATCAGCGCTATGGTATCAATACGCCCGTGTGGCTGCCCTGCAACATAGCCAATTAAAGCCGGCAACGCGCCAGGGATAGCACCTACAAACACCGCCAATACACCCGACCTGCGCTTTAACGGCGTATAAACAAAAGCATATAGCAGGATAGAGAATACCGACAATAAGCCGGTAAGTAAATTTAAGCTGCCCAAAAGATAGGTGCCCAATATGCCCATGCCTAAGCCTAACACCAGGCCCTGCCCGGTAGTCATACGCCCCGCCGGCATTGGCCTATCCATGGTGCGTTTCATCAACTTGTCGGTTTCAACTTCAATAACTTCGTTAAAGCAATTTGCTGCGGACGTAACCAGGAAACCGCCAATAACAAGTTTTACCCAGTTCATCCACATGGTTGTGCTGTAAAGCGAGCCCCAGGTGTCGCCGCCATTGGCCTTCACTGCTATAATAAATGATATGGATGCAGAAAAGGTTACCAAAAAGGTAAGCCTCAGCTTTATCAGTTTGCTATAATCGCCCCACTTCATTTGCGCGCCCCCTGTAAATTAACCGAACTGAATAAATTCAACAATAAATAAAATTGCGCGCCAAAAACTAAACTCGCTAAAACAATGTGGCTTGCCTGTGCATAAGGCGGCAATGCCCAATACGATAACACGATCCCTGTAACTATCTGCAGCATCAGCATTAAAAAGGCAAAGCTCATCAGCTGCTGCTGTATAGAATGCCTGCTGAATGTACGGCGTATTAATGCATATAAAACTATATTGATCACCAAAACAAGCATCGCCATATCCCTATGCTGCGTAAATATTTCGCCTGCTTTGCTCGTCCAACTGTCGCGGTAACTTCCCTCCAAATGGCCGGCAACGGCATCTATCCTCTCGCGCACCTCGGTACCAAATGTTATTTGCAGTATACTTAATACTAACACCAGCGAAGTAACCACCACAATAAAGGGCTTTACGGTAAGTTTATACCGCCCGTTTACCTTAGCCATGTGATAGGTAGCAATGCTAATGGCCAATATGGCTAAAGCTAATAACATATGCACGGTAACTATCCAGGCCACCAAATTGGTTGATACCACAATAGAGCCCAACCACCCCTGGAAACCTACCAGCAAAAGGTTCAACACGCTCAGTACCACAATAAGCTTGCTGCTCTTCCAGTATTTAAACGAGTAGATAGCTGTCAGCAGCAAAAATATGCCTGTGATGGCCCCTATCAGCCGATTAATGTATTCTGTCCAGGTACGGGCACTGTTAAATTCCTCCGGTACCAGGATAGACCGGTCGTTTCTGATGCGTACGGCTAATTGGCTGTAACCAAAAATATCCAGCATTTTAGCAAACTTCTGGTTCTTGGCAAGCCGCTTATCAGCGTACTCTTGTTTGTAATTTGCCGGCAGTTCCGCAATACTTGTCGGTGGTATGTACCGCCCAAAACACTTTGGCCAATCGGGGCAACCCATTCCAGAACCGGTACTCCGCACTACTCCGCCTGCCAGTATCAATACAAATAGCAGTATTATAGTAAGTAAGTTTATCTTTAAAAAATTGTTCCCGGATGCGTTACTGCTCATTCAAAATATTCCTAACAAATTAGGGTAACTGAATTTTATAATTTGAAGATTCTCTGATTTGAAGATTTGAAAATTATTTACGTTTTCAAATTCAGCATTTTCAAATCTTCAAATTTGAAATTCAACTACCCTAAAAGATCAGACCAGTAATAAAATTATTTTACTTCTTCGTTGTTCTTCTGAGTGATGGCCCATTTCGCATGCGCCTCTAACCCTGCTGGATTGTCTTCAAAATCATGCGGCAGGTTCGAGCTCATGGTTTGCGACAAAGGAACAGTTTGTGGTATAAAATCTTCCTCGGCGCCAGGCTTGCTATAATCATATGGCCAACGGTATACGGTTGGTATTTCGCCATGCCAGTTTCCGTGGAAATGTTCGATAGGCGCTGTCCATTCCAAAGTATTTGCTTCCCATGGGTTTTGTACCGTTTTCTTGCCCCAGAACATTGAATAAACAAAGTTGATAAGGAAAGCAACCTGTGCACATGCCGACATGATAGCCGCCCAGGTAATAAATGTATTTACAGATAACCAGCGTTTCATCGATTCAAACTCGGTGAAGGCATAGTAACGGCGCGGTACGCCATCAAGCCCCATAAAGTGCATCGGGAAAAACACGAGGTAAGCGCCGATAAATGTGATCCAAAAGTGCAGGTAACCCAGCTTCTCGTTCATCATACGGCCGTACATTTTTGGGAACCAGTGGTAAACACCGGCAAGCATACCAAATATGGCAGCCGAACCCATTACCAGGTGGAAGTGGGCAACCACAAAGTACGTATCGTGCAGGTTGATATCCAGCGCAGCATTACCCAGGAATATACCTGTTAAACCACCCGAGATAAAGAATGACACCATACCAATGGCAAACAACATAGCGGTTGTAAAGCGGATATTGCCTCGCCACAAGGTAGCCAGCCAGTTAAACGTTTTTACCGCTGACGGTACTGCAATAATTAATGTAGTGATCATGAACACCCCGCCCAGGAACGGGTTCATACCCGTTACAAACATGTGGTGGCCCCATACTATAAACGATAGTACGGTAATACCTATAAGCGAGTAAACCATTGCGTGGTAACCAAAGATAGGTTTACGCGAGTTTACCGACATTACCTCGGAAGAGATACCCATTGCCGGCATAATTACAATGTACACCTCGGGGTGGCCCAGGAACCAGAACAAGTGCTGGAACAATATCGGGCTACCGCCTTCAAACGGCTGCACGTTGCTGCCGCCTAACACAATTTCCGACAGGTAGAAACTCGTACCGAAGCTACGGTCGAATATTAATAGCACAACACCCGCAACCAGTACCGGGAACGCCAGGATACCTAAGATTGCTGTAAGGAAAAACGCCCAGATAGTTAAAGGCATTTTCCAAAGGTCCAT
>NZ_CAMLOV010000277.1 GCF_946481715.1 uncultured Mucilaginibacter sp. | reverse complement strand
TACCCTTGCGCAATTGCAAAATCGCTGGGATAACACTACTATCTATGTAGAAAGCTATGACGCGAACGGTGTAACAGGCGGTTATACCATATACCCTATCGGGTTTTTCCAGCTTAATGCCAATGCATCTTACAACAGGGTGAGCGATGGCGTGCCCTTAGATGGCACATGGAGTATTACCGATGGATGCCAGTTGCTGCTGGATAAAGGCACACCCCTGGAGCGAAGTTTCGAAATTCAGCGAGTTACAACCGATTCACTTACCATATGGAGGAAGGATCAGGCTACACAAACCAACTATTTGCAAAAGTACGTTAAGCACTAAGCTTTGTATTTAAAAAACAGGGTGCGCAGTGTTTTGGCAACCAACTGGTACCCTTGTTTCTTTAGATAGGCGTATACTTCAGAACTGGTTAGGTTTTCAAAATCTATACGGTCTTCTACCAGGATGTACGATGGTTTGTATTTTGCCCAGTTGTTTGATTTTAGCACCTGCAGGTCCAATCCTTCCACATCGATAGTTAAAAAATCTATTTGCTGGCCGGCAGGGAGGTATTTATCCAGCACATCAGATAGTGGCCAGGTTTCTATCTCCGCTTCGCTGGTAATGTGGTATTTTGTTGATGTGGCGTTACGCTCCTGCGATATTTCTTTAGAGAAGCCATTAAGGGCGGGCTCGTTAAAACAGTAAAAGGTTAATTTATCCTTTACGCCGCTGATGCCGATGTTAAGGTTGGTATCGTTCTTTCTGAAAATGTTAAACGCTTTTATAGCGCCGGGGGTAGGTTCGATATTGATGCCGCGCCAGCCGCTTTTGTAAAAATGCTGGGTATTAGAGAAACGGTAAGGGTGATGTGCGCCAACGTCCACAAAAAAGCCTTTGTAGTTTTTTTTACCCTCGTAAAAAGAGCGGAGCACCATGTCCTCCCCTTCCTGCGAATAGGAGCTTAACGCCTTAAAATAGTGTATAGGTAAATATTTTAAAATGGCTTTTTTCAAATCAAACATAAGGGCAAATAAACGATAATCTTTACACACTTAAAAATGAAAAAGCCCCGTCTGCATACAATGGCAGCGCTTGCCTCAGGTATAAATGTTATATTCGGTACAAATTAATAAATGATAAAAACTTTACTACGCCCACTCTTCATTTTCATGCTGCTGATACCCCTCGCCGGGTACTGCCAATTGCCACACCCAACATGGGTAGATGATATGGGCGGTAGCGGCGACAGCAAACCAACCGGAATGGTTGCCGATGCCCAAAACAACATCTACGTTGCTGGCTACTTTAGCGGAACGGTAGATTTCGACCCTTCTTCCGGCGTAAAGAACCTTACGTCCGTAGGCGGTTATGATATCTACGTAGCTAAATACAAGGCCGATGGCACCATAATGTGGGCTGTATCCATGGGCGGCAGCGACCTTGACCAGGTGAATGCCATGGGGATAGACATTAACGGCAACCCTACAATTATAGGCCAGTTTAGGTCATCCAACCTTAACGCCGGGGGCGTACCGCTGCAAAGCAACGGCGATGAAGATATATTTGTGATACACCTTAACACCAGCGGTAACGTGCTGTGGGCAAGAACTATTGGCGCCTTTGGTACCGACCGGGGCGAGCAGGTAACTGCCGACGCGCAGGGCAATGTCATCGCAACAACTATATTCCAGCAAACCATAAGCATAGGCGGCCACACCGAAACTGCTTTAAGCGGCTATAATGCCCTCGTTGTTAAATACGATGCGACCGGCAATTTTTTATGGGATATAAACCTCGGCAGTACGGCAGGCGATACACAGGTATTTGGTAACGGCATAGATAGCCAGGGCAACATAGTAGTTTCGGGTTCGTACTCGGGCACCGTAGATTTCGACCCGTTGGGTACGCACCAAAATTCGCCGCCCGGCGGCTTTAACACACCCTTCCTGGCTAAATACACACCCGCAGGCAAACTGATATGGGTGAGGTACGTTGCGGGTAATTTTATAAACAATGGTTCGGCCCTCAGCATAGATGCCGGCGGTGATGTGTATTTAAGCGGCTCGTTTAACGCACCACTTACTTTTAACGGCAGCACCACTATTGGGCTATCGGGCATACAGGATAGCTTTTTGGCAAAGTACCAGGCAAATGGTACTTTTGTTTTCGCGAAGGATATTGGTGGCGCTACAGGCAGTTCGTTCAATTACATGATACGGAACGACCAGAACAAAAATATTTATATCACCGGATATTTTACAGGGACTATTGATTTTAACCCGGCCGCTGCGATTGCAAATGTATCCTATCACGGCCAACGTGATTTTTACCTCGCCAAATACGACCTTAACGGCAATTACCAGTGGGCCTTTAGCGGCGGCAGCCCCTATTGCGACCTTACCCTGGGGATAGAGCTGGCTATCATTAATACAGATGATGTAATGCTTGCCGGTTCGTTTTGCTCTACCGTGAATTTCGACCCTACGAGCTGTAGCATAACTAACCGCACCGCGCAAAATTTTACCTCTGACACCTTTTTGGCCCATTACGTGCAGGGAACAAGTGCAACAACGCAAATAACAGCCTTTACTACTATACCGCAGCAAATTGCCCCTGCGGTTATCGATCAAACTAATTTAACCATCACCGTAGCTGTTGCGCCAAATACAAATGTTACCGCGCTGATACCCACCATAACCGCCAGTAATGGTGGTACGCTTTCACCGGCATCGGGCACTGCGCAAAACTTTACCAACCCGGTAACCTACACCGTAAGCGGCGGATGCACACCTGTGGCCTATAAAGTAACAGTATTGATTGCAAAGGCAGTTACTACCTGTGTGGGTACAGCAAATACAATTGCCGGCGATACACCGGCGCCCGCCGGCGCTATTGCCTGGCAGGTTTTACAGGGCAGTACATGGGTAAATGCACCCGGTACCATCAACAGTGCCAACTACCAAACCTCGGCACTGGTGAATAACACTGCCGCAAACATTACTTATACCCTTCGCCGCCAAACTACGGCACCGGGCGGTACCATCGTTTACGATTCGTTTTACCAGGTAATCGTACAGCCCATAGCAGCCATAAGCAATAACACAGTTGCTGCACCGGCGATAACAAGCTTTTGTGCCACCGGCGATCCTGCAAGCCTTATAGGCTCAAGCCCTGCAGGCGGCAACAGCGTTTATACCTACCAATGGCAAAGTTCTGCGGATAACGTAACCTTTACCAACATTACAAGCGCAACCGCTAAAGATTACGACCCGACGGCAATTACAGCCACCACTTACTATCAGCGTATTGTTTCTTCCGGCACCTGTAATACACCCGTTAAAAGCAATGTAATTACCATAACCGTTATACCGGCTGTTGCCAATAATACCATTACTACCCCTGCTGTAACGTCGTTTTGCACCACTGGCAATGCGGCTATTATTACCGGCAGCACACCAACAGGCGGCAACGGAACGTACCAGTTTGAATGGCAAGGTTCGGTTGACAATGTTACGTTCGGCGTTATAGCCGGGGCAACAGCTAAGGATTACGACCCTCCTGTTAGCAACGTTACCACTTATTACCGCCGCGCGATAACTTCCGGGGCATGTAATGCTCCATTACTAAGCAATACCGTAACCATAGCGGTTAAGCCACAGCCAGCAAACGTTGTTTTAGCTCCGGTAAATGCTATTTGTGCAGGCAGCGGGGCCACCATTTCGGTAAACGCACCCGATGCCGGCCTTACCTACACTTGGTATGCGTCGCCTGCAAAAACTACCGTTCTGTTTACCGGGACAACTTTTACTACCGACCCATTAAATGCAAGCCAGCCCTTTTACGTTGAGGCTTCTAACGGTATTTGCACAAGCGCGGCTTTAACCAGTATAACCGTTACGGTAACGCCAGCTCCTACTGCACCAGCTTTAGTTATTAACCCTGTATCAGTATGCAGTGGTACGCCTGCTACCTTA
>NZ_CAMLOV010000276.1 GCF_946481715.1 uncultured Mucilaginibacter sp. | reverse complement strand
ATCCTTCGGTAATCCTTCGGCGGGTGTTATTTCAATATGGTACTTTGCCTTTTGATCGGGGCTAAGCAGTTCCTCTATCTTGTAAATATCATCCACGTCGATGCCGTATTTATCGTCGATGTGTGAGTTGGCGCCCTTTACGTCGGCGATGGTGGCTTCGCGGAAAAAAACCGTTCTTTTAGATTCCTGTATAGCAAGGGCGCGGTCGTTTTGTACTGTTAATACGGTATAGTGTTGCTCTTCCAGCTTATTGGCCTGGTAGCCGCCCAGGTTTATAAAAAATAGCCGGTTATCGCTTATTTCGGTAACGTCTTCCTTTAAAACTATTTGTATGCGGTAACCGTCCACCTGGTTTACCTCGCGCCAGCCATCAACGTGCAGGGTGGAGCCTGTGTTTTTCCAAAAGTTTTTTATATCGGGCACCAGCTCTTTTAAAGACGCTGCTATCCCAAAAAAAAAGTCGTGCTGCTCTACATGCCTTCCCGGTGCTTTGGAGCCAAGCAGCAGCATAAATAATTTTACCCCGGTTGATACCTCTTGGCTCATGCCTGATGATTAATTTAAAAACATACTTTCTATGATCTTCCCTGATGCTGCCTCGCAAAAATCGAGCCCGGAGTAGTCGGGGTTGTAGCCACCAATATACGGCACCGCCATCATAAAAATGCGGTTGTTTACAAGGCCTTGTTCATCAAGCACCCGGAAATTGTCATCAATGGAAACGCCGGGTACAATAAGGTAATAATTACCCTGCCCATCGGTTTTCACCTGTTTGCTATCCTTTTGCATCGCCTCTTTGCCCTTTTCCGCGTCGTGGAATTTGAGGGTGGCCGGACTGACGGTTTTATTAGCGATAAGGCTTTGATAAGGCAGGTCCTCATAAGAAAGGTGCGGTTGCCCAACCGAATCAACAAACGTTTCAAAATACACCGACTGCCTTTCGCCCGCTTCATCGGTATAATGATAAGTAGCGCCGCCCTGTTCCATCGCCTCTATTTCGCTATCTTCGCCAACAGGGATGATCTCCAGTACATCTGCATCGTGCATCGCCATTAATTCTTCACAACTGCTTTGTGGGATGTAGGCGATCACAACCGATATCAGCGGCTGTAAAGCTTTTTGCAGCCTTTGCATATCCTCGGCGCAAAGGTGCTTGGCCGGGTAATTCATCGCGAAGCTTAAAACACCCAGCATCTCTTTCCAAAAGATGGATTGCTCGCGTTTGATAGAGCGTTTAGCCTCTATATATTCTGCTTTCAGTAACTGGAAAGCATCCAGGCGCTCGCGCTGCTCCATCATTTCGGCCACGAAGGCTTCGATGCTCATATTCTTTATATGCGTGTAAAACTCGGGATCTTTTTCGCGGATAGGCTCAATGAAGTCCTTTCGGAAAATGTAATCGAGCGATAAAAAGCCGTCATTTTTTTCGATATGCGCTGCAACCTCTTCTTCGGTTAATATTGCATCATTTTCCAGGTGGGAATTTTCCAAATGAAACCTTACCGCAGGCAGCAAACCGTTACGCGAATGGAGGATGATCTTAAAACCGGGGCTATCCGTTGCCGGGCGGTAAGTGCGGGTGCCATCCTCGTTTATGGTAAATGCGCCGTTACCGCGCGCAAGCGTACGGATAGCATCCACCGCTGTAAGCGACGAACCTTTTATGGCAACCGGGTGGTTTGTTTTAATGCAAAGCTTCGCCGGGGGGTATGGCGAATCGAAGTAACCTGGAATCTTGCCCTCGTATTTTTTCGGCCAATTGTGCCCTGTGCAAACAATTAATTTATCAAAATGGTGCCATTGCGTGCCGTTAATTTGCACCCTAATGGTGTCTTTACTGGGTTCGTCAATAATATCACTTACCGTGCTTTCGTAATGTACTTTAACCCCTATACCGGCTTTTTCGGCCTGTTCCTTTAAAAGCATAAACTGTGCCGAAAGGTATTGCCCAAATAAAAGGCGCGGAAGCACTTTGTAATCGTTGTAGCTTTGCGGGGTTATTTGGTAGTGCTCCAGTAATTCTTTTGGGGCGTTCGCAATCCAGTCGGCAATGGAGGTAACAAGTTCAGGTATCTCGTTGCCCGATACATTAGTGATGTGCTCATCATTAGCACCCTCGGTGCTGTAGGGCATGCCCACGCCTAATTGTTTTTTCCGCTCAAAAATTGCTATTGCGATGTCTGGGTTGCCGGTATCTACCAATCGTTTAAACATAAACAGCCCGCTTGGGCCTCCGCCGAGTATTGCGATGTGTTTCTTATTTTTCAATTTATTAATACCTCAGAAATGGTTCGGTATGTAAATTAAAAAGGCGCCTGATTTGTTTTTACGAAATGCACATTTAACTTTTTTAGCGTTGTTTTTACAATTATTCTAATATCGCTTAACACTTGGCACATAAGCGAGAAGTATTTTTAACAGGCGTAACGTTCCTTTGTAACAGGTGTTTTATGTTGCGGGTGCAGCCTACAGGACGGATAAACTATGCAAAATTGTTTACTTTGCGCTATTAGTTTTACCGCCGGCAGGTAGGCTTTGCCAAATTATAATTGAGTTTTAAATAAGTAATAATTCAAAAAAATAAATTAGCTTTTTGCTGATATTAGACAAACAAATTATCCATCTTTTTTTAAGATTTGCCCATTTTAAAAAATTGCCGCGCGTTTAATTTTACCAATTGCCCTGCAAGGCAAATGTTGTGCGTAAAACGGCAGATATCATCAATTGAACAAATAATTATACCCCTATGGTAACAGAAGATAAACGTACTTTTTTACAAATACACCACACCGATAATGTGCTGGTTGCGCTTACAGATTTGCCGAAGGGTACCGTCATAGAACATGAGGGGCTTACCCTAACGCTGGCAGATGATATCCCCGGCAAGCACAAATTTACCATGACGGCCCTTGCCGAAGGCGACGAGATACACATGTATGGCGTGTTGGTGGGCAAAGCCAGCTTGCCTATTGTACAAGGCGGGTTGATAGCTACCGGGAACGTACACCATGCAGCAGATGGCTTTAAGCTGGGCAGCCGTAAAACCGAATGGAAGCGTCCGGACGTTACCGACTTTAAAGACAGAACGTTTATGGGCTACCACCGCTCGGATGGCTCGGTGGGTACAGCAAATTACTGGCTGGTTATCCCGCTTGTATTTTGCGAGAACCGGAATATTAATGTGCTAAAAGATGCCATGTTGGATAAACTGGGCTTTGCTAAACCCAGGGGTTACGAAAGCGAGGTTGACCAACTGGTGGGCATGCTGCAAACCGGCAAATCGGTAGAGGAAATTTTGCAGGCCGATTTGCAGATGACGCCCGAGAGCGTGGCTTCAAAAAAAATATTTGCTAATGTGGATGGCATCAAATTCCTCAATCATGATATGGGTTGCGGCGGTACCCGTACCGATTCGGATGCGCTTTGCGGGCTGTTAGCAGGCTATATAACGCATCCTAACGTAGCGGGTGCAACTGTACTAAGCCTTGGTTGCCAACATGCACAAGCCAGCGTTTTACAGGAAGAAATAACAAAACGCGACCCGAATTTTTCTAAGCCATTATTCATATTAGAACAGCAAAAACTGGGGACCGAAAGCCGCCTGCTGCACGAAGCCCTGAAGCAAACTTTTGCCGGGCTGATAGAAGTAAATAAGCAAGAGCGGCAACCGGCACCATTAAATAAGCTAAATATAGGTTTGGAATGCGGCGGCTCGGATGGTTTTTCGGGAATATCTGCCAACCCGGTTTTGGGGTACTTGTCGGATATACTGGTAACCCTTGGCGGCAGTGTGGTATTGGCCGAGTTCCCCGAGCTTTGCGGGGTGGAGCAGGAGCTAAGCGACCGTTGCGTAGATGAGCCAACCGCCCTTAAATTTATGGGGCTGATGAGTACTTATGCAGCTAAGGCGGAAGCAGATGGCTCGGGCTTTTACGCCAACCCATCTCCGGGCAATATCCGGGATGGGCTGATAACCGATGCCATTAAATCG
>NZ_CAMLOV010000275.1 GCF_946481715.1 uncultured Mucilaginibacter sp. | reverse complement strand
GTCGGTGGCGTTACGTGTGCCTACTATGCTGATAATGCGCTGCATGTTTAAATTAGCATTACCGCGGGCATATACCAACAACGGAGAGTCGTGGCAGTTTTTTAAGCGTTTGGGGTAGCGCGGATCAGTATAAAAAAGCACATCGATATTGTGCTTCTCAACAAAGTTCAACTCCACCTCTGCCCGGCGGAGCGCTTCATCAAAATCGGCAAGTTCCAGCCGTTTCTCACCAATACCGCGTGCGCGGGTAAGCGAAGTTTTCGACAAACGGAATATTTGTTCCGCATCGCCAAACTGGGCTATCATCGATTTGGCCAGCACCGGGCCTATCTTTTTTACAAACGTTAATGCGAGTTGATGATGTAAGGACATAGTTTTTGCTGCTCCTAAAATAGGTATAAATCCTAATATTTTTAGCAAAATGGCTTGATTTTTATTTACTTTCTTTCTTTTCCCGGGTCGTTGAGAGGCACGAAGCGATCTCTAAGCTTTGCATATCGGCTCGTAGTGTGTAGAGATTGCTTCGTACCTCGCAAGGACGGAATGGTTAGTGTTTCCCCGGGCCTTTGCGTGCTCCCCTTCTTCCTCGTCAATTATCATCCATCAAAATTATTTTTACAAAAACTACAAAAATAGTTTGCAAACTATAAAAATAGTTTTACCTTAGCCTAACTATAGAAATAGTTTGCTATGAAAGTAAAAGAACTCACCAAAGCCGAAGAACAGATTATGCAGATACTGTGGCAATTGAAAGAAGCTATTGTAAAAGATATTTTAGAGCAGATACCTGAGCCAAAGCCTGCTTACAACACCGTATCTACCGTGGTACGTGTGCTGGAGGGGAAAGGTTTTATCGATCATAAGGCGTACGGCAATTCGCATGTGTACTTCCCGCTAATTAGCGAAGACGATTACAAAAAATTCACATTTGACAAGCTGATGAAAAACTACTTCAGCGATTCGTACAAAAGCCTGGTATCCTTTATTGCTGATGAGAAGAACCTGGGGCTAAAAGAACTGGATGAGCTAACCGAACTATTAAACAACCTAAAAAACAAAAAACAATGAACTGGCTGCACTACCTTGTTGAAGCAAATATTTACCTGGGGGTATTTTATTTGTGCTATTGCCTGTTTTTAAATAACGAAACCCACTACCTGCTGGGCCGCGCCTATCTGCTGTTTAGCTGCTTGGCATCGTTTATTTTGCCGGTTACACAGCTTAGCGTGTTAAAACCGGTTGAGCAGCTCACCCTGCAACCGGTGGTTTATACGCAGCCTGCAAATTACGCCCCCCTGCCCGAGGTAACCATTGTGGAACCGGAAAAGCACATCACTATGAACGATGTATTGCTATATGCCTACGTCGCCGGCGCTATAATTACCTTATCTATTTTGGCTTATCGCCTGTACCGCCTATCCTTGCTCACCCGCAAAAGCAAAGCCTTATATGGCAACAAGTACAAGCTTATTCAGCTTAATGGGGATAATACCGCCTTTTCGTTTTTCAACTACCTGTTTATTGGCACCGAAGTACCGCAGGCGGATACCATTATAGCGCACGAGCTGGTGCATATCCGCCAGAAGCATTCGGCCGACATTATTTTTGTAGAACTGCTTAAAGTAGTTAGCTGGTTCAGCCCGTTTATTTATTTGCTGCAAAGGAGCTTGCGCAGCATACACGAGTACATTGCCGATGAGCAAACCGCCGCGCAGGAACGCGACGCCCTCACCTATTCTTCTTTTTTACTCAACAATGCCTATGGCATACAGGGCTCGCCCATTGCACATTCCTTCTTCAATTATAACCTTCTAAAAAAGAGAATCATCATGTTAAATCAAAAACGATCAGGCAGGTTAGCAAGGCTAAAATACCTGGCGGCGGTACCCTTATGCGTAGGGATGCTGTGCGCATCAACGCTCGTGTTCAGTAAAGATTACGCGTTTATCGACCTGGCGGCGAAAGTTAAAACCATTGAAAAACCCGCTAAAGTGAAGCGTATTAAAATAGTAGATGGCAAAAACACCATATACGGCGATAATTTTACCGATAATAAAACAGGGAAAAAATATACGGTAGAAACGATTACGCCTAAGGACATTGAATATTTTGCTAAAACCCGCAACATGATCATAGAGATTGTGGAGGTGGAGAGCACTATGGCAAACCCAATGGTAATAATGCCGGATGCCAAAAGCGACACCGCTTTTGCAATGCGCCCACCCGCAAAATTTGCCGATGGCTACACGCTGCAGGAAAATGGTTACCTGATAGATAAAAAAACACCTTACATCACCGTAACTATAACTGATAAAAGTGGTGCCGAAAAATTTTATAATAGTACAGACGCTACAGCCGCCGAGCGCACAATGTTAAAAGATAAATATGGCTTTGAGTTTAAAAAAGCGGAAATGATGAATTTTCTGAAGATGGCATCGCAATCTGATAAAGCCTTCAGTAACAATCCTCAGCTGCCGCCCCCTCCGCCACCTGTACCTGTAAAAGATCCATATTTAAAACTGTCGCAATTCATTAGCCAGGCTATCGAATACCCAAAAACAGCTGTAAGCCAAAAAATAAAAGTGGCGCTGGTTGCCAATTTTACATTGGGCAGCGATGGCCGCATCAGCAATGTTTCGGTAACCGGGACCGATGATGCCAGATTTGTGAGTGCTTTAAAGGAAGGCCTTCCCAAATTCTCCTACCCTATTAAAGATAAACCCGGCAATAAAAAAATGGGCGTCACATTTTTCGCACTCGGCGATAAAGCCCCTACTATTGCTGCATCTGTAAAAAACAGTCCTGAATTTGTGGGAGAATCGGGCGTGGTGGGTATGACCGCCGGGCAAAGAAAGGAATACCTCCGCCAGTTGCCTCCGCCGCCGCCACCTGCTAAACCGAAAAAGGTTGGTGTTGTGCCGCCGAAAGCACCAAACTTAAAGCTTTCAGTACCCGTTGCAGCATCAGCCCCAAGCCCAAAAGCGGTACCAGAAATATCCATAGAACCGGTACCCGCAGCTAAGGAAGCTCCCAGCATAGAAATAGCACCGCCGCCCGCAAAGGCACCTGCTAAACCAACAAAACAAACCCAAGCGGTAAGGGCAAAAGCCGTTATATCGCCAAAACCTGCAATAGCACCTGTTGTAAAAGCAGATATCAGTAATGTGAATATTGTTTTGGATTCGCCTGTAGTTGTTACAAACGTGAAGCTAAATTTAAAGGAAATTCAAAATATTAAAGCAGTAAGCAATGTAAAGCTGAGCAAGTTAAAAACCGATGTTAAACTGAAGCTTAGCCCGGTGGTGATCGATAATGTAAAACCAATTAAGGTAGATTTGGTGCCAATAAAGGGAGACTTAAAATCAATTGAACCGGAAAAAAAGCCTTAATAACTTATCCCTTTACGTAGATCACCTGCTTGGTATCAAAAAACTCCTCCTCAAAATAATCTTTGAGGTAGAATTGCTGAACGGCTAAACCCGATTCGGCAATTTCTTGTGTAAGGTCTCCCCCTTTTAAATAGAGTATACCGCTGGCTAATTTGTTAGTAGTAGCTTTGCTGAACTTCCCCCGTACCCATGGGTAAAAATCCCTTAATTGCGTAACCGCACGCGATACCACAAAGTCAAACCTCTCCTTAATTTCTTCTGCGCGGGCATGTGTCCCTTTAACATTTTGCAGGCCTAAGGCGGCTGCAACCTCGTTAACAACCTTTATTTTTTTGCCGATAGAATCTACCAGGTGGAAACTCGTTTCGGGGAAAAGGATAGCCAAAGGGATACCGGGAAAGCCACCGCCGGTGCCCACATCAAGCACATTTTCGCTTGGCATAAAAGGCATCACTTTAGCTATGCCAAGGGAATGCAGCACGTGGCGTTGGTAAAGCAAGTCGATATCTTTGCGCGATATTACGTTGATCTGGTTGTTCCAAAACGTGTAGAGTTCCTGCAAGCGGGCAAATTGCTCTTGCTGTACAGGCGTAACTTCGGGA
>NZ_CAMLOV010000274.1 GCF_946481715.1 uncultured Mucilaginibacter sp. | reverse complement strand
ACCCATGACCTCTTCCTTACCAAGGAAGTGCTCTACCCCTGAGCTACGTCGGCTTTTGTTGGTTCATTAGTTCAATAGTTCATTGGCATCGCTTGATTAGTTACTAATGAACCAGTGAACTAATTAACCATTGAACCATCCGAGCGGAAGACGAGGTTCGAACTCGCGACCTATAGCTTGGAAGGCTATCGCTCTACCAACTGAGCTACTTCCGCAATTTTTAAAATCCAAAAACTAAACTCTAAATCCTAAAACAAAATTTAGAATTTAGAATTTAGCACTTTAGATATTCAATGTGGGGGGAGAAGGATTCGAACCTTCGTAGCCGAAGCAGCGGATTTACAGTCCGCCCCATTTGACCGCTCTGGTATCCCCCCAATTGTTGATTCCGGGAAATAATAATGTTCAAAGTTGAAGCTAAACACTACACTCCCGAAATAAACAGAGCCTCCTATCGGGATCGAACCAATGACCTACTGATTACAAGTCAGTCGCTCTACCAGCTGAGCTAAGGAGGCTTAATTGTTACCAATTATTAGTACTCACCTGTAGCTTTCCCAAAATCGGCGTCAAATTAATATTTGCGCTATTTTTTTATTTTAAAGAACCATTCCCTTCACATTCGAAGGCTCTGTTAAAAGCCTCTCTGAAAGGGATTGCAAATCTACAAAAATTTAGAGCCCTGCAAAATTATTTTTCAAAAAAAATATAAGGGCTTAAATCCCACTTAAATAATATGTTTTTAGCTTAGGAACGGGCTTCTACAGCGCCTTTAATAATTGCAATACGCGGGTTTGAAGAGCAAAATTTAAGCGGAAACCGACAAAGATTTACCGTTTTTAGCTGATGCTTAATAATTTACTTTTTCTACGCCGGCGATGCTGCCCTCAGCCAGGCCTATTTTAACCGGCAAAAAAAACCGGCAGGTTTTTCAACCTGCCGGCACCTCCGGAACTAAAACCCCGGTTTTTTATGTTTAAAAATCGTCTTCTGCCGGCAACAGTACTGCTTTTTTTGCAGCTTCGGCAGCAATCGCTTTCTTAGTTTTATGTTTCTCTATCTGCAGGCGCAGGCTTTCTACCACGGCATCTGTAGCTTCTTCAAAAGTTTTACACTTTTCTTTAGCAAATATCTGGTTACCCGGCAGCAGGAGCTTTATCTCCGTTATCTTGTTTGCTTCGTCTTTTACATTCTCCAGTTTTAAATAAACCTCGCCACTAATAATGTGGTCATAAAATGTCTCCAGCTTGTCAACCTTTTTTTGGATGAAATTCAGCAGTTTCTGGTCTGCTGTAAAGTGAATAGATTGCACTGTAATTTTCATTTTTCCTCCTTTTTAACCCTTTGGATGGGCTTGTTTGTAAATAGACTTTAAACGTTCAACTGAATTGTGGGTATAAATTTGGGTTGCGCTTAAGTTAGCATGGCCCAAAAGTTCTTTAATGGCGTTAAGGTCGGCGCCGTTGTTTAATAATGTTGTAGCAAAGGTGTGCCTCAGCACGTGGGGGCTGCGTTTGTTTTGGGTGGATATGTTAGAGAGGTATTTTTGCACTATCAAATATATAAGTTTCGGATACACGCTATCGCCTTTAGTTGTAACGATAAAGGTTAAGGAATTGTTATGAAAATTTTCACTTTTCCGCGCGGCTATATAGGCCTTTAGCAGCGTAACTAACTCGTTATTGAGGGGTATTATCCTCTGTTTGTTGCGTTTACCTAAAACTTTTATGGTGTTTTCGTAGAAATTTATATCTGTTTCTTTTACGCCAACAATTTCGGCAAGGCGCATGCCGGTGCCAAATAGCAGCTCGATAACCGTTTTATCGCGGATGCCTTCAAAGTTATCGCCAAAAACCGTCCCGCTGTAATCATCAAGCATGGTGGTAAGTTTGGCCCCATCTACCACGGTGGGCAAATTTTTTGGTGCTTTAAGCGAAGTGAGGCGCGATGTTGGGTTTACTTTGATAACCCCCTCCTGCAATAAAAACTTAAAGTATTTGCGCAGGGTGGCCAGTTTGCGGTTTACGCTGCGCGGGGCAAGGGTTTCATCAGCTACCATCCAGTTACGGATATCGTGATGGGTAATTTCTGAAGGGTGGGTGATGGTGGCTTCTTCGCCCGGCGGGTTCAGAAAACGCATGAATTGCTCCAGGTCCGACTGATAAGCCGATACAGTATGCGGCGAGTACCGTTTTTCGTATTGTATATACTGTATGAACTTGCCTAAAAGCATAAAAACTATTTGAACACCCAAGGATTTGAATGTACAAATAGTTTTTTTATGTTGACAAGAAAATGTTTAAAATTCTTTCCGTAGAAAAAATTAAACAGTTTCTATATTCATATTCTGCTTGTAGATGGCATGCTTAATTTCGTGCCTGCGGGTAATAGATTTCTTTTCGAATGCCTGACGGCTACGAAGTTCTCTTAATACACCAGTTTTCTCAAATTTCTTTTTAAAGCGTTTTAATGCTTTATCTAATGATTCGCCGTCTTTTACGTTGATAATGATCATAATCCCAAATACCTCCTTTCAGGGACGGCAAATGTACGCAATTCTTTTAAAATCTGAAATACAATATTTTAAATTATTTTATACGTTGAAACTTGCGTTTATATCCGGTTTGTTATTATAAATTTGGGCAACTATTGATTCCTAAATCTACATGTCCCCTGCTGTTGTCCATCGTTTAAAAAAATACCGTGCCATTGTAATCGGCGATCCGCAAAAGTTTTCGCTCGAAAGCAGGATATTTCAAACGTTCTCGTTCTTTGTGCTGTTAATACTGGTGTTTGAGGTGTTTTTTAATATCGCCATACACATGTACGTTTCGGCCACACTGGCCCTTGCCGTATTTTTAACACAGTGCGCATTATACTACGTAGTGCGTTTTAAAAACAAGTTGCAGCTTGCGGTAATATTTTCGGCCATCGAAATTAACGCGATAAAGGGATTTGGCTATTATTATAACGATGGTATAACCGGTGCCACCCTCCTGCTTTTTGCAGCATCATTATTTATACTGATGTCGGTATCCAATAAAAAATTATGGCCCTTTTTATTAGGCTTTAACGTAGTGGTTGTGGTATCTGTTATTATATCAGAATATATAGATCCGGATATCATTCAAAAACACTACGAAACCCGGGGCGAGCAGTTTGCCGATAATATTGTATCGTACCTGGTTACCATCATCCTGTTATATGTAGGCACATCTGCCATACGTCAAAGTTATACCAGGCAAAAAAACCTTACCGATGAGAAAACCCTTGCGCTGGAACTGCTGAACGCCGAAAAGGTAAAACTCTTCTCCATTATAGCGCACGATTTGCGTACGCCGCTGGCATCGGTACAGCAATATTTTAGTGTGATGGCCGAAGTGGATATTGATGCCGAAGAACGCGCCGAGATGGAGAAGAACCTGGTAGAAACTATTGGCAAAACGCAGGATTTACTAACCAACCTACTCAAATGGGCCAAAAACCAAATGGACGGCACAAACGCGCATTTGCAGGCAGTGCAGCTTAGTTCCTACTTACAGGAAACTACCGAACTATTCCAAACTATCGCCATAAAAAAGGATATAACCTTAACCACTATCGCCGACCCATCCATCACCGTAAAAGCCGACCCGGATATGTTGCAGATAGTGATACGCAACTTGCTAAATAATGCGGTAAAGTTCACCAAACCAAGCGGTCGCATTGAGCTAAAGGCCATAGCCGACGATACAAACTGCATTATTTCTATAACGGATAATGGCATAGGCATCCCGCTGAGCAGGCAGGCTGATATATTTTCGTTGAATACGGCATCCACCCACGGCACGCAAAACGAGCACGGCACCGGGCTTGGGCTGGTATTATGCAAAGACTATACCGAATTACAAGGCGGCCGTATCTGGTTTCACAGCATCGAAAAAGATGGCACAACGTTTTATATATCGTTGCCGCTTGTGCAATTAAGGCTTTTTAAGGATTAGTGGTAAGCGCAGGCA
>NZ_CAMLOV010000273.1 GCF_946481715.1 uncultured Mucilaginibacter sp. | reverse complement strand
AGTGATGGAAGGTGCTGTAGAGGCGGTAAAAAAACTGATGGAGGACTATGAGGTATACATCGTATCGGCAGCGATGGAGTTCCCGCTAAGCCTGCCCGAAAAATTAGAATGGCTAAAAATTAACTTTCCGTTTATCAGCTGGCGCAACATTATTTTTTGCGGCGATAAAAGCATCATTAATACCGATTACATGATAGACGACCACCTAAAAAACCTCGATAATTTCAGAGGGAGAACGATCATGTTCCATGCCTACCATAATGTAGGCTTTGATCATCATGTTAGGGTGAATAATTGGGATGAGGTGTTAGCAATATTGGACACGATTAAATGATTTAATGATTAACACGATGTGCGGCGGCTCTGCAATTAGAGGCGCGCCAACACATTTGTATTAATCAAAGTAGTGTTTAATCGTTAAATCACTTAATCGTGTTTTTCTCCCCCAGCGAAAACCAATTCCCCGAGTCGTCTTTAAACAGCGCCTCAAAACCGTAGAACTCTTTTGTTGGCTCCTTGGTAAACTCCACCCCTTTTGCTTTTAGCTCTTCGTAGGTGGCCAGCAGGTCGTTGCATTCAAAAACGCCGAAGCCGAACGTGCCTTTGCTCACCAGATCGCGCATTTGCGCGGCAGCCTCCTTTTTAAACATCATGCCTTCGCCTATGGCCATCAGGGTTATCTCCAGGCCGGGTTGTTCGGGCGGGCAAACCGTTAGCCAGCGCATGCCCGGGCCCATGCTGGCATCGGTATGTACTTTAAAGCCCAGTTTATTTACATAAAATTCGTAAGCACTATCCTGATCAAGGACGAAGATGCTAACGTGGTTAAGTTTTGTGATCATCGTAATTTTGTTTTATGCAGTGAAAATAGGCTTTGCTCAGCACCTTGATTTGTTGAAAATTGCGGTATTTTTTTTGTTTATCTATTCGCGTAATTCGATGCAATTATTGAAATTCGTACCCATGAAGACCATCCATACCTTATTGCGCTTCTTCAGCGCAAAAAAAGCCGTTAAATTTCTTTTATTACCCGCTCTTTTTGCAGCGAGCTCAGCTTCGGCACAAATAAAAGACCCCGTTATTGATAATATTGTAAAGGAAGAAACCGAAAATTCGCAATTGGTGCCGCTTGCCCAGCAATTGTTTGATGGTATTGGCCCGCGCCTGGTGGGCACGCCCCAAATGGAAAAAGCAGGCCAATGGGCCTTAGAAAAATATAAAGCGTACGGCATTACGGCCCGCTACGAAAAATGGGGCGACTGGCGCGGTTGGGAACGCGGCGTATCGCATATAGATATGGTTACCCCACGTATTAAATCGCTGGAGGGCACGCAACTTGCCTGGAGCCCGGGCATGAAAAAGGCGGTTACTGCCGAAACTATTATTTTGCCGGAGTTTGCCGATTCTGTAGCCTTTCAGAAATGGCTACCTGCGGCGAAAGGCAAATTTGTAATGATATCGATGCAGCAGCCAACCGGGCGCCCCGACTATAACTGGACGGAGTTTGCCACAAAGGAATCCTTCGATAAAATGAAGGCCGATCGCACGGCGCAAACCGAAGCATGGCGCAAACGAATTGCCAATACCGGCTTAACTACCCGTACCCTGCCGCCCGCTTTGGAGAAAGCAGGTGCATTAGGTGTGATCACGTCTAACTGGTCGGCAGGTTTTGGGGTTGATAAAATATTTGGTGCTTACACTAAAAAGGTCCCAACGGTTGATATTGCGCTGGAAGATTACGGCATGCTGTACCGACTTACCGAAAGTGGCATCAAGCCCACTATCAGGATCCAGGCAGAATCGAAAGAACTTGGCGCGGTGCCAACCTTCAACATCATTGGCGAAATAAAGGGTACGGAGAAACCAGAAGAATATGTAATGCTATCTGCCCATTTCGATTCGTGGGACGGCGGCCAGGGCGCCACCGATAACGGTACAGGCACTTTAACCATGATGGAAGCTATGCGCATCCTAAAAAAAGTATACCCTAACCCAAAACGTACCATTTTAGTAGGCCATTGGGGCAGCGAAGAGCAGGGTTTGAACGGATCGCGGGCTTTTGTGGAAGACCACCCCGAAATTGTTGCCAACCTACAGGCGCTGTTCAATCAGGATAATGGCACCGGCCGCGTGGTAAACATTGCCGGCCAGGGTTTCTTAAATAGCTATGATTATATTGGCAGGTGGTTGAGCAAGGTACCTGCAAATATTCGCGACCAGATCACCACCAACTTCCCCGGCGCACCAGGCGGTGGCGGGTCGGATTTTGCATCTTTTGTAGCTGTTGGCGCTCCTGGTTTTTCACTGAGCTCCAACAGCTGGAGCTATGGCAGCTACACCTGGCATACCAACCGCGACACCTACGATAAGGTGGTTTTTGACGACGTAAAAAATAACGCCATCCTGACCGCTATACTGGTTTACATGGCTTGCGAAGACCCCGCAAAAACCTCGCGCGACAGGATAGTACTGCCTATCAACACCAAAACCGGCGAACAAACCAAATGGCCGGCGCAAACCAAGGCGAACAGGCATGGTGGGTTTGAATAATGAGTAATGTATTTTTTTTAGCGTCATGAATAAGATAAAGCTGGTAGGCTTTGTAAAAGAATATCATAATAATGAACAGGCCATACCTTTCGAAGATTTTATCAGTTCGCGGTCAGGCAAATACGATTTTGAAAAAATTCTTAAATATTTAAGGCAAGGTGATTTAGTGTTTGGTTGGATGAGTTATATTATGGACCTTAAAACAAATCTACCGCTCGTCCCTAATAACTACCACACAGATGGCATATGGGTATGGCCTGCGTACTTTCCATATTTTATTGCGAGGTATCCACTATTAGATAATGATATTGACCATGAGTTTATCTCCTATTTAGAAAACAAGGATTACACTTTTCAATTAGACGCCAGTTATGAAACCCGTAATAAAGCTGAGTTTCAGATAATGGTTATTGAGCAAATATATGGTCCGCAAAAATGGTAAGATATAACGGGGATCAATGCTGTTGCTAATAGCTGTTAGCTTGCCGTGTAAGATTGTTGAGAAAACACCCCATTACTATTTGCAAAAATCCCGAAAGCACAGCCTCATCGCTGTGCTTTTTTGTTACAATTAAGTATGTAACCATAGCTTATAGCTGTATTAATCTTTAGGTTAAAACGGCGGCATTTGTATAACTTGGCAAACCTTTTGCCCTATGTTATGTATCTTGGGCATATTTGAAAAATAAATTAATGAAGCACTTATTAATTATTCTGTTTTTGTTGCCCGTCTATAGCATGGCACAAACCGCTACTGATTACATGGCCAGCGGCAATACAAAAGCAAATATGAAGGACTATAAGGATGCCATTGGCGACTTTAACCGTTCTATTCAAATGAATCCGGGCGTGGCAAGGGTTTACCTGTACCGTGCCAACGCCAAAACAAACATTGGCGATTATACCGGCGCCGTGGCCGATTTTACAAAGGCTCTGGATCTGGACCCGCGCCTGCTGGATGCCTGGCATTACCGCGCTAACGCAAAAAGCAATTTAAAAGATTACGCCGGCAGCCTTGCCGATTTTAATAAGGCCATTGCGCTTAACCCGCAAAAAGGTGAATTATATAAATACCGCGCCGTAGCAAAAGCCAATTTAAACGACGATAAAGGGGCAATTGTTGATTTTAACATAGCCGAAAAACTTTTGCCGGGCGATGCCGACCTTATTTATTACCGTGCCAACTCCAGGGGTAACATGGGCGACTATAAGGGCGCCATTATTGATTATGATGCAGCCATTAAAGCAGAGCCGGCCAATGCCGAAGCCTGGTTTTACCGTGGCAACGCCAAAGTAAATTTAAGAGACTATAAAGGAGCAATTGCCGATTACCGCAAAGTGGTGGAGCTTAACCCGCAAATGCCTGAATTATACCACTACCTCGGCTCGGCTTCCAGCAATGCAGACGACGATAAAGGTGCTATTGATTTTTTCGACAAGGCGATTGAGCAAACTCCCAAAAAAGCAGAATTATACCTTGGACGCGGCATCGCTAAAAACAATATGAACGACCGGGACGGCGCTATTGAAGACCTTAATGCAGCCATCCGCCTCAAC
>NZ_CAMLOV010000272.1 GCF_946481715.1 uncultured Mucilaginibacter sp. | reverse complement strand
TTGCGGGTGATAATGTGTTCCGCTTTTGCCCGTCGGACAAGATTGAAGGCGCTGCCAGCGGCGCAACCATTTATAAAAAAGGCATCAGGGGCCTTGTTACCGTAGCGCGCGACGATGCCGGCAACAAAGGCTTGCAAACCTCTACCGGGGCTGCTTTCACCGCAAAAGGCGGCGAAGTTAGCGCTATTGCGCCCTACCCTATCACCGGCGCTAATTATGCATCGGTTATAGCCAGCATGAAAACCGAAGTTGCCCGGCTTACCGGCTTGCACGGCGCAGGTACTGTAGGCATCTACCTGGCATCGTTTGATGAGGGTATAGAACTTTTTAAACTGGCCAGTGCCGAACCTACCCTCAACAGCATAAAATGGTATGGCGGCGACGGTGTGGTGCTAAGTACCGCTTTATTAACCGACCCTGTGGTTGCTGAGTTTGCCATTAAAACTGGCTTCTTTGCGCCATCCTTTGGTTTACCTGCTGCCCTGCAAAGCAAATGGCAGCCCATTGCCGACAGGATAAAAGCCAAAACCGGCACTGATCCGGATGCTTACGCCTTAGCTGTTTACGATGCGCTTTGGACCATAGCTTATACTTTAGAAAGTACAGACGGCAGCACTACCGATTTTGCGAAGATAAAAACGCTGTTTGTAGCAGAAGCTAACAAAGATACCGGCATAACCGGCGCAGATGCCTTAGACGCTGCCGGCGACCGCGCCAGCGGAACTTTTGACTACTTTGGTATTGTAAAAGACGGCGCCACTTATAAATGGACGCTTGTTGGTAAAAGCGACGAGTAAAAGTGTGTGAATAATAATGAAGGCTCGGGCTTATACCCCGGGCCTTTTTGTTTGTATATTGCCTATCGTACCTAATACTTAATTATAATTATATGTTTAAGCTAAGCAAGGCTGCTTTATTACAAGCCTCACTTTTGATGGTGTTATCGTTAACAGCATGCGATCCGGGTTATTCGTTATACGTTAAAAACCAAACTACCGACACCGTATCCTTTTCCATTGGAACTAACTTACTCATTTATCAAAAAAATGAATTGGATTCAATAAGAATTAAATCTCATGAGGTTTATAATAGTTGTTTTACAGGAGTAGGATATAAATTAGCTCCGAACGAAGAATTTTTTGTGCGTCCCGGCTCGATGGTTGTATACCCTACGCCGGCTGAAAGGATTCAATATATCAAAACTATCAGGAAAGGAGTTTGCGATAGCATTACCGATATTAATGAAGTTAAAAAGAATTTAGTGCTTAAAAAACTTGGTAACCCAATGAATTACAGGTACACCTATTTTATACGATAGGATTAAAACTAACTGTAAATATCATTTATGCAATCTCCATCCTGCACCCAGCACCATTGCCAGTTGCCGCCGTTAAAAGTGTATAATTAGGCCCTCTTCGGCTTAATGCGGCTCCTAATCAATTGATAAATTAAAATGACCAGAGAAATAAGGACGAGGTAAATTGATGCAAAAATAACCACATAGCATATCCCGTATATTATCGTTATTATTTTTCCGCCAAAATCCAATAAAAGATTAACGGTAATGCTTGACAGGGCCATAGCGAAGAGACTATATATTAAAACCTTAAAAGCTATCCGGCCTGATTTTGAGAGTTTGATATTTACCATATTATTAACCCCCATTATTACAACCACCATTTGGCGCTTTCTGCTTTTTTAGCCTTCTCCACTACTTTTTTATCCACCGACCATTGCAGCCGTACGTTTTCCCAACCGCTGCCCCCTATTGGCGAAAACTCACCCGCGCCCTCATCAAAGCTGCCAGAATTGGGTATGCGGTAATCGCCCCAGTTGCAGGTTTTGCTTTGTTTCTTATCGTGGCTTATCCACTGCCCCGTAAATTGATTATTTGAATAACTATCAGAGTGTATATCGATATCGTCGTACTGCACAACGTTGTTTTTGTCGATATAAACATTCGCGGTAACAAAGCCTTTGAACACACCCGAATGACTATCGTTACCGGTTTCCGATAGCAGATAGAAACCTAATAGCGCATACCTTCCCTTTATGCCTTTATCTTTGTACTCATCATCAACCCCAAAATGATCAGGAGATGATATGCTGCTTACGTTTATTGTTATGCGGCCGGTAAAACTTTGGATGTTGTTTTTCACCAACGATTTGCCTGTTACAATATACCCGTCGGGTTTCGCAGGGTCTTTTTTTACGGATAGGAATTTTATTCGCAGGCGTTGAAAGTCATCGCCAATGAAACCGAATACCAGTGTGTTGTCGGTATGCGTAAATATTCCGGATAAATCGTGCTTTAATAGTTCCTTCCTGGCTGCTTTTCGTTTTTCTAATGAGTTGTAGGATGGTGGGCAGGCCTGCCCCGCCGCCGCGCTGTAATAAGCTGAAAAGCACAGTAATAAAAGTGTTTTGAATAATAGCTTCATGGCGGTTTTAACAGTACCTAAAAATAGCAATTATTTATGCAAAACCCCATCCAGCACCCACCACCATTGCCAGTTACCGCCGCCTGCTTTGCTTTCGTCAAACTTTGCCAGATCAAACTGCCCGGCACCTTCTGGTGCACCTTGTATCTCATAAATTTTTATGGCTTGCTTGTTTTGGTTCCAGGTGAGCGGCTTGCCTGAGGTGACTTCCTCGGGCGGCTTACCGACATTTGGTAAAAGGAAATAGGCCTTGCTGCTGCCATATACCACCGCCTGCCCGTTCTCGTCCATACAAACGGCGGTGCGTTCATCGGCGGCAATGCCTTTGGCATTTGCCTTCCAATTCTTCTCTATACGGGCTAAGAACACCACATGCCGGCCCTGTCGGCTGCGGGTAAGGTAGTGCTGGTCGGTTATTACATTTTGCAGGTAGGGTGCATGCAAAAAGTCGTTGTTGTAAAGCTTTACCAAATTATGGTAAGGGTTGGCCAAAGCCGTATCTGCCGTTAGGCTGGCAATTTCGCCGCTGTAATAAAAGCCGCCAAGGATAGCGCAGCCCGCGCTGGTACCGCCAACAGGTACGTGCTTCTTATTGAGCAGGTAGTTAATCGCATCCATGGTTTTAGTGCCGCGCCAGTACTTCATGTAATTGCTTTGGTCGCCCCCGGCAATGAAGAGCATCTCGGCATTGCGGATAATGTTTACCACCGTATCGTTGTTGGCCAATTCGCGCGAATCTATCTTCAGTGTTTCTACCGAGTTCAATTTACCCAGTTCGTAAATATAGGGGTTATAAGCCGCTGTGCCCGACGCACGGATGATAACCACATCTCCGCCCCCGCTGCGGCCGATCATCCATTTAAAGGCAGCATCCACATCCTTACCGCCACCCATCATCACTACACCCAATTTGGTTGGCGCCTGTACATCGGCGGTATCACCTATGATGCCTACGGATGCGGGGCGGTTGGGGTATATTTTGGTGGTATCGGTTGATATTGGGGTAGCGTAAGATGGTATTCCAATTGCAAATATTAGCGCAGTTAAAAGGGCCGTTTGTATTGTTTTAAGCATAATCATTTGCATAGTTCGTTAACCCCTCCCTACCCTCCCGAGGGAGGGACTTGGACACCATATCCAAAAATCCGAAATCGAAAATCCGAAATCCGAAATCAATCAATAACTATACGCCGCCATCTTGCCACAACTACAGGCGCAATTTGGGTCGGTTGCACCCAGTTTCTTTAAAAAGAACTGGTAAAAGCCAATACGGTCGTTCATGCTGTAGTTGTCTTCGCCTTTGTTGCATTCCAGGGCGCCGTTCACAATATTTATCGTCATCCCGAACCCGGGTGTGCGGCCGGCTGCTTTGTCTTTAGCGTTTGGCTGCCATTTGCCAATCATTACATCATGTGCCGATGGTTTATGCGTTTCGGGCGTCATCCAAAAGTAGATGGCCGTTTTAAAGGATACCACGGGGTCGGTTTCCACCAATGCCGGGTTATCCAAAAGCACGTGCTTATTGCCGAAGATACAATCAGATGCGTAGCCGTAGTTGCCGTTATAGCTCAGTTGCATTGGTCCGCGGCCGTAGTACTTTTTTCCCTTTACAAGGGGGTATTCATCGCTGTCGCTCACATATTCGCGGGTGGTATCATCCTCGTGGCGCAGCATCAGCCCGTCGGTATAGCTGCCGTTCATGCCGTGGCGGGTTTCGTGGGCTATCT
>NZ_CAMLOV010000271.1 GCF_946481715.1 uncultured Mucilaginibacter sp. | reverse complement strand
AAATAGTTCCGTTGGCACACTTTGTAAATTGCCCTTCCTGTCTGTTAAAACCTTTAATGCAAATTCCCTGATATCTTTCTCCGTTGCTAACTGCACCAGGGCGGGTACGCTTTTTTCGCCGGCAATTTGGGCATAGGTATAAATACCTGCCACCCGCGAAGCTAAAGGCAACGCAACATTTTTAGCAACACCCAACGCTGCCTCGCCCGCTTCAGTTGCGGGGCGCACAAGCAATTCCTGCGACGCATAAAAACGCGCAACCGCACTGTTTGAATTAAGCAAGCCAGCCAATTCTTTAATAGATGCAGCTTTCAAGTCCGGAAATGTTTTGTAAACCCATCCTGTGGGTACTGCGCGTACTACATAGCCTTTGGCAGGGCTTCCCTCGTACCCTGCGCCATCCCATGCCGATAAGTACAGCCTGCCCGAACCATCAACATCCAAATCGGTTATCTGTGGTAGCGATATAAAATCTTCCTGTTGCTGCGTAAAGCTGGCACCGTTTGGCGTAACGCGGTGAATGTAAAGTTCGCTGCGCCCCCAGTCGGCCATCATCGGCACGTGGTTATATTTATCGGGCCAGGTGGGCTCATCCATAAATAAAGCCCCGGTGCCCGAGCCGCCGCCAACATCAACCAAAGCCGGCAATATCTCGTCGGTAAAATGCTGAAAAAGCACCGGGTAACCGTATTCGCCGCTTTGTATATGGTGCGAGAAACGGATGTTCCATCCGGCGCCATCGTTGGTATTGTCGCGGGTGAAGACGTTCATACAGGGGTCGATGGCTACATCGTAAATATTGCGCGTACCATGAGAGAATATTTCCATTTCGGTACCATCCGGGCGCACACGTACAATGCCGCCGCCAAGCATGGTCAGTTTTTTGCCGTCGCGGCCGATAGCATCATGGAAACCAAAATCGCCAACAGCAATATAGATCCAGCCATCAATACCCATGCGGATGCCATTGGTGGCATGGTCGGTGCCACGCTCAATAAGCATATTGGGGTTACTTAGGTGTTCTACAATTGGTTTCGACGGACCATCAGCAATGCCGTCGTGGTTGTTATCTTCAAACACAACCAGGTCCATGCCGGTAGCTTTTTGTGTTTGTGGAGAGAAAATGGTGTGCAGTACGTAAACCTTATCGCTCAGCACAAATATCCCGCGGGGGTTATCTACCCGCGCAAATTCGGTGTGGCTATCTATCTTGCCATCGTTATCCGCGTCAACCAGGCGTAGTATTCTCCCCTTGCCCGGGGCTTTACCAAGCGAGCCCATCATATCTACCCCAACAAATACTTCGCCGGTGGGCGCGGTTGCCAGGCAGGCGGGGCTCGGCGTTAAATCCGGGCTGGCAAAAGGGGTTACGGTTAAACCATCCGGCCAGGCCATTGGCTTCTGGTACTTAACTGCGGCTTTGTGCGCAGATGTATCAGCCGTATCTGCTGCACTAAAATATTTAACGGTGCCTACCAGCATAAGGGCGAAAAGAACGGTAAAAGAGAATTTCAACATGGTTACTGCGAATATTTGTTAAGTTGACGGTAATTGGCCGCAATATACATTTTAGCGCGGTTTTGATAAACCTGCTTTTAAAGATGTTACAATAACAACTAGTTGTGCAGACTAGGGTTGCAATTGATATTTAGAATTTTTAAGCTGTCTTAGCCTCAATTTCCCTATCTTCCACCCAAACACTCCGCCCATGCCATCAACCGCCGCTCGCAATAAAATACAAACCAGCATTTACGCTGCCGTAGTTGTGTTTTTTGCCTATACCATGATATTCGGGTTCCGTAAATCGTTTACGGCGGCAACGTTTGATGGCATAACCGTTTGGGGTTATAGCTACAAAACGCTTTTGGTAATAAGCCAAATGCTGGGTTATATGCTGGCCAAATTTTACGGCGTAAAGTACATTGCCGAATTGAAACGGAATGGCCGTTGGGTAACGATATTAACGCTCACAGGCATTGCATGGGCAAGCTGGCTGGGCTTTGCCCTAATGCCGGCGCCGTACAATATCATTTTCCTGTTCATCAACGGTTTCCCGCTGGGCATGCTTTGGGGCGTGGTATTTTCTTACGTGGAAGGCCGCAGGGGGACAGATTTCATTGGTGCCACGCTGGCCGTAAGCTTTATTTTTGGTTCGGGCTTTGTACGTTCCGTAGGCGGCTGGCTGATGCTTGAGTTTAGCATTACCGAATTTTGGATGCCCTTTTTCACCGGGCTTCTATACGCCGGACCGCTGCTGCTGTTTGTTTTTTTGATGGAGAAAATACCGCCACCGGATGCCGCCGATATTACCGAACGCCACGAACGCACCCCCATGAGCAAAGCCGAGCGCCAAACCTTTGTACGCGCTTTTTTACCCGGACTGGCAGCCTGTATCCTCATCTATACCTTCGCTACCATTTTCCGCGATATCCGCGATAATTTTGGCGCCGAGATGTGGAAGGAAATGGGCTATTTTAACCAGCCTGCCATTTTCTCCAAAACGGAGACGCCTATCACACTTGTCATCCTGGTGCTCATCGGCAGTATGGTAATGATACGCAACAGTTATAAGGCCTTAATGACTGCCCATGTATTCATCGGCATAGGTTTCCTGTTAGCCGGATTATGCACACTGGCATTTGCAGGCGGGTATTTAGCCCCAATCTGGTGGATGGCAACTGTAGGCTTAGGATTATACATGGTTTATATACCTTTTAACGCTGTATTTTTTGAGCGGCTGATAGCTACCTTTAAATACGCAGGCAACGTTGGCTTTTTAATATACCTCGCCGATTCCTTCGGTTATGTCGGCAGCGTTGGGGTACTCCTATCAAAAGAAATCTTTAAGGTAAAGCTTAACTGGGTGTCCTTCTTTTCTAACAGCGTGATGGGATTGTCAGCCGTTGGCTTATTGCTTACCGCATTCTCAGCCATTTACTTCGCCAAAAAGCATAAAGAGACAGGCAGGGCTTAGCGGATACCCTTGCGGATACGACTTAAGGATGTTGGTGTTACGCCGATGAACGACGCCAGGTATTTCTGCGGTATCTTTTGCAGGTACGGTGGCTTGGCCATCAGGTCGAGGTAGCGTTTTTCGGCGGAGTCGCGCTGCAGGGCGGTGAAGCGATCGATCAAATTCAGCACGGCATCCTCCCAAAATTTACGCATCATTTCCTGCATGGTGGGGAACTCGGTATACAAAGCCTCCAGTTCTGCTTTGGGCAGGTACCATATTGTGCTGTCCTCTATCGCCTGTAAAAAGTAGTTGGATGGCTTATCGCTGATAAAGCTGTAAATATCGATGGCAGATGAGTTTGGGAAGGCAAACCAAACGGAGATCTCCACATCCTCATCCATATAATACAGGCGCAGGCAGCCTTCCTGCACAAAAACCAGGTCCTGGCAAACGGTACCCTCGCGCAGCAGGAAATCGTTTTTGGCAACTTTGCGTTCTTTAAACCGGCCCACAATATCCGCCAGTTCCGCCTCGCTAAAGGTGGCATAGCTGCTAATATAGTTTTTGAGTTCGGCTGTCATTTAAGCAATAAATTGATGGCTGCTAATTTCAATAAAAAAATCATTCTGCCACGGATTTATTGCATTTACTTATCGTAGGATAATTTTATTGTTGCCAGATAGCCTATACGTTGCCAGCCGAAACAAGCAAGCTATGTACCGACATTTATTTTCTCACGGAACCCTGCAACAGGAGGCGATACAATTACAAACTTTTGGCAGGCTGCTCGGCGGTGAACGGGCATTGGCATATAGCGCCTCGCTTGCTGCCGTTTGAATAAAAATAAAATTACATTTTTAGCAATTTTATGCATAAAGGTATTAAGCCGATTGATACCGCTATAAATAAACCTACGCGTATCAAATTCAGATTTTTCCAAAGGCTTACCCTGCTTAAAAGGTTGCCCTCGTAAGTGCCCGTATTGGCTGTTTTTTGAAAAGAGATAATGTTTGGGGCAAAGTAAACCAAAGTCCAAACCCTTATGGCGAAATGCACGCCAAATAATACCAAAAGCGCATTCCTTACTGCATCCATTTGCCAGCAAAAGCCGATGGCCAACAAAAAAGTAACCTCATGCACGCTGTGCATAGCTATCCAAAAGGTTTTCAGGTCCAGGCCGTACTTACCTTTAAACATTTGAAACGAGTCTGGCGCGCAGGCCGTCCATTTTGGTACAATCACAAGTGTTTCAAAAAGCTGCGCACCATTCATTAAAAAATAAACAAGCGTGGTGATCATCAGCCATAATTCTGCCCTAAAAATATATTCATTAGTAATTGTGTTCATACCTGTATTATTTATCGTCTGTTTTATTT
>NZ_CAMLOV010000270.1 GCF_946481715.1 uncultured Mucilaginibacter sp. | reverse complement strand
ATCAGTTTGGCATCATCGGCATAGTCGGCATTAATTACCGGCACCAATAAAGGCGAGTACGGTGTATTGCTAAATAATTTTGAGTTGAAACGCTCTTTGTTTTTTTCGAGTTCTTCTTTCAGGTAATCAACCAGCACCTTGCGCTCGTAAGAGGTGTCGGTAATGGTGATGCGCAAAGCCTTGCGTATGGCAGATATGGTATCCCTGCGGCCCGGGTCTATACAGCTTTGCAGGTTGTGCGTTAGCTCGTACAGCTCGTTATGTTTTGGCGAATACTCGGCAATGTTCTCTATCAGCTCAACCGCCTCGTCCATTTCGGTTTTTATTTCGCCTTCCAGTTCTGCCCAGGCTTCCTTCTGGCATTCGCGCACGTACTTTTTAGCGGTTGCCTCCAGTTCGTCGGCCTCTTCGGTGCTGATAATTGCCGATTCGATCATCCATTTGCGCATCTGCAATAAACAATCGTGCTCATCTTCCCAGCCAAGCCTGTCTTTAGATTTATAACGCTCGTGCGACCCGGAGGTAGAGTGCCCCTGTGGCTGGGTCATCTCTATTACGTGTATCATCACCGGCACATGCTCTTCGCGGCATATTTTTATAGCACGTTCGTAGGTTTCGCAAAGGGCAACATAATCCCAGCCCTTTACTTTAAATATTTCGTACCCCTTGCCTTTAGCATCACGCTGAAAGCCTTTCAGTACTTCGGATATATCTTCTTTGGTGGTTTGCAAACGGGCGGGTACCGATATGGCGTAGGCATCATCCCAAATGGAGATGGCCATGGGTACCTGCAAAACACCGGCAGCGTTAAACGTTTCAAAAAACAAGCCTTCCGATGTAGAGCCGTTGCCGATGGTACCAAAAGCTACCTCGTTGCCATTAACCGAAAACTGATCAAGGTATGCCAGCTCTTTATTCTGCCGGTACAGTTTTGATGCGTAGGCCAGCCCCAACAGGCGCGGCATGTGCCCGCCGGTGGTAGATAAGTCTGATGCTGTATTTTTTGTTTCGGCCTGGTTTACCCATTTACCGTCGGTATCTACAAAACGCGTGGCGTAGTGGCAGTTCATTTGCCTGCCGGCCGATGCGGGGTCTTTCTCAATATCGGGGTGTGCGTACAGTTGAGCAAAAAACTCCTTAAGGTTGCTCATGCCGGTAGCAAACATAAAAGTTTGGTCGCGGTAATAACCAGCGCGCCAGTCGCCCGCACGGAAAACTTTGGCCATGGCCAGTTGGGCCACTTCTTTGCCGTCGCCAAAAATGCCAAACTTCGCTTTACCGGTAAGCACCTCGCGGCGGCCCAAAATACTTGCCTGCCTGCTCTCGTAACCAATACGGTAATCGTTGGTCACAATTTTCCTGAAATCATCAAAACTGAGTTCGGCAGCTTTTAGGTCATCGCCAGTGTGTATTACAGTTTCGGGCATACAATATTTTGATTAGGCGGTAAAATTATAAAATTCTATTCTGTTTTTGTAATTGGTACCGGTAAAACATATAGTTTGTGCAATAGTTTTTAATTTAGGTTAAACCTTTTATATTTGTAACAATCAAACAGGTAATTATGAAAAAAATAATGATGATTTGCGCAGTGTTTTTAGGCTTAGCCTTCACTGCAAACACTGCAATGGCGCAGGACGATACCAAAGCGGAGTTTAAATTTACCGAAGAAAAACACGATTTTGGTAAAATACCACAAGGCACACCGGTGACAACTGTATTTGAATTTACTAATGTTGGGCAGGAGCCGCTTATCTTAACAGATGTACGCCCTACCTGTGGTTGTACCATTGCCGATTACACAAAAACACCTGTGTTGAAAAATGGTAAAGGCACTATCAAAATTACCTACAATGCGGCAGTTGCTTCGGCATTTAACAAAACCATTGTGGTAACATCAAACGCAAAAACGCCTACCAAATATTTAACTATTGTAGGCGAGGTAGTTGCTAAACCGGCGGCAAGCAGTAAGTAAGCACGCCGGTTATTTAAAAAATATTAAAAGGCATCGCAACAGCGGTGCCTTTTTTGTTGCCACTTACCCAAAGTCCACATTGCGTGTTGCCCACCGCCTAAAAGCTGCTGTTTATCCAGTTCGGCTTTCTTAGCACCGCCGTAAGCGCATTCATTTTGAAAACAAAACTTTCCACATGATTTTGTACATTTGTTTAACAACGTCGATACAGGAATGCAGGCACTTGATTCAAATAGAAAATTGATAGATGGCTATCTCGAACTCTTCAAAAATTTGAGTTCAAGCAATAAGCTTGAGTTAATTTCCGGCTTGGCTGATTCTTTGAATGCCGGAGCAACAGAAAACCATAATTCTTTAAGTGCTCTTGTTAGCGACTTCATACCTGAAAAAAGTGCGGATGTTATTATCGATGAATTGAAAGCGGCGAGAAGTTTCACCCGAGATACTGATGCGTTTTGAAACAATACCTGCTTGATACTAATATCTGCATCTACCTTCTTAAGGGATTATTCGCGATATCTGAAAAAATCGAAGCAATTGGACAGGATAAATTTTTTCTTTCCGAAATAACAATAGCCGAGTTAAAATTCGGAGCGGCAAATAGTGATTTTCCCGACAAGAATGCCGAAAAAATAGCGTTGCTTCAGCAAATGTTTAAGGTTATACCTATTTTCAATTCTTTAGATATTTACGCCAGAGAGAAATCGAGATTAAAGAAAACCGGTAGAATATTAGACGATTTTGATTTACTGATAGGCGCTACTGCAATATCAAATGATTTGATACTTATCACAAGGAACGTTTCGGATTTTGAAAGGCTGGATGGAATCGAAATAGAAAACTGGACAATTAAGTTATAGACCCCTCGCCATGTTGACATCGATTAAGCGCGTGAATGGGTAATCAATATCATTAATTAAGCTATCCTCCATCGAAAAAGTTTTCCTATAAATTATTTCGGAGGTATGCTTCCAATACGGTGCAAACCGGCTCATCAGGGCTGTACTTTTTTTACTAATTTTGCGCCATGCCAAAAATTTCGCAAAAAGGGCAGCGGATGCCTGCCTCGCCTATACGTAAGCTAACGCCATTTGCCGATAAAGCTAAGCTGGAAGGCAAAAAAGTATACCATTTAAACATCGGCCAGCCGGATATAGAAACCCCGGAAGGCATGCTGAACGCTATAAAAAACATCAGTTTTAAGGTTTGGGCCTATACACCTAGCGAGGGCACATTAAGCTACCGCAAGAAGCTGGTTGAATATTACAACAAACTGGGCTACAATATCACCCCCGAAAATATAATCGTAACTACCGGCGGTTCGGAAGCCATTACCATTGCCATGATGAGCTGCCTGGATGATGGCGACGAGGTGATTATCCCCGAGCCATTTTACGCCAATTACAATGGCTTTGCCAACCAAACAAATGTGGTGGTAAAACCCATTTTATCGTACATCGATAACGGTTTTGCCCTGCCCCCTATCAGCGAATTTGAAAAGCTGATCACTCCAAAAACCAAGGCGATTATCATTTGCAACCCCAATAATCCGACAGGTTACCTATACTCGCAGGCAGAACTTGATGCCTTAAAAGAACTTGCCTTAAAGTACGACCTGTACCTCTTTAGCGACGAGGCGTACCGCGAATTTTGTTACGATGGGCGTACCTTCATCTCCCCCATGCACCTAACCGGGTTGGATGAGAACGTAATTGTAATGGATACGGTAAGCAAGCGTTACAGCGCCTGCGGTGCGCGCTTAGGTTGTTTGATTACCAAAAACAAAGCGGTTATTGCTGCGGGATTAAAATTTGCGCAGGCGCGCCTATCGCCGGGCATGGTAGAGCAAATTGCCGGCGAAGCAGCCGTAGATACGCCCGACGAATACTTTACCGCCGTAAATACAGAATACACCAAACGCCGCGATACGCTGGTTACTGCGCTCAATAAAATTGAAGGCGTGTACTGCCCCAACCCGGGTGGCGCGTTTTACGTGGTGGCTAAATTCCCGATAGATAACGCCGATAAGTTTTGCCAGTGGATGCTGGAAAGTTTCAGTTACGAAAACCAAACCGTAATGATGGCACCCGCAACAGGCTTTTACAGCACACCCGGTGCAGGCACCAACGAAGTGCGCATGGCCTACGTGCTAAACAACCACGACCTTAATAAAGCAATGGAAGTTCTGTCAGAAGGCCTTAAAGCGTACCCGGGAAGGGTTTAGTTTGCAGTGGGCTGTTTGCAGTCGGCAGTTCCCAGTGGGCAAAGAGTTGGCAGTTTGCCATGTACGAAGCTATGCACCAGTGCACAAATGAACTAATGAACCAAACAAAACTCCCCTGGGTAAACCATTTACGGCTGATAGCGATGTTTGCGGTGGTGATTTTGCAGATCGGAAGAGCGTCGTGTAGGGAAAGAGTGTAGATCTCGGTG
>NZ_CAMLOV010000269.1 GCF_946481715.1 uncultured Mucilaginibacter sp. | reverse complement strand
CGGCTTTAACTACGGTGTAGATTTTGGTGGTGGCCGTACATACCTTGTACAGTTCCCAAACAAAGCAGCCACAACCGACGAGATCCACAAGGAACTTGATAAATCATTGGGTTTTGGTTCGGAAGTAAAAACCTACGGTGCCGATAAGATCAGCATTACTACCAACTATTTAATTAATGATACTGCCCCTGATGCCGACGAAAAAGTAGAGGCAGCATTAATCAATGCTTTAAAAGTAAACCCGGTTACTACAATAACCACTAAAGATATTTTAAGCCACCAAAAAGTGGAGGCCACTGTTGCCAACGAGTTAAAATCTTCGGCAAAATGGACCATCATTATTGCTATCTTAGTAATATCGGCTTATATATTGATCAGGTTCCGTAAATGGCAATTTAGCCTTGGTGCCATGGTTGCTACCGCCCACGATGCTGCGATGGTATTATCTTTCTTCTCATTGTTTAAAGATGTATTGCCATTCTCGTTAGATATCGACCAGGCGTTTATTGCTGCGTTGCTAACGGTTATCGGTTACTCTATCAATGATACGGTGGTAGTGTTCGACCGTATCCGCGAGTTCCTTAACCTGCATCATGCAAAAACCGATGATCCTAAAGAGGTTATTAACCACGCAATCAACAATACGCTTAGCCGTACCATCATCACTGCTTTAACCGTGGTAATGATCCTGGTTATCTTATTCCTGTTCGGTGGCGTTGTATTGCGCGGTTTCTCGTTCGCGTTATTGATAGGTGTACTTTTTGGTACATACTCGTCTATCTGCGTTGCGACACCGGTTATCGTAGACTTTGGAAAGAAAGACCTGAGATAATATAATATGACATTATAATTAAAGGCTCCAAAGAACATTTGGAGCCTTTTTTGTTTAACAAATAGGCCCCTCCCAACCCTCCCCGGTAGGGAGGGCAGCCTCACCCCAAACCCCTCTCCGGTAGAGAGGGGCTTTTAAAAAGTCCTCCCTACCGGGGAGGATTTAGGAAGGGCTCAGATTTAGAGGGGGCTCACCTGATTCCTGCAAAAAGGGATTTAATGGTCCTCCCTACCGGGGAGGATTTAGCAGGGGCTGATTGACTAGGATTTATTAATAATTAAAAAAAGTCTCCCCTACCGGGGGAGATTTAGAGGGGGCTAATATGAATACCAACAACCAATCAAAATTCCCAACAGTAGTTATTATAGGCGGCGGCTTTGGCGGCCTGCAGGTTGCTAAACAACTTGCCGATAAGCCTGTAGAAGTTATACTACTGGATAAACATAACTACCATACCTTTCAACCTTTGCTATACCAGGTGGCCACCGGCGGGCTGGAGGCAGAGTCTATTGGCTTCTCTCTGCGTAAAAACTTCGAAGGGCAAAAAAACCTGCGCTTCCGTATTGCCGAAGTAAGCAGGATAGATACCGAAAGCAATGTGGTACAAACCGACATCGGGCCTATCCCCTACGATTATTTGGTGATAGCAACGGGGTCAACTACTAATTTCTTCGGCAATAAAGATATCGAGAGGTATGCCATGCCGATGAAATCGATACCGGAGGCGCTTAACTTGCGCTATATGGTATTACAAAACCTGGAGGAAGCCATTTTAAAGCCTTCTAAGGAAGAACGCGCGCCATACCTGGCCTTTGTGCTGGTTGGTGCCGGCCCTACCGGCGTAGAGCTTGCAGGGGCATTGGCCGAATTGCGAAACCACGTGCTGCATAAAGATTACCCCGAACTATCTAAAGACGAGATGAAGGTTTACCTGGTAGATTTTTTGCCGAAGGTACTTGGCCCCTTCTCTGATGAAGGCTCTAAAGCCGCACATGGCTATCTCACCAAAATGGGTGTAGAGGTATTGCTGACCGTTAAAGTAGAAAGCTATGATGGCAACGAAATAAAGTTTGAAGGCGGCAAAAGCATCAAAACCAAAAATGTTATCTGGTCGGCAGGTGTGGCAGGTGTTGTGCCCGATGGCATTGCTAAAGAAGCCATTGAGCGGGGCAATAAGATTAAAGTGGATAACGTTTGCCGCATGGTGGGCAGCAGCAACATATTCGCTATTGGCGATGTGGCCGCCATGATTACCGATGAAACGCCAAAAGGGCACCCCGGCGTGGCACAGGTGGCCATACAAATGGGGCAGCTAACCGGCAAAAACATCAACCGCATTATCCGCGGCGAACAGCCCGAGCCATTTAAATATTTCGATAAAGGCTCGCTGGCAACCATTGGCCGCAATAAAGCCATTGCCGACTTAGGTAAGATCAGGTTCCAGGGATTTTTTGCCTGGCTGGTATGGATGTTTGTGCACCTTATCTCGCTGATGGGCGGGCGCAACAGGGTTATTGTGTTTATTAACTGGGTGGCCAGCTACGTAAATAATAATGGCGGCAGCAGGCTGATTATCCGTAAATTTAAGCCGGAAGAACTGGTGGATAAAACCGCACAAGTATCTAAACCCGACTAAAAATGCTTGACAGCCCGATAAAAATTACCGAATGCCCCCGAGATGCTATGCAGGGGCTACACGAATTTGTGCCTACGGATGTAAAGGCGGCCTACATCAACCTGCTTTTACAGGTTGGTTTTGATACCATCGATTTCGGCAGCTTTGTATCGCCGAAGGCCATCCCGCAAATGCGCGATACAGCGGAGGTACTGAGCAAGCTCGATCTGAGCAATTCCCGCTCCAAATTACTGGCTATTATTGCCAATTACCGCGGAGCAGAAGAAGCAGCGGCGCACGAGGAGATAACTTATTTAGGGTATCCATTTTCGATATCGGAGACGTTTCAAAAAAGAAATACAAATACAACCATTGGGCAGGCGTTTGACGATGTAAAGCGGATAAACCAACTCTGCCTTGCTAAAGATAAATCATTACTGATATACCTTTCGATGGGTTTTGGTAACCCCTACGGCGATGAATGGAATGCTGAAATTGTACAGCACTGGGCGCAAAAAATGATAGATGAGGGGATCGGCTACATGGCGCTTTCGGATACTATTGGTGTTGCCACGCCGAAACAGATCAGTGCTTTATATCCCGCCTTAACAAAAATGTCGGAGATAACCAGTTTCGGTTTGCATCTTCATTCCACACCCGATACCTGGCAGGAAAAAGTTGCGGCTGCCTACGAGGCCGGCTGCACCCGCTTTGATGCTGCCTTAAAGGGTTATGGTGGCTGCCCGATGGCCAAAGATGAGCTTACAGGCAACATCGCTACCGAAAACCTGATAGCCTACCTTCTGCACCAAAACAGCGACTTAGGGCTTGATTTGGATAAACTGGGCGAAGCGATGGAATATTCGGCGAAGGTGTTTGGGAGTTAGTTTTCCGCAAAAACATCACGTCATTGCAATGATGCCTTTTTATTTAAGTATCAGTGGCTCCACCTTATCCAATGCAAACTGCAGCTGCTGCTCAGGAGTAAGGTTGGTATTATCCAATACAATAGCATCATCTGCGCGTACCAGCGGGCTTTCGGTGCGGGTGGTATCTGCGTAGTCGCGGTGGGCCAGGTTTTCAAATACCTCTTCTAAGGTAACCTCCGGGTTTTTAGGGTGTATCTCTTTGTAACGTCGTTCGGCGCGTACCTTTGGGTCGGCGGTCATAAATAGCTTTACGGGCGCATCCGGAAACACGGCGGTGCCAATATCGCGGCCATCCATTACAATGTTTTTTGATTTGCCCATGCGCTGCTGCTGCTTCACCATTTCGCGGCGCACTTCTTTTAAAGCAGATACGGCGCTTACCTTTTCTGATACCGGCATCTGGCGGATCTCTTCTGATACTTCTTCCTCATTCAGCAATATATGCGATTCATAATCGCGCGAGTGGAAGTTGAGGTGGATATTTTTTAAGGCCACTTCTATTTGGGCATGGTCGGCCATATCCACGTTATTCCTCAAAAAATATAAGGCAACAGCGCGGTACATGGCGCCACTATCAACATAAATAAAATGGAGTTTTTTGGCCAGTGCTTTGGCCAGGGTGCTTTTACCGCATGATGAGTAGCCATCGATAGCTACTATTATGTTATTGCTCATCGGGGTACGAAGTTACGGTTTTTGATGATTAGTTGGGTTGATTTCGGCTCAAATAACCACTCACTTAATCTAACCCAATCAACTAATCGCTAACTTTGCCCCATGAATTTTGATAAGGCCAGCCTGCAGAAAGAGATCAGCTACAAAACATCGCGCAGCGGCGGCAAAGGCGGGCAAAACGTAAACAAAGTATCCAGCAAGGTTGAACTGCTGTTTAATGTGAACGACTCGGTGCTGTTTACCGACGAGGAAAAACTATTGCTGAACGAAAAGCTGCAAAGCCGTTTTAATAAAGACGGCTACGTACAGGTAATATGCGACGAGGAACGCAGCCAATACCTCAACAAAGAGATAGCGGTGGAACGCCTGATCGTGCTGCTAACAAA
>NZ_CAMLOV010000268.1 GCF_946481715.1 uncultured Mucilaginibacter sp. | reverse complement strand
ATAACCAACGCTTACCAAATAGGCCGGACCTAAAAAAGAAAGTATTTTACGCCAGCCGGTTTTATTTTCGGTGCCTACCGAGTTGTGCACATTGCCCAACGATTCGTTGTATTGTGTCATATGGCTATCAAGAGATTATTGGCCACCTCGCGGCTTACTTGTAAAACTTTGTTATCCATTTGCAGTACTACGGTGTTATCGTAATTTATTATTTCTTTCACTGTTATTTTTTTTCCGATGGTAAGCCCCTGTTTCTCCAGGTATTGCAAAAACACCGAAGAGTGGTCTCGTACCCCCGAAATAATACCCCCGCAACTAACAGGCAGGGCAGAAATTGGTTTAAGGTCGTTTGTTTTAAAATGGCCGTTGCAATCAGGTATTGGATCGCCGTGTGGGTCGCTTTTTGGGAAACCCATGAATTCATCCAGTCGGTCAATCAGCTCGTTAGAGGAGATATGCTCCATTTCCTCGGCCATATCGTGCACCTCATCCCACTTAAAATTCAGTTTCTCCACCAAAAAATATTCCCAAAGCCGGTGCTTCCGGATGATGTTGATAGCAACTTTTTCGCCGGCCTCGGTAAGGCTTACACCCTGGTAGCGGGTATAATTGATAAGTGTTTTATCCGACAGCTTGCGTAACATATCCGTAACCGACGATGCCTTAGTCTCCAGCGAAGCGGCAATTTGATTTGTGCTCACGCTTTCAGTAACAGTAGCTAACTTATAAATGGCCTTTAAATAATTCTCCTCGGCTAATGTATGCATTTAGTCAAATATAATATTTTTTTTAGACTTGTCTAAAAAAATGAAATTATTCCTGAATTGTTTTGTTAAATGATATTTATATGGAATTATATTTTGTGTGAAGCAGATTATTTTATATTTGCATGTACCATGGCAGCTGAATTAGACAAGATAGACCTTCAAATACTCAAGATTTTACAAGAAAACGGCCGCATAACCAACTTGCAGCTATCAAACGAAATAGGGCTTTCGCCGGCACCCACGCTGGAACGCGTGCGTAAACTGGAAAACGCCGAATACATAAAAAGCTACCACGCGCTGGTGGATGAGGAGAAACTTGGGCTTGGTATAAAAACCTTTATACAGATATCGCTGGATTTTCATCAGAAGAATACCATCCAAACATTTTTGGATGAGATACAAACCATTAAAGAAGTGACAGAGTGCCATCATGTGACCGGGCAGTGCGATTTTCTGCTTAAGGTGTATGTGCGCGACATTAAATCATACGAGCGCCTTATTATGGATAAAATAAGCCGCATCACCGTGGTAAAAACCTTCCAAACCATGATGATCATGAGTACCAGCAAAAAGGAACCGATAGTGCCGCTGGAATATTAGAAATTAGATACAAGAATTCAAGAGCCAGGAATCAAGACTTTTTTTTGATTCCTGGCTCTTTTGTGTTTCGTATCTTAATTGTTTTGCCTTTAAATATCCGCTGTAACAATTATGGTTTTAATGGTCTAAACAGCAATGAAACTCAAAAACCTACCCTGGATCCCATTCGCTTTTTTTGCCATTGCTATCGGCCTGTATCCCTTACTTTATTTTTTGGTCGATATGCGGTCGAACGGTTTGTTGCAGTCAAAACCAAAAGCTATTCTGGATAGTGATATTTGGAACACAGCTTTTTATATTCACATTATTTTTGGCGGGGTGGCCCTTTTAATCGGCTGGACGCAATTTAGCGCCCGTTTACGCCGGCGTTATTTACAAATACACCGCGTAGTGGGTAAAGTATATGTTATAGCTGTAGCGCTGAGTAGTATAGCGGCTTTATACATCGCGTTTTTTGCTACAGGCGGACTGATTTGTGTATTGGGCTTTGGCTCGTTAGCCATTATCTGGCTAATTAGTGACGTAAAAGCATATACCACTATAAGGCAGGGCCATGTTAGTCTGCACCAAAAATGGATGATCTGTAATTATGCACTCACGTTTGCAGCTGTTACCTTGCGTATTTGGTTGCCGTTACTATCAGGCTTTGTGTTTCATGATTTTATCCCTGCCTATCGCATTGTTTCGTGGCTGTGTTGGGTGCCTAATCTTTTAGTCGCCCTTATCATTGTAAATAAAAGGAATGATACACCCAGCCCCCTAATCCCCTGAAGGTGGACCGGAAGTTAGAGAGCATAACGAAGCCCTTTAAGAAAAACTTAAAGGGCTTTATGTATTTCAAAAGTTCCCCCTTCAGGGGCGGAGGGGGTTATATCTGCCAATCAATAGGCTTCTTCCCTTGCTCTGCTAAAAAAATGTTTGTTTTAGAGAATGGCTTTGAGCCGAAGAATCCGCCGTGGCTTACCGCCAGGGGCGAAGGGTGGGTTGATTTAATGATGAGGTGGTTGTTGCTGGGATTAATGAGTGCGCTTTTTGATTGGGCGTAGGCACCCCATAGGATAAACACCAGTCCGGTTTTCTCGTCCGACAGGGTTTTGATGGCGGCATCGGTAAATTTTTCCCAGCCTTTTTTTTGATGCGAACCGGCTGTTGCTGCCCGTACGGTTAGCGTGGCGTTTAATAATAGCACACCTTGTTCCGCCCATTTGGTTAGATCGCCGGTGTGAGGGGTTTTAAAGCCGGGAATATCGGTAGACAGCTCTTTATAGATGTTTTTTAATGATGGTGGTGCCGGGACGCCTTCGCGCACGGAGAAGGATAGCCCGTGCGCCTGGTTAGGGCCATGGTACGGGTCCTGGCCGATGATCACGACTTCCACTTTATCGAAAGGTGTAATATTAAAAGCGTTAAATATTTCTTTATTTTTTGGGTAAATAGTGTGGCCGGCTTCCTTCTCTGCCAGGAGGAAGTTTTTTAAATCCAGCATGTACGGTTTTGTTAGTTCGGCGCCGATGGCTTTGTCCCAGCCGGCTTCTAATTCTCCTGCCATAAATATTAATACAGATGTTTTATTGTAGCTTACAAATAACGATATTCGCACTTTGATTATACTAATACAAATTATGTCGAATATAGTTAGGTTAATTATTGCTTGTGTTACGATGGGTGGCGGCGTTGCCCTGTGTGTTTTTGGCTTTTGGGGCTGGGGGATACCTGTGTTTTTAATTGGTGGCTTGATACTGCTCACCTTCTTTTTTAACGAAAACATGCTGATTGCGCAATATTACCTGCGTAAAGAAAATACTGTGGAGTCGGAAAAATGGCTGCTGAAAATTACGGATTACGAAAAACAACTATACAAAGGCCAGCACGGTTATTACAACCTGCTTATTGGCTTAATAGAATCGCGCAAAGCGCCGTTAAAATCTGAAAAATACTTTAAGAAGGCGCTAAGCCTGGGAATGGGCATGAGCCACAATACAGCACTTGCTAAACTGAGCCTTGCGGGCATATCTATGGCAAAACGCGATAAGCGCAACGCCGAAATTTATTTAAAGGAAGCTGCTAAAGACGATAAGAATAAGCTCCTTGCCGATCAGATAAAAATGATGAAGGGGCAAATGGCTCAAATGGATAAGCAGCAGGTTGTACGCGGCGGCTTCCGTCAGCAGAAATTCTAAAAAGACCTCCCTTATTTTTCGTCGAGCGAACTAAAATAATCAGGCTCCGAAGAGTGGTTTTGGTTAGCAGATATATACCTGTCAACCATTCTGAATTCGTCGGTAGCCGGCTCGGCTACTTCCACCATCTTAAGCAGGCTACGGATAAACGACAGGTTAAAATTACGCCTGTTTAGTTTTATCAAGTATTCGTTTTCGGTAATCTCCAGGATTGAATTAGTCATGGGTATTCTTATTAGTGTGTTTGATATAAAGTTAAACAACTTAGTTAAAACGAAAGTTTGGTTAGTTTTATCTTTCTGTTAAGGAATTGTGAACGATTTGACGAGTTGTTTTTCACAATTGTGGATGGGGACTGTTAATAAAACTATCAGGAATAGAATTAGTTATAAAATTCTATTTAAGCGTAATAAGCCTTAATGCGCACTTTATTATTTAATCACAAACAATAAAATCTTTCGTGGGCGTTGGGCGCGACGTTTTTTGCTTGATAATTTGTTTTGCAAACATCACCCGCGCGGTTTGTTCAAAAAGAGAGATTGATAAAGTATAATAAATAACGAAGGCCCGTAAAGGGCCTTCGTTATTTATTATATCAGTTTATATTATTCAAACCACTTCATCACCTCGTCTTTGGTAGGCATGGGGATATCCAATTTTAGTTTTTTACGCATCCCGCCCAAGTCGTTAAATACCTTATTAGGGTTGCCTGCTTTTAGTTCTTCCACGGTGTTGAAACCCATTTTATTCAGAACGGATACCCAGCCTGCAGGTACACCAATGGCAATAAAATCATCGGCAGTAGCAACTTTTGCCTTTTTCTCCGGGCGCATCTGCGGGAAGAACAATACTTCCTGTATGGTGCTTTGGTTGGTCATCAGCATTACCAAACGGTCGATA
>NZ_CAMLOV010000267.1 GCF_946481715.1 uncultured Mucilaginibacter sp. | reverse complement strand
GCCATCATAGTTTTGTTAAGTTGAAATCTTAAACGTAATAAATGGATTCGGAGGATTTTGGCAGGTTGATGGATTGCTTACGGCATCGGGGAATGGAGTTATTCGTCCGTTTTAGGGAGCGGAATATCGGGGGACAGTGCGAGCAGGATGTAAGCTCACAAATTTCACCTCTCACCACCACGTCATTGAGGAACGAAGCAATCCCCGATAGGCATGGTGGCGAATAAGCAAAGTGGCTACCTTGCAAACGGGCCACAAGTGAGGGGACGCTCGCGGCAGCGATAGGATCTGTCATCAGCTACAATCTTTCCCCCTTTGCCAATCTCAAAATTAAACTTAAATTGCCGCCTTTTTGTTGAAATTACCTACCGAAAACCCGCTATGGAACACGAAATAAAAGACCATATAGTAAAGGCATATAAAGTTGTGAAAAACCCGAAACTTGGGCTATGGCATAAGTTTAAAGAGATACTTGTGGAGATTGCGATCATTGTTTTCGCGGTTACCCTCTCTATCTGGTTTCATGGCATTAGCGAGCATAGCCATCAGCAGGATGATGTAAAGGTTTTTTTGCTTGGGCTAAAGGCGGACTTGCAGGGCGATATTGCCGAAATGAAACTGGATAAGCAGAGCTACGTTGACCAAAGCAAGGCACTCGGCTGGATAAAATCGGCTAAAAACACCAACCCGGCAAATGCCGACAGCCTGCAAAAATACCGCAACTTTATCTTCAATACTACCGGGCTTATACAAAACAACGGGCGGTACGAAGGTTTTAAATCGAGCGGCAAGCTGGGCAATATCGAAAACGACAGCCTGCAAAACGCCATTGTAGACCTTTACCAGGAAAACATCCCATCGCTTATTGCCTCTACCAGCCTGTTCACCAAAAGGAAGGAACTGCTGTTTGAGTATATCAACAAAAACCGCAAGCTAAATGCCGAAGGCGGCGATAATTTGGCAGCAGTACTGCTGAATGACGAGCCCCGCAATATTTGCCTGGCACTGTGGAATACCAACGAAATACTTGATAGGTATGATGCAGTTATTAAAAAATCGGAGGATATTATCAGGCAGATAGATGAGGAGTATAAGTAAGGCCTGGCTGCCGCAGTGGCCTTTTTCGAAGAGAGGCGTCGTGGGAGAATGTCATTAAGTTAAGCGCGCACTGGGCAAATAGCCGCCTCTAAACGAAATAAAGGTTATTATTCTTTCAACGAAGGATCATCATCTTATTAACTACCCATAACTATACCAGCAACGGTGAAATAATGAACAAAATAATTGCCTTTTTTATAATCGCACTATTAGTAAGTTGTGGCAACAACGTAAAGGAAACAAGCCGTGATGTTACCAATAGTGATACCGTTAAACCAGCCATGAACGTAAAAGTCGCCAGCGATAGTATTGGACCGGCGAGTGACGACATCCCACCATCACAGGCAGAAGAACGAAAACGCCTGGAAACTACTTACGATAATATCCAGGTAATAGATAGCGTCTTCGACAACGGGAAAGAACGCATCAGCTTACGGGTAAAATACTACTGCTTAAAGGATAGCGATATCGTGATCCCTAAAAGATATTATGATGCTGAAAACCCAACAGACTTTATAACCCACCCATTTGTTTCTGATATATTGCTGATAAACGGACGCGATACGGTTTTAAATAAACAATTCACCGCCAAAGACTTTCAACCATTTTTTAAAGATCCTTTTGTCGGGGCACTAAAAAAATATGGAGGTCTTTTAGCCCCAAGCATTTCGGGCACCAGCACCCGGGATAACTTTATCGTTTACTATTCTCTATCCATCCCGGTAACTGATTTGGGCATCCCGGTAAAAATAATCATTCAAAAAAATGGCCGGTACAATATAGTAACAGGTTATTAGCGCTAAAGCACCTTACTCAGCACCGGCCAAATCAGTTCGGCCACCACTTTATAACCTTCGGCAGAGGGGTGCAGCCGGTCCCACAAATTTAAATGCTTTTTGCCGGCTACGCCTTGCAGCAAAAAAGGCACCAGTGCCATGTTGTTGGCGTTGGCCAGCCTGGGGTAAATGGTACTGAACAGTACCGCAATATCGCCACCCAAAAACACAGGGATCTCCATGCCAAGCATCACCAGTTTTGCTTGCGGGTATTTTGCTTTCACCTTATTAATAATAGCCTGCAGGTTTTGCGCAATTACATTGGGCGGCGTGCCCCGGCGGATATCGTTAATGCCCAGTTCCAGTACAAAAACATCTACAGGCTGGCTTAGCCAGTAATCCAGCCGTGCCAGTCCGCCTGTAGTGGTATCGCCGCTTTGGCCGGCATTTGTTATCCGGTATTGCAGGCCGGCGGTTTTTAGCTTTTCGCCTATCAGCGCGGGGAAAGATTGCGTGGCAGCGCTGGCCAAGCCGTAGCCGGCGGTTAAACTATCGCCAAAAAATAAAATGTGCTGCATGGTTGGTTAACGCGCAAAAATTGGAGATGTTTTGAGATGGCGCCGTAAACGCAATGATACCGCTGCCTCCCTACACCCCATCCTTATTATACCGCCCCCTGTAATCCAGCGGCGACATGCCAGTTATCTTCCGGAACACTTCGCGGAAGGCCTTTACATCCGAGTAGCCTACTTCGTACATTACTTCGTTCACGGTTTTGCGGCTGGTTTCCAGTGCTTTTTTTGCCGATTCTATTTTTACCCTTTGGGCATACTCTACCGGGGTATTACCGGTGGCTTTGATGAACCGCCTGTCGAAATTGCGCCTGCCGATGGCGTACCTGCCCGACATATCTTCCACCGAGATCTTCTGGTGCAGGTTGCTTTCTATATAGGCCTGCGCTTTTGCTACCATCTCGTCGCCATGTAGTTTTTGCCCGGTGAAAATGGCAAAGGCCGACTGGCTGTTGCGGTCCATTTCTATCTGGAAGATCTTGGAACAATAGATGGCGGTTTCGCGGCCGTAGTATTTTTCTATCAGGTATATCATCAGGTTAAGGAAAGAATACGCCCCGCCGTTGGTATAAATGCCTTTTTCATCGGTGATCAACTGCTCGGCCTTTAAATGCACCTGCGGAAACTGTTTGCGGAAGGCATCGGCATGCACCCAATGGGTAGAACATGTACGCCCATCCAGCAAGCCCGAGGAGGCCAGCATAAATGCACCCGAGCACATACTCGCCAGCTCGGCCCCCCCTTTATATTGTTTCTTTATCCAACACATTAAGCCTTCACTTTCCTCCCCCGGCTGTTGGTGAAACGGCACCGACGAGGGAATTATAATGAGGTCGGTTTTGGCTATGGTTGTAATTTGTACCTGCGGCTTTACGGTGAACATGCCCCCATACAATTCCTTCTTTTCGGTAGAGCCAGCCAGGGCAATTGTAAACAAGTCTTGCTTGCCCGCTTTTCTGCGGTAGGCATTGGCGGCAGCAAATATTTCGAAAGTGCCGGCAATACAGGCAACGGTGCTAAAATTGCTTTGCTCGTCGGGGAAAACGATGGTGAGGTGTTTCATGTGCTAATTTTCATCAAATATAAAGGGTTATCTTGTCCAAATCAACCCTTTATAAAGTCCATTTCACACCCTATTGGGCGATGGTTTAGACGATACTTTTGGTGGTATGAAAAAACTCGAAAACAAAGTTGCCGTTATTTACGGCGATGGCACCGTAGGCGGCGCAATTGCAAAAGCCTTTGCCAAAGAAGGGGCGCAGGTTTTTTTAACAGGGCGCACCGCGGCTAAACTACAAGCAATAGCTAACGAAATAAAAAGCAGTGGTGGCACAGTTACCACCACCCAATTAGATGCGCTGGACGAGGTGGCCGTAAACGCCCATATAGAAACCGTTTTACAGCAGGCCGGGCAGGTTGATATTTCTTTTAACGCGATAGGCATCCCGCAAAAGGGAATACAGGGCATAGCACTGGCCGAACTTGATGTTGATGCTTTTTTCCTACCCATCAGTACTTACACCAGGTCGCACTTTATTACAGCCAAGGCAGCAGCCCGTGTAATGACAGAGCGGGGCAAAGGCGTTATTTTGATGCATACGCCAAACGCAAGCAGGATAAGCCCGCCTTTTGTGGGTGGAATGGTACCTGCCTGGTCGGCATTGGAAGCGCTGTGCCGATCCTTATCGGTAGAGTGTGGCCCGCGCGGGGTGAGGGCGGCATGCCTGCAAACCACCGGCATACCCGAAACGCCATTGATTGATGAAGTATGGGAGATACACGGCAAATCGCACGGAATAACTTTTGAGCAGTTCCACGCCGTAATGGAAGGCATGACCCACCGCGGCCGCTTAACAACCCTTGCAGAACTTACCAGCGCCGCGGTGTTTGTAGCATCAGACGAGGGCAGCGCTTTTACAGGCACAAACGTAAACCTAACGGCAGGAATGATTATATGAAAACTTTACTAATTACCTTAACTACATTACTAACCCTATTGAATTTTAAACCGATGCCAAAGAAGGATTATACTACCAGCTTTGTGGTAGGCCAAAGCCCCGAAGCAGTATTTAAAGCCGTTACCAACGTGCGCGGTTGGTGGTC
>NZ_CAMLOV010000266.1 GCF_946481715.1 uncultured Mucilaginibacter sp. | reverse complement strand
TTATGTTCTCGGTAACTGATGAGAAGGTTGCCGATAAGCTAAACCACAGCGCCGGTGCTATGATGGACCTGCACTACAAAGAGTACCTGCACCCCCTGCCATGGCGCGGCGTAAGCGAATTTGTAGTGGATAGCGTAATGTCTGTTACACCAATTGCACCTGTTGCACCATAATTTTTAGGTTTTTAGCTCCTATAAGAATCTCCCAATATTAAGTTTGTGTTAAGTTTAGCGCAACGCGTGTTTGCTTTGGCATTTTTTGTACATTTTTATCAGCTAAAGCCTTTAACACTTTATGCTGCGGCACGCTAAACACCATCGTACATTCCAACAAAACCTTGCACTGGCATCATCAAGCGCTTTTGTATCCGGGGTTATTAACGTGGCCGGCCTTGTGTCGTTTTTCGCGTTTACATCAAGCATCAGCGGGCACATGGCCAATATGGCTAAAAACCTGGTGTCGCAAAACTGGTACGAAATAGTATTGTTCCTGGGGTGGCTGTTGTTGTTTTTCGTGGGGTCATTCCTGTCCAGCTTCACCGTAAAATCTTTTGCGCAAAAAAATACCTACAGGGCACATGCCATTCCGGTAGTGCTGGAGATATTGCTGCTGCTTTTTGTGGCTGTGTACGGTAACCATTTTTACGAAGAAACGAAGCTGGAGCGCGAAATAGTAATTAGTTGTACCGTATTGGCCATGGGGCTGCAAACGGGGCTGGTGGCCATTGTATCGGGTGGGCTCATCAAATCTACCAGCCTTGCCAGCTTATTTACCGACCTGGGCGCTGAAGTTGCCGAGTATTACTACATCGGCACAAAAAAAGACCGGTATATACGCAACCGCATTTTTATAAGGCTTACCGTACTTGGCTTTTATGCCCTGGGAGGGATAGCGGGCGGTTTCTTTTTTAATAAATACGAATTTGGCGTGTTTTATTTTGTACCGGTTATATTGCTATTGATGTTGTTGTAGCTATCAAAAAAGCGGATTGGCCTTGCCCGAGTTTTGTACCAGTATTTTGCTGAGGTTATACTGCCTGTCGGCTTCGTCATCTCCTTTTATAAGGCCCTTATCAAACAGATGGGTAAGCACTTCCTCCGCGTTTTTTTGGTGCGTTCCCTTATTCGCTTGCGGCTCAAATTCATCAAGCTTTTTGGCAACCTCGTGGGCAGTAGCATATTCCAGTTGGGCAAGGGCATAAACTACGTTATCCTGTACGGAGGCCGCTGCATCGTACTTATGCGGTACGTGCAGCGGCTTGTATTCTTTTAAAAAGTCCTGGTCGGGGCTATCCATGACTTAGGCCTCCTGTTTTTGTTTTAGTGCGGTAGAATCGCGCAGGGCCTTAACGGCATCGTGTGCCATTTTTAGGCCGTTTAGTTGGTTGCTAAGCAGGGATACTACCTTTTCGTCTTCCCATATCAATTCTTTATCGTCTAAGGCCCTTCGGTACGAACCTTTGGCAACATCTTCGCCATATTCGCAATCAGATAAAATTGAAAGGTTGTCTCTTTTGCTGAAGGCAGATTTTACATCCATCCAGGCGTGGTAAAACTTGCCGGATAGGGTAGTACCGTCCGTTGGCGAACCGCCCAGCAGGTGAATATAGTCGTTAAGTTCGTTTACGTAGCCTTTGCTTTGGTCGGCATAGCCCTCAAAAACGGCCTTAAGGCTAAGGTCGTCTGTCCCTTCAACAGCTTTTTGGTAGCCGGTAATACGGTCATTGTTAATTTTTATAAGGTCGTTCAGCGCCGATATTTGGTGCTGGATATGTTGTAATGTTCCCATTGTTACGTTTGTTTTGGTTAAATAACATAACATTTTGGTTAATTGTTTTTATCGATAGGTTATAAAAACAATGAAACTACGCTATGTAAACAGATATTATCATCTATCTCTTTGGTGATAATACAAAAGGCCCCAAAATCAATCGGGGCCTTCATGTTTTTATTGGAGACGGGAACTTACGCGGCGTATTTCGTTATATAAATATCTCCGCGTTTGTTTATTCTTGGTGCTCTGTAAGGGGTTAAGTTCCGCTCGAGGGCGGCATCTTTACGTGCGAGGCGTGCGCGGTTGCGGATCAACCGACTACGGCGGGCCTTTAAAACGTAACGATTGCCCCAGTGGTCGTACGAACCGGTGAGGGCTGTTATGCAGCCAATAATAAATGCAGCCATCATAGCAACTACAAACAAGTGGAGGGCGATTGTTAAGAAGTTTGCCATACGTTAAATAATTTATTTAATGGTTAAAGGCAATAGCCGTGCCGCGTTTGCTCCAATCAGCTTATAGCGTACTCCTATTAGCTATACAGCACTTGTTCTTCGGTGTAATAGGTCTTCCTGCCAGCCTCTTTTATCAATATAGGTGCTCCCTTGGGGCTGTGCTTCTTTTTAGAATTGTGGATGAGCATAAAATCGCGCACTTCGCCGTTGATGATATCCGGATTTGACTGGAGTATCTGTTTTTCGGCGTCTTTTAAAACCGAATGGATGGAGCTCACCAGCTCCTTTATTTTATCCTCAGGTATTTTATTGCTTAATGAGAATGGCGAGATCCCCGCGTCCCACAAGATCTCGTCGGCATAAGCATTTCCAATACCGCGGATTATTTTTTGATCGAGCAGCACTGTTTTAACATTGGTTTTTGTTTTGCCCAGCTTTGCCTTCAGGTATTCAAAGCCTGCTTTATCGTCCACTGCATCGGGCGCTTCTTTTTCTTCGGGGTTGAGGGTAGGGGTAGCAATGCCCTGGAAATCGGTTAGCACCAGCCCGGTACCGTCGGTAAAAACCAATTCGATAATGCTGTATTTATTATCGTTTTTACCTTCAAACAAAAACAGTTTACCATGCAACATTAGGTGCAGGGCCAAAACATCCCCATCGCTAAATTTGATGTGCAGCTCCTTGCCGTCGCGGTAAATTTCTTTCAGCTTTTGCTTCTCTAATTTAGCTTGCAGTCCTTTCTCGCTCACGTTGAGTTTTTTGGCGTTGTGTACAATGATATCCTTAACCGTTTTGCCGGCTAATTTTTTATCAAGGTTACGGGCGAAGGCTTGCAGGTCGGGTAATTCGGGCATGGTGGTGATGTTTATGATGCGAATTTATTACAATGACTTATGAACTGCAATAACAGACAGACTTAGTTATTGTTGATATTAATATATTTACGCATCATGCAAGCCAACCCTTTCCAATCCATCTTTCTTAATTCTTTCGACACCTATAAAGTATTCGGCAATTTAACTATTCACGAAAATGCACCAACCGGCGCACCCAAAACTACCTGGCAAATACTAAACCACCTGATAGCCTGGCAAAAGTACCAACTGGAAATGCTGAAGGGCGATACCCCGGCAGCTTTGGATGAACACGCCACATGGATAGCCCAAAAACAACCGGAGAACCATGCACAATTGAAGGATGCTGTTTCGCTTTTTTATAATCTTATTGATGACATAAAGTTGGAGATAACGTCTTTTGATAGCGATGACGTTAACCTCACTGAAAAATTAACGATAGTGCAGAATCTGTCGCTGCATCTTGCGTTCCACGTAGGTGAGGTTGTTTTGATGAGGCGGATAACGGGTAATTATCCTATGCCACAAGAGATGAGCGCGTTTCTGGCTGAATAGGAATATTTATTTTTTGCGGCTGGAAAGACAAGAGCACACCTAACAAAAAAAGCCATCCCAATCAGGATGGCTTTTTTATATCTGTAAACTCCGGTTATTGCCCCGTCATAATTGGGGCAAACTTGGTTGTGTAATCTCTTAATTCTGCTGCCAGTGTTTTGTGCAATGCGTCCTGGTGGCTTTGCAGGGTGTAATCGGTTAATTCGGTTAGTACCTGCAGGCCTATATGTACATCGCGCTGGTTCAACAGCCCCTGGTTGTTGCCCAGGTTGTAATAGTTAAAATCAAGCTGGTCTTTCAGGTAGTCGTTTATCTCGTTCACCATTTTATTGCCTAATGATATATCGCCAAGGCGGTAAGCCATTTCGGCCATATACATTTTGCGGCCGGCCACATCTACATAAGGGTAAAGGTTTGGCAATTCAGCATCGCATTTGTGCAAAGCCTTTAAGGCAAGGTCGCCATGCCCTTCGGTTTCCAGGTTGCGGGCAAGGTCTAAAAAGGTGGTCATCATGACCGGGTAAAACATATTTACCGATTCATGATCCAGGTACCGGGCCTTCTTAAAATTACCAAATTTAAACTTCGTCATCATGTTGTTGTACATCACCATGGTGTTGGTTTTGCTCAACTGGTCGTGGTTGGCGGTATCGGCTTTAAATGGTATCAGGCGGTAAGTAAACCCTTCCTTATACAGGTATGGCTGCAGGCCAATCAGGTTCTCGTTGCCAATGGTGGTGGTAAAGCAAATAGGGCGTTTCCAGTTATTGTGGGCCAGTATATCAAATATGGCAAGGTTCTCTTTGGTAACATAGTTCGAAGTGTATTTCCACTTCATTACGCTATCCAGCCTGCCTTTTTGGTCGGGGGTGATAACGTTGTTCTTTAAAACATCGTCCACATTTACATCCAGTTT
>NZ_CAMLOV010000265.1 GCF_946481715.1 uncultured Mucilaginibacter sp. | reverse complement strand
GCGCCGTGCTATTTTGCATTGGTTTGTTCATCATCGTATCAAAAAAGAATGCAATCCAAATATTGATCGGAATCGAACTAATGCTGAATGCCGCCATCCTCAACCTGGTGGCCTTTGGCCGGTACGACCGCACGAACAACGGCGGGCAGATGTTCGCCCTGTTTGCCATTGTGCTGGCGGCGGCAACAACGGCGGTAACGCTGGCCATCATCCTAAACGTATACCGCCGCTACAAAACTATTGATGCGGATAAAATTAACCAGTTAAAAGATTAAGGATGAGGAAGCTGGTTTTGATATTATTGTTGCTCTGTTTTGTTGGCTTGGCTTTCGCCCAGCAACCTTCTGCCGATTTTACCACCATTACAGTAGATGGGCAAGTCACCAGCAGTAAGTTAGAAGATATGGATGCCAACAATATTTTCAAGGTCGAAAAAGTAATATCCCCTATGGAAGTTGGTTCAACCCGTAAAAACATTATTGTAAAGGTTATTACAAAACCTCACGCAATTTATGAGTATCAGGGAAAGCTAAGTGCGTTTTCAAAGGAGTATCGAGCTTACCTTGATGGAAGTAACCGCAAGGATGATGAATTGATGTACATTTTGAACGGTATCCTATTACAGCAGCGCGATAGTATTACTAAAAAGTTATACGATATACCACCAAAGCAACTCAAAGAAGTAGTTTATCTTCCAAATCCAAGTATGTTCAGTAAGGTCTATACGCCTTTTAATAAATGTGTGGTAATTATCACAACCAAAAAATAAAAAATTGAACCCAACCGCCCTCCATACCGATGCGCAAACCGTAACCTTGGCTATTATAGCAGTGGTGCTGCCTTTTGCTGCCTTTGTGGTAAACTTTTTGGTGCTGGGGAAAAGCAAGGCTTCGGGCTGGGTGTCTACACTGGCCATTTTGGGCAGCGCGATATTGTCGCTTAATGTATTCTTTAGGGTTTGGGATAGCCACACCATTCACATGCAGCAGTTATGGTTTACCATTGGGGAAACCAAGGTGCAGGTGGGCATATTGCTCAACAACCTGTCGGTGCTGATGCTGGTGCTGGTATCGCTGATTGCCTTGCCGGTGCATATTTATTCTACAGCGTATATGAAGGATGATAATGGTTACAGCCGTTACTTCCGTTACCTCAGTTTTTTCTGTTTCAGCATGCTGGCGCTGGTAGTGGTAGATAGCCTTATCACGTTCTACGCTTTTTGGGAACTGGTGGGTTTCTCCAGCTACCTGCTCATCGGTTTCTGGTACGACAGGGACAGCGCCGTACAAGCCAACAAAAAAGCCTTTATCATGAACAGGATAGGGGATATCGGGTTGCTGACGGCGATCATTATCTTTTATACGGTTTATCACACTTTTGATATTAATGCACTTTTTGCAGATAATGGCTTACTTGCCAATTCTGACACAATTAGCAATGAAGGGATTTCCGGAATTACCTATATTCCTGAGAGTTTGCACTATATTGCCTTTTGCGGCATATTCCTTGCCGTCGCTGCTAAATCCGCACAATTCCCATTGCATACCTGGCTGCCCGATGCAATGGAGGGGCCAACCTCGGTGTCGGCACTCATCCACGCAGCTACCATGGTGGCGGCAGGCGTGTTCTTATTAGGCAGGGTGTATCCAATGTTCGAGCTTGGTGAACTCAGCATACTGACAATAGTCGGCTGTTTCACTGCATTCATGGCGGCTACCATCGCCCTCACTCAAAACGACCTGAAACGTATTTTGGCATACTCCACCATATCACAACTGGGGTATATGGTAATGGCAATGGGCGTTGGCGCTTATTCGTCTTCGCTGTTCCATTTGGTAACGCATGCCTTTTTCAAATGCCTGCTGTTTTTGGTAGCGGGTATCGTTATCCACCAAATAAAGCACATCAAGGAAGATAATAATCTCGATATCGACCCGCAGGATATCCGGAACATGGGTGGGCTACGAAAGAAATTACCGCTAACTTTTATTGCTGCTGTAATAGCCGGTTTGGCATTGGTTGGCTTGCCGTTAACTTCCGGCTTTCTATCCAAAGATGGGATCCTCATACAAGCATTCGAATGGACAAATGACAAACCCCCTATTTTAAACATCTTCCCAATACTGGCTTTGCTTACCAGTTGGCTTACTGCTTTTTATGTAGCGAGGCTCATTTTTAAAGTCTTCTTTGGCGAACTGAGACTGCTAAAAACATATCCTTCCCTGCAAATCCACATTGGCGACGGGCATTGGGCATACAAACTGCCATTGGTGTTTTTGGCGCTTTGCTGTTTGTTCCCGCTGTTTTCCATCAATCCATTGTCGTACGAGGCTTCGTGGTTATACCAGGCCTTGGCGCTTAAGCATGCCGACAATGGCGCAAGTATTTACCATTTAATTATACCTGTATTGGTAACAGTTGTGAGCCTGCTCGTAATCTACCGTGCATACGTGCACTATGTTAAGCGCGAGAATAGAGTTATTGCCGAAACCGGCTTCCTTTACCGCATCTCCTACAATGAATGGTATATCGACCGCTTTTATAACCGTATCATTGTAAAATTTGTACTTTGGCTAAGTGCTGCGCTTTACTGGGTGGACCGGCAGGTTATCGACGGCTTTATACACCTGCTGGCAGGGATAGGTCAGCTGATAGCAAAAGCTACCGCCTGGTGCGATAAATATATTGTTGATGGCGTGCTTTGGCTGGCTGCCAAACTGGTGCAATACATTGGCAACTTTGCCCGCCGTTTCCAGGGGGGTAAGGTGCAATACTATTTATACAGCATGCTGATTGCCGTAATTGCTGTTTTTATTTTTAAATTGATCTGGGCCTGATGAACATATTAACGCTGCTTATTTTCACCCCCGTACTGTTCGGATTCATCATCCTGCTGCTGCCATCATCTATGCGGGTCAGCTTTAAGTACCTAACGCTTTTTGCCACGCTGGTACAATTGGGGCTCAGCATTTGGATGTACCTTAACTTTAAAACGGGCGCAGCCTTCGCAGGCATCAGCCACGAGGAGCAATTCCAGTTTGTTCAAAAGATCCCCTGGATCCACCTCGACCTTGGCTCGGCAGGTAAAATGCAGATAGAATATTTTGTGGGGATAGATGGCATTTCCATTACCCTGATGGTGATGACCTGCCTGGTAATGGTGGTCGCCGCTGTGGCCTCCTGGGAGATAAAAAGTAACCTCAAAGGTTTCTTCGCTTTGTTTTTACTGTTGGATATGGCGGTAGTCGGTGTATTTTGCGCGCTCGATTTCTTCCTGTTCTACACTTTTTACGAACTGATGCTGCTGCCGTTGTACTTCCTCATAGGCATGTGGGGCGGTGCAAGGCGCGAGTACGCGGCCATCAAATTCTTCCTGTACACGCTGTTCGGCTCCGTATTTATGCTGCTGGTGATGGTGGGCTTATACCTATCCGTAAAAGACCCTGCAACCGGCAACCATACCTTCAACATCATCCAAATGATGAACCCGGGCAATTATATCAATGGCTCGGTGTTCTCTACCATTGCGCACAGCACCATTTTAGGCATGCCTGCGCGGGCCGTAGGTTTTGTGGTATTGTTTATTGCCTTTGCTATTAAAGTGCCTGTAGTGCCCCTGCATACCTGGCTGCCCGATGCACACGTAGAGGCGCCAACGCCCGTGTCCATCATCCTGGCGGGTGTATTGTTAAAGATAGGCGGTTACGGCATTATCCGCATCTGTATGGGCATCTTCCCGGATGTTGCCCACAGCGGTGCGTTCTGGCTGGGTTTATTAGGCGTGATATCTATATTGTACGGTGCCTTCAACGCGCTCGCACAGCGGGACCTGAAACGCCTGATTGCTTATTCATCCGTATCGCATATGGGGTTTGTGCTGCTGGGTATTGCCTCCAACACTGCCGAGGGTATCAGCGGTGCCATGATGCAGATGGTGAGTCACGGTTTCCTCTCCACCATGCTGTTCTTTTTGGTGGGCGTAATCTATAACCGCGTACACGACCGCGACATCTACAACTTCCGCGGGCTTGGCTCATTAATGCCGCGCTACACGGTTTATGTAATGGTCGCGTTCTTTGCCTCGCTGGGCTTGCCGGGTTTCTCCGCTTTTGTGGCAGAAGCGTTTTCGCTGGCAGGTGCATTCAAATCGCATTCAGTTAACGGCTTACTGCCTTATTGGATGGCGGTATGCGGGTCGGTAGGGATTTTGCTGAGCGCGGCCTATTTCCTGTGGACACTGCAACGGATGTTTTTTGGCAAGCTAAGTTTAAAAGGAGGGGAGATATGGAAGATAGCCCTTTACGATATCAACTTCCGCGAAACAGCAACGCTGCTACCACTGGCGCTCATCGCTTTAATATTAGGCCTGATGCCATCGCTGGTGTTTGATAAGGTAAACGATTCGGTACTGGCGCTGGTAGCTTTTATCGGCATAAAATAATTGATCCAGGCTTATGGAATTTGGCGCATACAGGCATCCTGCAGGTAAATAAAACAAAATATGAAGAAGATATTATTTATTGCCTGCCTGTTTATAATAAGCCAAATTACACGCGCCGATGATGGCCAGAAAGTGGCTTCCAAAGTAGAGAAGGTAACAGTGTTCCTCAATGGTGCACAAGTTAC
>NZ_CAMLOV010000264.1 GCF_946481715.1 uncultured Mucilaginibacter sp. | reverse complement strand
TTTGCTTAATCAGTTTTTCTGATTAAATTGCATTTTATTGCTTTATAAATCAAATCACTTTTAACTAACCACCTAAAAAACAATTACTCGTATGAAGAAATTATTTATCCCGTTTCTATTCCTGGCTCTTGCAGGGTTTTTTGCCTCCTGGAGTGGAAAAGACACCAATCCAGTACTTACCGTTGAGGGAGGACAAATTAAAGGAGTTCCGACCCCCACTAAAGGAATTATTGCCTACAAAGGAATTCCATTTGCAGCTCCGCCTGTAGGCAACCTGCGTTGGAGAGAACCTCAGCCTGTATTGCCCTGGAAAGGTGTAAAAACAGCTGACAAATACGGAGCAGCAGCTATGCAGGTTGCCTGGGATCCGAACAGTTTTTATGGTAAAGAATGGCGTGCCAGCGGCAGTGTGCCGTTTAAAGAAGATTGCCTTTATCTGAATGTATGGACACCAGCTGCTGGCGAAAAAACTAAAAAACTTCCGGTTGCTGTGTGGATTCACGGTGGCGGCTACCGCGAAGGATTTGCTTTCGAACCTGAAATGGACGGAGGTGAAGATTGGGCTTCTCGCGGCGTAATTCTGGTATCTGTTACTTACCGTCTTGGAGTGATGGGCTTTTTCTCTCACCCGCTTTTGTCGGCTGAAAGCCCGAACAAAGTATCAGGCAATTATGGCTTGATGGATCAGGCAGCAGCCGTGAAATGGGTGTACAAAAACATTGAACAATTTGGTGGTGATCCTAAAAATATCACCATTTTCGGACAGAGCGCCGGTGCTGGTAGCGTACAATCTTTATGTGCTTCTCCTGTCTCTAAAAGCATGATAAGTAAAGCCATTAGCATGAGCGGTGGCGGACTTAATACAAATGGCAGGCCAGGACTTTCTTTAGACACTGCGCAATTACAAAACAAAAGAATGATGGATCACTTCGGTAAGAAAACTCTAGCCGAAATGAGATCCCTATCTTTCGACGAACTGCTTCAAATGTCTCAAAAATACACTGAAGCTACCAAAATGCGTTTGGCTTGGAGCCCTGTTATCGACAACTACTTCTTAAAGAAAACTTTTTCAGAAGCTGCAATGGCCAGAGAGATACCAGATATCCCATATATGATTGGTTTTACATCTAATGACCTAAGTGACATGACCAAGCCAATCAACGATTTCGCTGCATTGCGTGCAGGCCAAAGCACAAAGCCAACATATGCTTATATGTTTCAGCGTCAGCTTCCGGGCGATGCAAGTGGCGCTTTCCACTCTGCCGACCTATGGTACATTTTCCACTCGCTACGCCACAGCTGGCGCCCGTTTACAGCCGGCGACGAAGAATTAAGTAAGAAAATGGTTGACTTCTGGACCAATTTTGCTAAGTCAGGCAACCCTAATGGTAAACTGGGAAGTACCTGGAAACCTTATACCGCTCAAAACCCGCAATTTTTGTTGTTGGATGCAGATAAGGACAAGGCAGTATTTAGCATGACTGCGACTCCACAGTATAAGGGCGGCCGAAGATAAAAATATGCCGCTAACACGGTAGAAACAGTCTCTTTTAAGACTTAGTCTCTTAATAGAAATGCCGCATTTATAATTGAATGCGGCATTTCTATTTATTAAAATCGACAATTACATCTCCCGTATTGTTGATTTAATATATTCAAGCATTTACCCCGCTGTCCGTAGTTGGAAACTACGGACTATTATGCCTGGAGACTGCGTCTCCACTAACTTACCCAGCCCAACCCTCTCTATCCAAACTTCTAAATTGTATCGCTTCGGCCAGATGCTCAATCAATATTTCCTCGCTTCCGGCCAGGTCGGCAATGGTGCGGGATACTTTGAGGATGCGGTCATACGCCCGGGCGGATAGACCGAGTTTTTCCATAGCTTTTTTAAGCAGGGTTTGCCCGGCTTCGGTTATTTTGCACAGGTCGCGCACCATTTGCGGGCTCATTTGGGCATTGGCGTGCAGGTGGGGTTTGTCGCCAAAGCGTTCAATTTGTACCTCGCGCGCTTTAATTACCCGCTCGCGTATCAGCTCGCTTTTTTCGGCTAACCTATCCGATGCCAGTTCACTAAAGTTTACCGGGGTAACTTCTACGTGCAAATCAATACGGTCCAGCAACGGGCCGGATATTTTGCTCAAATACTTTTGCACCATCCCAGGCGGACAAATGCATTCCTTCTCGGGGTGGTTATAATAACCACAAGGACAAGGGTTCATGCTCGCCACCAGCATAAAGCTGCTGGGATAATCTACCGTAAACTTGGCGCGCGATATGGTTACTTTGCGTTCCTCCAAAGGCTGGCGCATTACCTCCAACGCGCTGCGTTTAAACTCGGGCAATTCATCCAAAAACAAAACTCCGTTATGCGCTAAGGATATTTCGCCGGGCTGTGGGTTTCCGCCACCGCCGACTAATGCTACATCTGAAATGGTATGATGGGGTGAACGGAACGGACGAATAGTAACCAATGCGTCCGCGGCAGACAGCTTACCGGCTACCGAATGTATCTTGGTGGTCTCTAATGATTCGTATAAACTCAAAGGCGGCAAAATAGACGGCAGCCTCCTCGCCAGCATAGTTTTACCCGCCCCCGGCGGACCAATTAATATCACGTTATGCCCGCCTGCGGCGGCTATCTCTAAGGCACGTTTAATATTCTCCTGCCCTTTTACTTCGCTAAAGTCGCTATCGTAATTGCATAGGCTGCTATAAAACTCTTCGCGGGTGTTAACCAGCTCGCGGGTTAGTTCTATATCGCCGTTAAAAAATCCGGCTACCTCTTTGATGCTTTCCACGCCGTAAACCTCTAGATCATTTACAATGGCCGCCTCCCGCGCATTTTGTTTGGGCAGGATGAAACCTTTAAAGCCATCCTTGCGGGCTTGTATGGCAATGGGCAGCGCGCCCTTTATGGGCTGTAAGCCGCCATCTAAGGACAGTTCGCCCATTATTAAATACTTGTCCAGGTTCTCCGGCTCTAATTGCCCTGACGCGGCTAAAACGCCGGTGGCAATAGTAAGGTCGTAGCTCGAGCCTTCTTTTTTAATATCGGCAGGTGCCATATTTACCACCACCTGCTGGCGCGGCATCCTAAACCCGCAATTTTTTAATGCCGATTCGATACGGAAATAACTTTCCTTAACCGCAATATCGGGTAAGCCAACAATAAAATATTTGGTACCGGCAGCAATATTTACTTCAACCGTAATGGTAATGGCCTCTATGCCGTAAACTGCGCTGCCAAAGGTTTTAACTAACACGCTATAATAGATTTAGTAGCGTAAGATATATAAATATTTTGAATGGATTTAAAGGTTGGTTATTTAACCCGATCTTTTTCTACATCATCGCGCTCAAATTGGTACCAGGCTTGCTTTTGTACACTCACAAATTTGTCTTCGGGCATATACATCCCTAAAAACAGGCCGGGGTTGGTAATTAGCGTACCTACAGCCAGGTCAGACGCTGCCATCGCTTCAACCGATGCAAATAATTTTATTAGATCAGCCTTCTTTTTCTCTACACCGGTTTTAATAAAATCGCCATGCACATAACCGCGGTCGTCAGGATTTACCAGGGTATAGTAGCGGTTATCGGGGTACTCTTTTTGCAATTCCTCCAGCACCGCGTAATCGTCGCTTAAAACAAATATATCCTTTAGGTCTGATAGCTCATTTACCTTATCCATATACGTGATCAACGGCAAAATACTAAACTCGGTATCCTTATCTCCGCGCCTTACATTGAGGGATATGTATTTTGCAGGCAGGCCAAGCTGACCAACCATTTTGTTGATCTCGCTTTGGGTATCGGTATTAAACCTATAGATCATATTAACCACCTCGCGCGATACATCCCTCAAATTTCCTTTAATGCCCAACTCCGGGAAGTCGAATAGCTCCTTTTCAAAGGCCCCGTTAAAAAATTTCCCGAACAATTCATAGGTTAAATAAGTGTCTTTATTGCTCCATTTCCAGGTATACCAGGCGGGGTAATGTTTTAATACCAAATGCGGTGCATTAATGCGTTTATTAAATTTTTTATGAAAGGATGAAGGACCGATCTCATCGCAAAAGGGTTCAAAAAAATCATCCCACCCTTTTTCAATCTTAAACTTAGAATTATCCGAATATAAAATAAACCGGTACTTGTACTTTAAACAATAAACCATGGCAAAAACCATGTTGTTAAACTCCGAATAGAAGCCACCCTCTGATCCAAAATTAAAAATATACTTTTTTTGAAAAGAGTTGTTGAGGTTGTTGTAAGCGGCTAAACTATTCATCAGGTAATATAAATTTATAGCTGCAAAAATATCGATTTAAAAACTTATCAAAAGCATCGTATTTTGCAGTGATACTTTTTTTTAAGATATTGCCTAACCAATTTAATAAAGCCGATCATGTTACAGAACCGCCCAATACTTTTGAGTATAAACGTATTTTTTTGCATTGCTTTTATTGGCTTTGCCTATTTAAACCTGAATGATGTTGACCCTTATATTTGGGTTCCGCTGTACCTGGTTCCGGCATTTTTTTGCGGCGCTTTAGTTTATAACCGCGTTTACCCAAAGCTTTACCTTTTGTTTATTGCCATTTTTACTGTGTATGCCGGGTACTACTTTTTTACGCC
>NZ_CAMLOV010000263.1 GCF_946481715.1 uncultured Mucilaginibacter sp. | reverse complement strand
TTATCAGTATTCAAATAGTCGTGCAGGGTGGGGTGCTCAATATAGGCTACGCGTTCCATGCAGCTTTCAATAATATCGCTCATATCCAAAAAGCCGGTATCATTATTCAGGAAAGCGGCAACAGCCACTTCGTTTGCTGCATTAATAATGCAGGGCATATTGCCTTTACGGTTCAAGGCTTCAAAAGCCAGTTTAAGGTTGCGGAAGGTATCCATATCCGGCTTCTCGAAAGTAAGATTGGGATAGGCCGTAAAATCAAACCGTTTAAAGTTGTTTTTAACGCGGTTAGGGTAGGCCAGGGCGTACTGTATGGGCAGCTTCATATCCGGCAAGCCCATTTGTGCTTTTATCGAGCCATCCTCAAACTGCACAAGCGAATGTACAATTGATTGCGGGTGCACAATAACATCTATCTGCTCCGCTTCCAGCCCAAAAAGCCATTTCGCCTCTATAACCTCCAGCCCCTTGTTCATTAACGATGCCGAGTCGATAGTTATTTTAGCGCCCATTACCCAATTGGGGTGTTTAAGGGCATGCTCGCGCGTAACGCCGGCTAAAAATTCGGTTGTTTTACCCCGGAATGGCCCGCCCGAAGCGGTGAGGATGATCTTTTCTATCCTGTTGTGCTCTTCGCCCGCCAGGCACTGGAATATGGCCGAATGTTCGCTATCAACAGGCAGTATCTTAACCTTATATTCTTTGGCTAACCCGGTGATCAGTTCGCCCGCAACAACCAAAGTTTCTTTATTTGCTAACGCGATATCCTTACCTGCTTTTATGGCATTAATGGTAGGCTCCAAACCAGCAAAGCCAACCATGGCGGTAAGCACAATATGAATGTCCGGGTGGGTTACCATATCTTTTATAGCCTGGTAGCCGGCCATAACGGTAATGGGCAAATGTGCCAGCGCTTGTTTTACCTCCGGGTATTTTGTTTCGTCGCAGATGATCACGTACTCGGGCGCAAATTCAAGGGCCTGCTGTATCAACAGGTATGCGTTAGCGTAGCCGGTGATCATAAAAGCACGGAACAGGCCCGGGTTATCTTTTATAACTTCCAGCGTTTGCGTGCCAATGCTACCGGTAGCGCCGAGTATGGCAATGTTTTTAATGTTGTTACTCAATTACAATATTATTCTACACGTCATTGCGAGGTACGAAGCAATCTCTAAGTAAGCAAATCCGGCATGCATAGCCGGGAGATTGCTTCGTACCTCGCAATGACGATTGGTGTTAGTTTATGATATACGAAGAAAGTTCATCCGCAATCTTCCTGTCGTTAGATAATCTTGGTACTTTGTTTTGCCCGCCCAATTTTCCCTGGCTGCGCATGTAATTTATAAATGTATCCTTTTTTAAGCTATTGACAATTAAAGGCTGTAAAATGTTACCCTCTATCAGGTCGAAATAGTAAATATTTTTCTTTTGGAGCGCTTTATCCATTTTAAGGGCAAAGGCTTTAATATCGGCAGGCTCTTTGCCAAATTCAATAAACCACTCGTGGTAGGGCAGTTCGCCTGCAGCGGGGCTTACCTGCGGCGCAACGGTAAATTCTATCACATCAACGCCTTCTTCGGCGGCTACGCTCATTAGTGCCTGTTCTACTTCTTCGCCAATTACATGTTCGCCAAAAGCCGAGATGTAGTGCTTAATGCGCCCGGTAACCATTATTTTGTACGGATTTTTCGATACAAATTTAATGGTATCGCCCAGGCTGTAACCCCACAAACCCGCGCTGGTGTTCATAATGAGGGCGTAGTTGCGTTCCAGTTCCACATCCTTAAGGTTTATGCGGGTTGGGTTATCATTAAAGTATTCGTCGGATGGGATGAACTCATAAAATATCCCGGCATCCACCATAAGCAATAAACCTTTTTCCCGTTGCGAATCCTGGAAGGCGATGAACCCTTCGGAAGCGGGGTAGGTTTCTATCGAATCTATTTTGGTGCCAATAACTTCCTCCATGCGGGCGCGGTAGGGCTCGTAATTTACGCCACCATGCACAAACAGCTTAAAATTCGGGAAGATATCCTTCACCTTTTTGCCACCCGATACAGCGGACAACCTGTCGAAATACATTTGGCACCAGGGCGGTATGCCCGAGATAAGGCGCATATCCTCTTTGGCGGTTTCCTGCACAATGGCATCAACCTTTTCCTCCCAATCTTCAATACAATTGGTTTCGTAGGATGGCATGCGGTTCTTTTGTAAATATTGCGGCACATGGTGCGCCACAATGCCCGATAAGCGGCCAACGGCAATGCCTTCCTTTTCGCTTAAAACCGGGCTGCCCTGCAGGAAGATCATTTTGCCATCTACAAAATCTGCCTTGCCTGTTTCATGGATATAGCTTAGCAAGGCATTACGGGCCGCTTTAATGTGCTGCGGCATGCTTTCTTTGGAGATAGGTATGTACTTTACGCCCGATGTAGTACCGGATGTTTTAGCAAGATAGGCAGGTTTGCCGGGCCAAAGCACATTAAGTTCGCCCTTTACAACACGGTCGATATAGGGGCGCAGCTCCTCATAATCGCGAATGGGGACATGCTTTTTAAAATCCTCGTAATTGTTTATGCCTGCAAAATTATGGTCGGTGCCAAAGGCGGTGCCTTTAGCGGCGTGTATCAGGTCTGTAAATGCCTGTTGCTGTAGTGCTACGCCGTTTTTACGGATATGGTTTAGCTGCCGGTTAACAAAAAAGGCAAATGCCTTACTTAATGTTGCTTTTAAACCCATAGTTAGTTGGTTTCGGCAATATCATCGTCTATATCCTGGTGGCTGTAAACCAATTTGCGGTAGGTTACTGCCAGGATGATGTTTACAATGGGGATAACCAAAATAAACCCGATAACGGTGAACGATGCTATCAGTATCAACGCTTCTACCACAATAAAAAGGATAAAATATTTTATAATATTACCTTTTATAAGGCTGAAGCTTTGCGCAACAGATTCGAACGGGCCGGATTGGTCGTCGACAATAAAGCAGGTACAAAGCGGGAAGTAAAAGAGCACAAAAAACTGCGAAACATAACCCACCATAATGCCCAACAAATTTTGCGTGATGCTTTCGTCCATCTTTTCGATGCTTTTAGACAGGAATACGGTTAAGGCGCTCATGGTGAGCAAAAGCGTAAGGTAACTGGCAACCATTTTTACGGTTGGTATAATATCCTTCATGCTTATCTCGTAGTAAGCACTATCCATCAATTTGAAGATCAGTTTATTAAACGCCAGGAAATTGTAGCTGATAATAACAAGCAGTATAAAAACACCTGCAACGCCTACCATCGAATCGTCTCTGAACAGGTATATCATAAACGCAACGATACCCATCACCAACAGCGACAAGGTAGAGTACACGCTAATAACCGCAAAATTCTTTCTAAGGATATCCCAGGAAGTTTTTAAGGTTTCTGCAACAGAAAATGGATGGTACATACTACGTTCTTAATATCTTTTTAACACTACCCGCTTCCAATAATCCTGTATAAAACCCAACCCATAAGCAGTAAGTTGGGTAAAGGCCGCTATAATGCTCAAAAATGCAATTTTTGCCGATTTGTTTTTCCACCACGAGTGAAAAAATATCAACATAATAATAAGAAGCAGCACAATATTGCACAGCCATGCCAAAGCGGGGCTAAGCAGGTTTGCCAATAGGGTAAATATAAGCCCAAGCGTAAACGCTGCCGGGAAAAAGTGCACAGCCTTTAACTGATCGGGAAAAAACTTGTAAACATTTATCCTGGCCCTGCCAAAAAAGTGGAGTTGTTTAAAAAACTTCACAAAATCTGTACGGCGCTTATGGTAAACAATGGCATCGGGTATAAGCCCTATTTTATACCCTAAGGAATGTATGCGGATGCTGTATTCGATATCCTCGCCCAGGCGGGTAATAATAAAACCGCCGGCATTTTCCCATACCTTGCGCGATATGCCCATATTAAAGCTGCGCGGATGAAACTGCCCGATACCCTTTTTATTGCCACGTATACCGCCCGTGGTGAAAGGAGAGGTCATGCTATAGCTGATGGCTTTTTGGATAGGGGTAAAGGACGGATGGGCGCCATCGGGGCCACCATAAGCATCCAGCCAGTTTTTGCTTAGCGAAGTATTTACGATCTCTAAATAATTGTCGGGTATCAGGCAGTCCGAATCAAATATGATAAAGTAATCGCCTTTGGCCCGCTCAAACCCAAAATTGCGGGTAAAGCCCTGTCCTTCGTTTTGTTTCTCAAAATACTTTACATCAAGTTTATCCGCGTAGCTGTTTACAATATCGCCGGCACGGTGGGTAGATCCATCCTCAATAACCAATACCTCAAAAGCTTTATACGTTTGCAGGGTAAGCGTACCCAACAATTCGTCGATCTCCTGCGGGCGGTTATATAAAGGTATGATGATGGAGAAAAACATTTCTTAGCTGTGAGATGTGAGATTTGAGATGTGAGATAAAAGAATTACAAAAAGACCGGAAGCGAGTTTTGGCCTCCTATCTAAACGGATTGAGAGGCCGGGCGCAAATTCCTGTCTCATATCTAATATCTCAAATCTCATATCTAAATTGAATCCTCAATTTGATACTTATTGCGCTCGGGCGCGTTGCGCGAAACCAGTTCGGCAACAAAGCCGGTTAAAAACAGTTGCGAACCCAATATGATGGCA
>NZ_CAMLOV010000262.1 GCF_946481715.1 uncultured Mucilaginibacter sp. | reverse complement strand
ATTTCATAGCTAACCGGTACCTGTATAAGCGACTTTTGTACGCTACCCGGTTGCCCCTTGGATAATACAGCGGTTAAAGGCTCATTCCACATAGCGCTTTCCGCCGGTATGCCTGCTTTATCCCACTTCCCTGCGTGCGGTATAAGTGCATAACGGATGGTTGTTGGGCCTGTTATCGTATGGTCGCGGTTCCAAAGCCCCATGCCCGAGTATTGGATATCCAGGGCCAGCGGAAAATCCTCACCGTGGGCATAATTGGTGGTATGATCTGTAAAAAGTGCCATGCCATACTCGCCAGCGGCATCGGTAACATCTACCCAATTGAGTACCACGTTGTTTTTAATGCTGTCCCAACTGGTAAAAAAGGTGTTATCCAGCTTGCTTTCGGTAACATCAAAGGGCGCGTCCTTATAAACCTTCTGCCCTTTTAAGTTAAGCGGGAAATAGGCCAACAGTTTCTCGCGGTCGTCGTAAAATGCTTTGATGGGGTTGTCCAATTTGTAGGTTCCTTTCGGCGTGTCTACGCCGATGCCGGGGTTTCCTTTCCAATCGATGTTCAGTGTAATATCTATACGCGGCTGTCCTTCTGCCAGGGTTAGCGTTTGTGTATAATTGCTGCCGTTAATGGTGCCTTTTATGGCGAGCTTTATTTGCAGCGGGCCATTCTCCAGTACTTCTATTTTCGCCGAATTATCCACAGAAGATTTAAAACCGCCATCGTTATAAAAATTGCCGCGCAACTCGTCAAAGGCGCGGGCATTTGCCTGATCAATAAACTCTTTATTGTTTAACTTTTTAGCGATGATACTTTTGATGCTACCGCCATGCGCCGGGTCGACGGTGATTTTATACAGATCGGTCTCCACCAGGTATTTACCATCAGCCAATCGGTTAAGCATCGAGCCATCCCGATTGGCGCTGTCTTTTCCGGTCAGCCGGTAAGCAGCATAGCCCATGGCAGGCACGGTTGCTTTAAACATAACGCTGCCCTTATCGGCAGATAGCTGTGTAGCTACCGCCTTGCCTTTGGCATCTAACAACACCAGCCCATCCGGGCTTAGCCCCGGTGGCAACTTAACTGTAGCAATTTCTGCCCTGTTACTGCCGGTGATATTATAAACTGTTACATATCTGGCCTTTTTGTCGCCATTACCGACGCTTAACTGTGCTTTATTGATGATGCTATCGCAAAGGGCGTTGGTGTTGCTGGTCCACTTTACTACTTTATCGGCCCATGTATTGCCGGGCTTACCATTATAGGGTACTATCCAGCAATCGTGGTGCTGCGACAGCAGCAAGGTGCGCCAGGCAGAATCCAGTTGCGCTCGCGGCCACAGGGTATTATTATAAATTTTTGCCATGGCGGCCAACTTCTCGGCCATTATCAGTTTGTTCTCGGATACCCTCACCTGTTGAGCTATTTGCTGCATCACCTGCGAGCCCCAAACAAGGCTTACCAGCATATCCTCCTGCGATACCTTCCAATCCTCGCGGGCATCGTTCTTTGCTATACTACCAAAGTAATTTCGCCAGGTGGTGTAAATGCTTTTGATATTGCCTTTTTGCCCGCTGCCGATGAATGGGCCTTCTTTCCAGCCGGCATCCTGCAAGGTCATCCCAACCGGGTGGGGCATGCCTGCGGCCATGGCTGCGTTTATGTATTGCGGCGAATTATTCCAGGCAATGGTTTGCCAGGTAGATTGGGGCGCTAATTTTTCCACGGCGTACCTCGGCGAAGTAATAATGCTGCTACCGTCGGGGCTTATCCAGTTCACCAACTCGCCGGTGTGGCCTTGGGTATAGCCTCCCCAACAGGTGTTCGGGTTTTTTAGCGATGCATATTTAAAGCCAAACGACTTTAACAGCTGCGGCAGCGCGCTGGTAAAACACGGCTCCTCTGATGAATAAGTAGTAAAAACCGCCCCCGGGAAATGCGCCCTTACCATCTTCATGCCATAGCTAAACTGGCGGATAATGCTCTCGCCGGAGATATTGTAATTGTAGGCCTGTGCATATTCCGGGTTTACGTATTCGATGCGGCCATTGAGGGACTGATCTGCAAACAGGGCTTTAAAATCGGCGTAAGCGGCAGGGTCTACTGCCCGGGCACGTGCCCAGGTTTCGGGCTCCAACTCAATGTTTATCTTCCATGCAGGGTTGTTCTTCAACATATCTGCCATAAAGCGGGTATTCCAGTCGGGGTAATGCCCCCAAATGCCGCCGTGGTAACCATCGATATAATAAGCAGTTTGTGCCGATGCAGGTAGCGCTAATAAAACAGCAGCGGCAACCAGTGTAGCCCGAAAAAAGTCAGGGAAGAATTTCATCATCATTAATCAACTAAAGTGAGCTCGAAACGGTGCGGAACTGGTTTATTGATGGTATACATTACATTGGTTAGCAAGTCCATTTCCTTTTGCCAGGCATCGCGCACTGCTTTGAACCGTGCCTTTTGATAGGTTGGGATAGTTATGGCGACGAAGAAATCCTTCCTACCGTACTTCTGCAATGAATCTAATGTTGCCTCGCCATCGTTAAACAGCATGCCTTTGGGTTTCAGGATGGAATAGTGCATCCAGTAATACTCGCGCAGGCGGCGTTCTATTGTCCAACGCTCCTCGTTAATATGAATTAAGGCCAAGGCTTGCTGGTATTGAGGTGTTGTATTGATCAGCGCGAGGTTTAGCCCGTTAGCAAGATCGGCAGTACTATAAGTGCCAATGGTTTTTCCATCTATCTTTAAAGTGTACTTCCCATCCGCCAAACCATTAACCTGAAGCATTTCTTTATTAAATTCTTCGGTAAACGGAATAATTTTCAAGGCTTCGGATTGCGCTTTTTGCGGCCGGCCGAATCCGCCGGCGATAGTATCCATGGGATATGGCAGCGAATTAGCGAGGTAGGTGAATTTGATATTTTTGACCTCTATTACAGGTTGCGTAATAACACAATTTTCCGCTAAACCGATTTTTTTATTTTTTGCATTTATAATTACGTTTGCCACACTTTTGCTACCAAGCCCCTGCGATTTTAGGAATAGGTAGGCCATCACCATTTGCCCGTCGTTTGTGGGGTGGATGCGGTCGCTGCCCTGTAGGGTGAAGGTCGAATCTGTTTGCTGCCCGCGCCCGTTAATGGCAGTCATTGGGGTGCCGAAATCAACAAAATCCCAATTATTTTTAACTGCAACTACACGCTGTTCTGCCGCTATTTTTTGCATGGCTGCATTTTTATTTAGCAAAGGCGTATTTTTTATTTTAGCGGTTTCGTCGTATGGAGAGGAAGCGACCATGATCTTTCTAACCGCCGGGTATTGCCTCAATTTATCGGCTATCAAACCAAAATTCTTTAATGATTCGCCCACTTTAGCGGTATAAACCGAGTCTGCCTTAGCACCTTTAAGGTTTTGATAACCTGTATCATTCATCCCAAAGGTTAAGGTAACAACGGTTGGTTTTTTGGCGAATACATCAGTATCCAGGCGTTCGTACATCTGCCGGGCCACATCGCCACCTATGCCAGCGTTAAAAAATTGCATCCGGCGGTTGGGGAAATGTGTTAAATAATACATCCAGATGTACGAGTGGTAATGCCCGCCATCGGTTATACTGTTCCCAACAAATACCACCCTATCGCCCGTTTTAAAAGGCATTATAGTTTGCGCATAAACGCAACCTGTTGCCAAAAAAGCAGCGAAGAAAGCCAGTAACCTCTGTTTCATGAAACAAAGGTATAAAAAGCTAAATCAATTTAGCAAATTGTAACTAATTTGTTGTGTTGGCTTGTTAAGTCTTTGCCAGAAGGCACCCGGGCGGTTTAAGCCAAAACAAAGAAAGCTACTCCCAGTAAACAGGAGCAGCTTTCTTCAACTTTTAAGCTTTGTACTATGCTTTTATAAAAGCTAACAGGTCTTTGTTTATTGTGGCAGCCTCGGTGGTTGGCATACCATGCGGGAAACCGGGATACAAAATAAGTGTTCCGTTCTTTAAAAGTTTTACGGCCTTTTCCGCTGTAAGTTGGTATGGAACAATCTGGTCGTCTTCGCCGTGCATAACTAATACCGGCACCTCAACGCTTTTTAGGTCTTCGGTAAAATCCGTTTCCGAAAAAGCCTTGATACAGTCGTAATGCGATTTTATACCGCCCATCATGCCCTGGCGCCACCAATTATCCATAACGCCCTGCAATACTGTAGCCCCCTCTCGGTTATACCCGTAAAAGGGCGTTGTAAAATCCTTAAAATATTGCGGGCGCTTAGTTGCGGTACCTTCGCGTATGCCGTCAAATACCGATAGTGGGATGCCATCCGGATTATTTTCGGTTTGCGCCATAATGGGGGTAACTGCGCTAACGAGGACTGCTTTGGCTACACGGCCCTGGCCGTACTTTGCAACATAGCGGATAACTTCGCCGCCACCGGTAGAATGGCCTACATGTATAGCGTCTTTTAAATCGAGGGCTGCAGTTAGCTCGGCAACATCAGCGGCATAGGTATCCATATCGTTGCCAACAGCAGTTTGGGTAGACCGGCCGTGGCCGCGGCGGTCGTGGGCTATAACACGAAAGCCCTGCTCCAGGAAAAACATCATCTGTGCGTCCCAGTCGTCGCCTGATAAGGGCCAGCCGTGGTGGAAAACTATTGGCTGCCCGGTACCCCAGTCCTTGTAAAAAATTTCGGTGCCGTCTTTTACTGTA
>NZ_CAMLOV010000261.1 GCF_946481715.1 uncultured Mucilaginibacter sp. | reverse complement strand
CTATAAAAAGTATTAATCACATGCGTTCCTGAGCGGCCTAAAGCTGCCCGCAGGCTGGCGCATTCCCACCATCGCCGACTATAATAAACTGATGGGCAACTTCACCACCAAAAAAGATACCGATGGAAACTACGTAGGCAATTTTGATGAAACCCTGGCGCTGCGGAGTACCAGCGACTGGAGCATGCTGTACAGTTACGACAGGCAGGGTACCAACACCTCGGGCTTTAACGCCTTCCCGGCAGGCTATTATACCGACTATCCGCAAAACAACGAAACACCGCAAAACCTGGCCATGTTTTTAACCGCCACGCCGCTGCCGGCGGCTAAAGCTAATACACACGCTACCCATTATACTTTTATAGTAACCAGGCTATACGCCAACTTCAGCAGCGACGATTACACAGGCTGTTTCAGCTGCTTTGTAAGCCAGGGTTTTAATAACATCCAGCCCAAATCGGTAAGGTTTGTGCGGGATTTTTAGGGGGTAGCCACCAACAAAATAAAAGAAGCCGCAAAGCACAGCCAGGCTATAAAAATGGGGACGAATATGATGGTGATCCAATATTTTTTGGCAACCCACACGTACAAGCCCATAGCTGCTATGGTAAGCAGCGGGAGGAAGCGGTCGGTTTGGAGGATTTGGAACCAGGCTGCTGCCAGGTACCAGTTGCTGATGCCTATAAATGCTGCGCCAACGGCGTGTGTGGCGTTGAACCCTATCCAGGCTGGAAAGAGCTTTAGTTTTTCGGTTAAAACGGAGGCGGTTTTCATGTCGGCCACCAGTTTTGGATTGTTTGGTGCCAACTTGTCGGACGAAAGCGTTCCATAGAGGTGTGCCACCCCCATCAACGCAATAATTACCGACCCGGTTTCCCAGAGGTACTTTGCGATCATAAATATGTGTTTATAAATAAAGCCGCAACGCTTACCCACCGGCCTGCTGATTAGCCGACCTATGGGCAGGTGAAGATAAGTTTTTTTTTTGCTCCGGACTATTACAAAAACCACAGAAAAACACCGAAAAACCACAGAAAAACGCAGATTTTCGCAAACCGCATTTTAGCTGTACGAAACTGTGCGAAACTGTACGGATTTGTACGAAACTGTACGAACTTGTGCGAAACTGTACGGATCGCCGCAAAAATTGTACGAGCTGTACGAAACTGTACGAGTTGTACGATTCGTACAGTTATACCGGCTTCCGCAGGCAAAATTTTACACAAAACAGTACTTTCTGCCCGGTGCTAACGGTATGAAACTCCGCATGTTTTAAGTATATTTGCGAAAATTTTTAGTATAAATGCCGCCCGCGCAAACCCACGGCTGCTTTATACGTTTTCCTAAAGCATATATGAGCGAAAAAACAATAGACCTGGGCGAGCAAAGCGAAGTGGAAGTGTATGGTGCCCGGGTGCATAACCTCAAAAATATCGATGTGTCGTTCCCGCGCAATAAACTGGTGGTAATCACCGGCTTAAGCGGCAGCGGGAAGAGCAGTTTGGCGTTTGATACCATCTACGCGGAGGGTCAGCGAAGGTACATGGAGACGTTTTCGGCGTACTCGCGCCAGTTCATGGGCGGTATGGAACGGCCTGATGTAGATAAGGTTAGCGGGCTTAGTCCGGTAATTGCCATCGAGCAAAAAACCACCAGCAAAAACCCCCGCAGTACGGTAGGTACCATTACCGAGATCTACGATTTTATGCGCCTCCTCTTTGCCCGTGCAGGCGATGCCTACAGCTACACCACCGGCGAAAAAATGGAGCGCATGAGCGAGGACCAAATCCTGCGCACCATTATGGAAAAGTTTGACGGCCAGCCGGTTAATATCTTGGCACCGGTAGTAAAAGCCCGCAAAGGCCACTACAGGGAATTGTTCGAGCAGATCCGTAAGCAGGGCTACCTCAAGGTTTACATAGACGGTGCCATAGCCGATGTTGAACCCAAAATGCAGGTAGACAGGTATAAGATCCATGATATTGATATCGTGGTGGACCGTTTGGTGGTGAGCGAAGCAGATAGTAAAAGATTATACCAGTCTGTACAACAGGCGCTTAAAATAGCTAAGGGTATTATCCGGATATCGGACAAGGATAACAATGTAGCCTATTTCAGTAAGTTTTTGATGGACCCGGTATCGGGTATTTCCTACGATGAGCCGCAGCCAAATACTTTCTCATTCAACTCGCCCTATGGCGCCTGCGAAAAGTGTAACGGGCTGGGTTATATATTCGAGGTGGACGAGGCCTCGGTAATACCCAACCCTAAGCTAACCATCATGAACGGCGGGCTCGCCCCCATAGGCGAATACCGCGAAACCTGGATCTTCCAGGTATTGAAGGCGTTAGCCAAGAAATATGAGTTCAACCTAACCACACCTATAGAAAAACTTACCCGGGAGCAGTTGGATATAATCCTGAACGGCTCGCCGGATATGATAACCGTAGCCGTTGAGTACAACAAGTGGAACGTACAGAACTACCAGATCACGTTTGACGGTATCATCCGCATGCTGGAAGAGCAGCAGGAGCGTCGTAACGACGAAGGTATGGACGACATGGAGAACTACCGTGTACTGCGTACCTGCCCAACCTGCGAAGGCGCCAGGCTGAAGAAAGAATCGCTGCACTTTAAGGTGGATGAGAAGAATATCTTCGAGCTGGCTACCATGGATATCACCACCCTAAACATGTGGTACGAAGGTCTGGAAGACCGTCTTAGCGAACGCCAGAACGTGATAGCCAAAGAGATACTGAAAGAGATTCGCGCCCGTATCGGCTTTTTGCTGGATGTTGGCTTGAGTTACCTAACGCTCGATCGTACTGCCAAAACACTCTCGGGTGGGGAGGCGCAGCGTATCAGGCTGGCCACGCAGATAGGTTCACAGTTGATGAATGTAATGTACATCCTGGATGAGCCGAGCATCGGCCTGCACCAGCGCGACAACGAGCGCCTGATAAACGCCCTCAAAAACCTCCGCGACCTGGGCAATACCGTACTGGTGGTGGAGCACGATAAGGATATGATACTGGAAGCCGACCACGTGATAGATATGGGTCCGGCAGCCGGCGTGCATGGTGGGCAAATAGTAGCGCAAGGCACGCCCGCCGAATTGATGAGCCACCATACGCTTACAACATCATACATTAACGGGGAACGCGAAATAGCTATCCCCAAAACCCGCCGCGAAGGCAATGGCAAAACCCTGAGTTTGAAGAAAGCGACGGGGCATAATTTGAAGAAGGTGAGCGTAGATTTCCCCTTAGGGAAACTGATCGGGGTTACCGGGGTATCGGGCAGTGGTAAATCGAGTTTGATAACCGAAACTTTGTACCCGATACTAAACCACCACTTCTTCCGTTCCAAAAAAACACCGCTTCCCTACGATAAAATTGAGGGACTGGAAAATATAGATAAAGTAATTGAGATAGACCAAACACCTATCGGCCGTACGCCACGCAGCAACCCGGCTACCTATACCGGGGTATTTTCGGATATCCGTAACTTGTTTGTGGCGCTGCCGGAATCACGGATAAGGGGGTATAAACCGGGCCGTTTCTCGTTCAATGTAAAAGGTGGCCGTTGCGAAACTTGCCAGGGCGCCGGCCAAAAGGTGATAGAAATGAACTTTTTGCCGGATGTGCAGGTGCCTTGCGAAGAGTGCGGAGGCCGCCGCTACAACCGCGAAACGCTGGAAGTGCGCTACCGGGGTAAATCTATCAGCGATGTGCTGGACATGAGCATTGAGGATGCTACCCCTTTCTTTGAGCATATCCCGGCCATTTACCGTAAGGTGAAAACCTTGTTTGACGTAGGTTTGGGGTATATTACGCTGGGGCAGTCATCCACAACCCTATCGGGCGGTGAAGCGCAGCGTGTAAAACTGGCTACGGAGCTGTCTAAAAAAGATACCGGCAATACCTTCTATATACTTGATGAGCCAACAACCGGCTTGCACTTCGAGGATATCAATGTGCTGTTGGGTGTTATTAATCAATTGGTTGATAAAGGCAACACCGTATTGGTTATAGAGCACAACCTGGATGTGATAAAGGTAGTTGACCATGTTATAGACCTTGGACCGGAAGGTGGCTCGGGTGGTGGTAAAATATTATTCAGCGGTACACCCGAAGGTTTATGCAAGGTGAAAGAAAGCTTTACAGGGCAGTTTTTGAAAAAGGAGATGGGGATAAAATAGGTGTTTTCTTTACATCGCGACGAATAAATTTAGAACACCGGATTGTATATAAGATTGACATTGATACTATTGTGATATTGCAATGCAGGTATCATTATTAATCCCCAAAAACAATTCCCTAAAATCCTACCTTTAGCATAATATGCTGCCTTTATTAAGTGCCTCCCAAATTCGCGAAGCGGATGCTTACACCATCGCTCATGAGCCCATTTCTTCTATCGATTTGATGGAACGGGCTTCTAAGGCATTCGTGGGGTGGTTTATCAACCATTTTCCGGATAAAAAGAAAAGCATCTCTGTTTACTGCGGTACGGGCAACAATGGCGGGGACGGACTGGCAATTGCCCGCCTGCTTGACGATCATGGCTATAACCTCATCAACATCAAAACAATCCGCTTTAGCAATAAGGTAAGCCATGATTTTAATGCCAACCTTAAACGCATTGGCAAAGTGATGCAGGTAGAAGTACAATCCGGCGATACATTCCCGGAAGAAAAATGCGATATCTTAATTGATGCTATGCTGGGCAGCGGGCTTAATAAGCCCCTTGC
>NZ_CAMLOV010000260.1 GCF_946481715.1 uncultured Mucilaginibacter sp. | reverse complement strand
TGGTTCCGGTCGCAAATGCCCGCAATTCCTTCTTCGCCCCAGCGGTACGCCTTGCTTCTGGCCATATCGTGCGTGGTAGCCGCCCATGCGTCGCCATTGGCGCTGTAATCTTCGCGTACGGTCCCCCACTGCCGGTCGCTAACATATGGGCCCCACTTTTTCCAACCTGTTTCTTTTAATCTACCCTGTTCTTGGTTCATATTTTATTGTTCTTGCCAATAATGGTAGACTTTTACAGCGGAGTAATCCATGCTGAAATAAACCAACCCAGTCGAGAAGGTATATTTCTCATTTTTAACCATTGTTCTATCGCAATCAAATACATATACGTTCCAAGTTTTGCCTGGCGTTAAACCATCTTTCACTTTTTTTGATTTGACAAACACCCAACCGTTACTGGCCGCAAATTTGAGAATGTCACTTTCCCTATATGCAGTTTTTCGTTCCCAACGAATAACACATTTATTACCTCCTTGCTGTTCATTGCAGTTGTTTTCAATTATATGTTTACTGTCGTAGCTTCCCCAAAAATCTGATGGATGCTTGCGGCAACCTGCTAGGCTAATAAATATCAATAAAACGCCGTATCTAAAGTTCATGTTAATAATTTATTTCCAGGCATTCCTTAAAAACCGTAACCAGTTACCGTGCATCATGTTATCAATATCAATATCCGTGTAACCTCGTTTTTTCAATAAGCCGGGTACGTTTTGCAGATCGGCAATAGTCTCAAGGTCGTAAGGGCATTGCTCTTTACCAAAAGCGCCATCCAAATCGGTACCCATGCCTACGTGCAGGGCGTTACCGGCTATCTGGCAAATATGGTCGATATGGTTTACCATCACCTCCATATTGCAATCCATTCCTTTCGGGTTCGACTGCCCTCTCACCCATCCCGGCACCATCATCCAGGCATCAAGGGCGGCACCTATTACGCCCCCGCGCTCAATAAGTGCCTTTATCATTTCGTCGCTATATTGCCGGTTATGGTTCACCAGTGCACGGCAATTATTATGGCTTGCCCAAACATGCCCGGTAAAATTGTCAAGCGCCTGCCAAAAGGCATCATCGCACAGGTGGGTGGCATCTAAAATAACATTCAGGCGCTCCATTTCCTTTAATAATTGCAGCCCGTTTGCGCCCATTTTGCCGGTGGCATCGGTGCCATTTGCGTACCTGCCCGGCCCATAATGCGCAGGGCCAACAGCACGTAACCCTTTGTTATAGGCACGCTCCAAATAACTTACATCAACAAAGGAATCGGCACCTTCCAAACTTAAAATATAACCCACCGGCTTTTTTAAGCCATCATCTTCATTGCTCCAAAACTTTAAATGGCTTTCCAACGATACGAGATTGTTTACCTGCACCAACTCGCCGGCGTCCTCCATGGCATTGTACCAGGCCAGTTGCCCCTGTGTTTGCGCCCATGCCTGCTGCGGCGAGTGCCAGCCGGGTAGATGGTTATCGGGCGCAACATACCTGCCTATTTGGGTAGCTACCACCAAACCGATATTCCCCTTACGCAATTCGGGCAGCGAAACTACGCCAAGACCCCTATCCGGTTTATCAGTTAAGCCCGCCTCGCGTGCGTTTATATCGGCAATGGGCTGCGTAAGGTCGCGGTTCCATTCCAGCGCATTCATGCTGAGGTCGAGATGGGCGTCTATGATAAGCATATTATTTTGTGATTACACTGATTATAAAATGATTACGCCGATTTTTATTCACCGATTACACTGATTATAAAAAGGATTACACCGATTGATTTGCACTGATTGAAAAAGATAATTTATATATTGATCTTTCGGTCCCTGGCAACATTTAACCACTCGCCGGTAATCGTTTGATCTTCTATTGTTATTGCCCGCTCATACAAAGCTACGGTAGGGCAAATATGGTAAGGCAAACCGTATAAAATATCGCCCACTTTATACCGATGGGCATCTCCTGCATCTGCCACCAAATGTTCTTCGCTATGGCTTTTAAAAACTAATTCGGGGGCGTTGAGGAAGTAGATACGTTTGCCTAACTCATTTTCTGCCGATACGGATTTATGCCCCACATCAATGCACACTTTCGTTTCGTCTGGCACGGACACAACCCGCGCAATAATGAGTGCTGCGGTTTGGAAGGGTTGTTCTTCAAACGCCAATTGATACCCCCTGTCCCAATAGGCAAAAGTGCCTGGGCTGCATTCCAAATTTTCTATGTTGGCTATGATAGGGAAAGTAGGCGATCCGCCTGCTATGATAACCGGCGTAGAGTACCCTTCATTATAAATTGCCGACGCAAGCTCCAGCACAGGTGCTATCGATTCGTTGGACCGCTGCTGCCTTACCGCATAATCAGCATCATGGATGTGCCCATCATAAGCATGCAATCCCCTTATGGTAACGTTGGGCTTATCGGCGCAAGATATGTACAATTCCAAAGCGTCGGCAGGCGCTATACCTGTTCGGTTCATGCCGATGTTGAGGTCAATGTAAACCGGGATAATTATGTTGTTTGCTACCGCTGCCTGTGATACCGCTTCGGCGGTACCCGCGTTATCCACCAAACATGAAAATACAGTATCAGGATAAGTTTTTATCAGTTGAATAAACCGCTGTAGTTTTGGCCCGTTCGGCTGGTAGGCCAGCAACACATCGGGCGCTTTGCACATACCCAGCATTTCGGCCTCGGCAATAGTTGCACATTTAAATTTAGTAATGCCTGCCTCCAGCATTAGCTGGGTAACATCCTGGCTTTTGTGGGTTTTTACGTGCGGACGCATCCTGCTTATATCGTCAACCATGGTTTTCACCATGTCAATATTATATTTTACCCTATCGGGATAAACTACTAATACCGGCGTATCCAGTTTGTCCACGCCGGCTATTTTATACCACGTATCCTCTGGCTTGGTTTTCATTTTTAATCTTCCAGCTCAAATAAGGCTTCAATCTCCACCGGGATATTATCTGGCAACGAACCCATGCCTACGGCACTGCGTACGCCTATGCCGTTATCCTCGCCCCAAACACTGGCAAACAACTCGCTTGCACCATTAATGATGAAGGGGTGTTTTTCAAAATCGGGCGTACAATTCACCATTCCCAATACTTTTATTACCCGTTTCACCTTATCAAGGCTGCCTATGTTGGCTTTTATAGTGGCCAAAATAGCCAACCCTACTTGCCTTGCAGCAAGCTTGCCCTCTTCGGCGGTCATGTCTTGGCCAATGCGGCCTATAATAAGGCTGCCATCGCTTTTAACCGTGCCATGGCCCGATACATAGAGGTATTTACCATCAATTAAACAAGGTTTATACACGCCAAGCGGCTTTGGTGCGGGTGGCAAAATAAGGCGTAATGCTGTAAAGTTTTGTTCTGCGTTGATCATGGTGTAAAACTATTAAACAGTTGGCACAATTTGCAGTACTTGTGTGAATTAAGACACTCAACAAACACGAACGTATCATTTGCAGGGTGCAGCCCGCCTTTAACAACAGAAAAAAGAGGGGCAATCAAACAAGCAGTTACAGCTATTTTATTACTAAGTTATTGGGCGAGTAGTCAAGAAATACTTTTGGGGAGTGCAAAACTAACAAGTTCCCTCCTCGCCACTACACCCAACCCACCCCCGCTCGTTCGGGATGACAAGGTGGGTTGATGTTTAGATTGTATTATCCTTTCGCCAGTATATCCCCAATGATCATCTCTGCGTGGATGCGCGAGTTTTCGATAAACCAGAGGTGGGTATCCAGTCCGCCGCAAACTACGCCTGCAAGGTATATGCCGGGCAGGTTGGTTTCCATGGTATCGGGGTTGTACTGCGGGATGAATTTATCTTTGGTGAGGTTGATGCCCAGTTTGGCAAGGAAATCGAAATTGGGTTTGTAGCCCGTCATGGCCATTACAAAATCGTTGGGGATGGTAATAAGCCCATCGGGTGTTTGGACATCCACTTCGGTTTGGCGCACGGCTGCAAGGCTTGAATTGAAGTGCGCAGTAATGCTGCCCTCCTTAATGCGGTTGATGATATCCGGGCGAACCCAATATTTTACGCGGGTACTTACCTCGGCACCCCGAACCACCAGCGTAACGTGTGCGCCTTTGCGGTAGGTTTCTAAAGCAACATCAATAGCCGAGTTGCTGCTGCCTACCACCACCACGTTTTGCATGGCGTAGTAATGCGGGTCCTGGTAGTAGTGTTTCACTTTTGGCAAATCTTCGCCGGGGATATTTAGATTTACGGCAATATCGTAAAACCCGGTGCTCAGGATAACCCTTTTTGCCCGGTAGGTTTGCTTATTGCTGTTGATGGTATAACCATCGGCACCGCCTTGTATACCGGTAATTTCTTCGAAGAGGTTTATGGGCAGCTTATTATCCAGTGCTACGCGGCGGTAATACTCTAAGGCTTCGTTGCGGTTGGGCTGTTTGTTTACGCTGATAAAAGGTACACCGCCAATCTCCAGCCGTTCGCTGGTGGAGAAGAAGGTCATGGTGGCCGGGTAGTTATACAACGAATTTACGAGGCAGCCCTTCTCTACAATAACAAAGCTAAGCCCTGCCTTTTGCGCTGCCAGTCCGCAAGCCAAACCGATGGGTCCGGCACCAATGATGAGTATATCGAGCATAGGGCGAAGATAAATAAACAAGCGGGCAACGGGGAATGAATATCGAATAATGAAGTTCGAATGTCAAATAATGAACGGGAAGGCGTTTTGGAAAAAAAAGAAAATAAAAAAAGGGTAAGCTACTTTTATCGCGCCGCTCAACTCTCTACCCTTGCTGTGTTCCCACCCTGGGGGAGTTCAAGAGGAGCTGGCCGTAAAAGACTTACCCCGGCG
>NZ_CAMLOV010000259.1 GCF_946481715.1 uncultured Mucilaginibacter sp. | reverse complement strand
TACCACAAATTTCCCTTCCTGCACGCTTACGCCCGTAACCCTTTTTAGCGCATCACCCGCGTTTCTGTCGGGCGTGCGGCGGATAAGTTCACCTGAGATACCATCTGTAACTGCAATGCTATTTTTCTGCAGGGAATAAATGCTCGACTGTGTTTCGCGGCGGAAAGTGCTTGTGATAACCACGCCGCTTAATTGGTTGGTTACAGCAGCCAAGGCTACATTCAATTCAGCAAGGGCACCGTCTTTTACCTCTACCAATGTAACTTCCTTAGTTTGGTACCCAAGGTATTTAAATGTTAATGTATAGCTGCCCGGCTGTAATTGTAGTTTATAATTACCTTGCACATCGCTGCTGGTGCTAAGCGTAACCGGCCCGGTGGCGGTAACGGTAACCCCTATTAAGGTTTCATGGATTTTTGCGTCTGTAATTTTACCGGCAACTTTACCGGGCGCAGCGCGGCGGTTTATTTTTGCCTGGTCCAGGCTAATGAGGATATTGTTATTTACTACGCGGTAAGAGAAATCGGTATTGGCCAAAAGTTGGTCCAACACTACATCAAGCGTAGAATTTTGAAACGACAAAGCAGGGGTACTTACGCCCGCAAACAGGTCTTTATTGTAAGCAAAACTCATGCCCGTGGCATTTTGCAACTGTTGTATGCTTAACGCCAAACTCTGCTTTTGAAAGCTAACGGAAACCTTTGTTTCCGAAACCTTTTGCGCAGCAACAGGTGCTGCATTTAAGATAACACAGGCATTTAAAATAATTGTGATTAGGAGGGTAGAAATGCGCATAAATTGCTTTATGTGTGTAAAAATTATAACCATATATTTGTAAAGTGTTAGGTAAATTACATTGCCAGAACGCAACAGCCGTTTTTCGTTTTGCACCGGATCGGGCTGTTTTTTAAAAACGGGGGCTGCTATAACGGCGCTCGTTTTTTTATATTAATACATTATTCGTTTAATACATCGTTATTTCATTTTGAGTTACCGTGTATTTGGTGTGGTTAATTGAACTAAGCAGCTTCATCACATTGGTTATTTTGTTTGACTTGTTCAACGTGGCAGAGAAATGCAACCGGGTTATGCCGCCGCCTTTGTGTTTTAACACGTACTTATAATTATCAAACAATATTGCTTTAAGGCTCTCAAAGTCTACCTGGTCTAATACGATGTCTCCGCTCAGCCATGGTGCCTTACTGTTTTTCACGTTTTCCTTTAAAATCTTACCGGTTATTAGCTGGTATTTTAGTTGCTCGTTAGGGGTTAAATAATCTATCAGATCGTTGCCAACACTCACAGCCACTTTGCCTGTATTAACCGTAACCTGAATGTTTTTTGAGTATTTGTAGGCGTTTATATTAAACGAAGTGCCTAAAACCTGGGTGTTTACACCTTTACTATAAACAATAAAGGGCCTTTTATTTTCGTGGGCCACTTCAAAAAACGCCTCGCCTTCAAGCAGCGTAACCGCTCGTATGCCGCCCGAAAAATGTTCGGGGTAGCTTAATCTTGAGGATGAATTCAGCCATATTTTTGTCCCGTCGGCCAATTCAATAAGCTTCATTTGGCCAGGCCCGGCAACTGCAGTATTTGTCCTGACGACCTCTGGCGTTGTACTTATATTGCGGAAATAGTAAAAGGGTGAAACTACAATAATTAAAAACACTGCTGCTATTGCAGCAACCCGGGCAATTACCGTGGGCATTAATCGTGTTTTGCTGCTAAACTTCGGTGGCTGTATCTGGCTGTGTATTTTGCTTAACAAAATGCCATACTCTTCTTTTTCTTCATCTGGCGATGAAAAAAAATTGTCATCGGCGTTGTCATCGCCAAAAGACTGATACCATTCTTCAACCTGTTTGCTTTCAAGCTCCGACGCTGTCCCGTCGAGATACCTGGAAAGTAATTCCTTTAACTGTTTTTCTGTTATGTTTGAATTCAAGACAAGTACTTTTATTAACCAATTCGCGCGAATTGGCCCCGGGTACCATGCCCGATAAAAAGTTAATGTTTAGGATATACTTCCTTAACAAACGGGGAGAAATAGCAGGGTATTAAATGGCGTTATAGCCGTCAACGGCGCATTTAAGCTTTTTTAGAGCCAGGGAGATTTGATTTTTTACCGTTTGTGATGAGATAGAAAGCCGCTCAGATATCTTCTGATTACTGAGGTGCTCTCTTCTGCTTAGCAAAAACACTTCGCGCATTTTAACAGGAAGTTGGCTTATTTCGCTGTTGAGCAAATCTTCAAGCTCCTTAAGCAAAACCCTATCGTTAGCGCTTTCACCAGAGGTGAACTCCGTGTTGGGGCAATCAATTGGTTCACAAGAAAATTTTATGCTCTTGTGATAATGGTCAATAATTTTAAATTTTAAAGATTTATAAAGATAGGGGCCTAATGGCTTGTCTTCATCAATCAAACCGGCATTATTCCATACCGATGTGAAAATGTCCTGCAGTATATCCTGCACTTCGTCTTTTGAGCCTAAGCGCTTATATGCAACTGCGTAAAGCTGTTTACAATACCGTGAATAAAGTTCGTTAAATGCATGAATATTGTGTTGCTTAAGTAAGCTTATCAGCATCGGCTCAGAAAAGTTTTTCACCTTTTTGTTGTAATATTTTCATTACGAAAATAGGAAGTAAAGATGAGTTCGGAAATTAAGTTTACGCTACCAAATTGTTAACAACGCGCCCATTCAACCAATCGCAGCACGCTGATTTTCAATGCATATACATTAATCCTCCAACAAAAAGGCTATCTGCGTTTCCCATTCGGCCGGGTTTGGTATTTCCATACAATCATTCATATAAAACTCGGTGCGGCCGCCCCATGCACAGCCTGCCGGCGTTGTGGCTTTTGTTTCGCGGTGTCCGTTATCCTGCACCCATTTTTCCAGCGCCATGTGTGCCTGCATCATATCCTTATAATCGCCGGTGTAGGTAAGTACCGCGTAATTGCCTGCCGGGAATGAATCGATAAGCACATCGCCTTCCGGGGTTATTGCCTTTTCGATGGCAAAACCTACCCTCACCAAAAACTCCCCTTTATCCATTGCCAGGTAAAGAAAAAACGGCGCACCTACAGGCTCTACATTATTTTTATGGAGCCAGTCGGAAACCTCGCCATGCAGCGGCGGAAGTTCGTTTCCAATATTCATAGGCTTAACTTTTCTTTCGATAGCTGCGTAAGGCTGCTCGGGGCGGTATTCTACTACTGGTGTACTTAGCATGTTAATTTATTTTTTGTTTATTTTAAAAAACTAAGGTATAAACAACCAAGGCGGTTGATGAGGGGCAAAACTGACAAAAGCAAGTGCCGAACACGACACTGGTACATCAGACCCCGTTTTTAGAGAACAAAAAAATGAGCTACCTTAAGCGCATGAATGTTGTGCGCCGCTACCTTTCAGATTTCGTTTCGCTGATATTCCCCGAACTTTGCGCAGCATGCCAGGCCAGTTTGGTTGCCGGCGAGGATTTGATCTGTACCGATTGCCTGTACAACCTGCCCTACACCAACTTTCACCAACAGCCGGATAATATTGTGGCGCAACAATTTTGGGGTAAGCTACCCGTACAAGGTGCCTACGCCTTATACTTTTTTAACAAAGGCGGCAAAGTGCAAAAAATGATGCACCATTTTAAATACAACGGGCAACGGCGTATCGGCAATGTCCTGGGTGCGGTTGCGGGAAAGCAATTAGCGGAGAATGATATTTTTAAAACGGCCGACTACATCGTCCCCGTTCCGCTACACATAAAAAGGATGAAAGAGCGCGGTTACAACCAAAGTGCCTGCTTTGCAGAAGGACTTGCCGAAAAACTAAACGCCAAAGTTGAGGTAGATAACCTTATCCGTGCGGTGGCCACCAAAACGCAAACCCATAAATCGCGGTTTGCCAGGTTCGAGAATATGAAGGAGGTTTTTGTTATTGCCCATCCCGAGCGATTGGCAAATAAACACATTTTATTGGTGGATGATACCGTAACTACCGGCGCCACGCTGGAAGCCTGCGGGATTGAATTGTTAAAAGTGCCGGGGGTGAAGTTGAGCATCGCGACAATCGCATACGCGGTATAATTTGGGATTACACCGATTAAAGAATGATTTCACCGATTGGTTGATGATTACACCGATTAGCACAGATTGAAAGTGGCGATTTAAGCAGCCTGCGGCCCCAGCCATCACCATCCTCTACTCTCCACTCACCAAACTATTGTTTCTGGTACTTGCTCAGTTTCATGTGCAGGGTGGCGGGGTCGAAGGGTTTCAGGATATAATCATTCATGCCGGCTCCTTCTATCTGCCCCATTTGGTTGCTTAACATAGAGGCGGTTAGGGCAATTATAGGTAGTTTTTGAAAATATGGGTCTGCCATGTCGCGGATAATGCCTGCTGCTTCCAACCCGCCCATTATTGGCATGTGGATGTCCATCAGTACTACGTCAAAGTTTTTAAAGGCCTCGAGCTTATCAATCGCCTCCTGGCCGTTCTCGGCAAAGTCGGCGGTTGCGCCCCATTTCTTTAGCACCTTGTTTATTAATAACCTGTTTATTTGGTTATCATCTACTACCAGTACGTTAATGTTTAATCCTGTTTCCACTTTATTACTGTTATTTATGGTTTGGTCTTCTAACTTATAAAAGGTTATGGTAAACCAAAAAGTTGAACCCTGCCCCGGTACGCTATCTACATTTATCCTCGAATCGTGCAGCTCTATCAGCCTTTTGCTGATGGCTAAACCCAAGCCGGTGCCACCATACTCGCGGGTGGTGTTTGCCTCCGCCTGCTTAAAAGATTCAAAGATGGTATTTAATTTGTTTTTTGCAATACCAATACCCGTATCAGATACG
>NZ_CAMLOV010000258.1 GCF_946481715.1 uncultured Mucilaginibacter sp. | reverse complement strand
TTTTTGCTTCCCTTATCTCTAATCTCCGCTCCCTCGTTTTGGGACTGCAAAGGTAGAAAACCTTTTGTATTTTGCAAACTTTATTTTGAATAAATTTTGACTTCTTTTCTCTTTTCAATTCCCCGTTTCGTTTCCGATTTGGCGGGCTGCAAAGGTACTTATTTTTCTTTAATTTGCAAACTTTATTTTTTGATTATTTAAGCTTGCTTTTCAATGTACAACCGCAAGTTTGTTTCCTCTTTTGCGGGCTGCAAAGGTATAAACCTTTGTTGAATTTGCAAACTTTATTTTTAAAAGTTTAGCTGCTTATTTTTTCAGAGAACAACCCGCTATTTCGTTTGCGGGCTGCAAAGGTACGCAGCTTTTTTGCTTTTGCAAATACTTGAGAAAGTATTTGCTTAGTGTTGTTTTAACACACTGAAAACGAGGGAGAAAATTTATTGGAATTGTACCGATTGGCGAGTAAATGTTTTCTAAAGACGCAAACTATTGCGTTGCTACGGGATTCGCGTTAGGGATTGCAATGAAAAACCCGCAGCGAAGGGTGGGGCAGCGTGGTGGCGCGAGGATTTGGAATGGAAAGCCCGGGCCGCAGGCAACGCCCACATAAGTTAAAAGAGGGAAGGAAAGGAGAAATGGACGCATTGCTTATTTATACTATAGCATACTCTTTATATAGTATACTACTAGTTCCTTATATGAGAACGTTTATTAACAGCTGTTCGCGGTGTCAGTAATGACGTCCCGCACCATTTATATATACTTTATAATGGCGTATTTTGCCTATACAGAAAAGGGGCCAAATAAGGGTGCCGGGAAACGACCACATATATACTGTTATAACCCTTCTGCCATGAACCATCCCCTATTAACTATGAACCCCTACCTAACGTTAAAAGATGTTAAATACACTCCTTATATATATAAGGTGCAAAAACGTCGTTATATATTCGTCCACTAAATAAATAATTGACTGATTTATAATATTCAACTATCTTTGCAAAATGTTTAAAAAACAACTACACATTATTTCGGGCGTATTGCTACTGTTATTTATTGCGCTCGGCAGTTGTAAAAGCAAGTACGAAAAGCTAAAGGCCAGTAACGATAATGCCAAGAAATACTCGGAAGCAGTTAAGTTTTACAATAAAAAAGAGTATAGCAAGGCGCTTGGTTTGTTTGAAGACCTGGTTACCATTTACCGCGGCCGGGCCGGCGCGGAGGATTTATACTATTACTACGCTTACACCAACTATAAGCTTAAGGATTATACATCGGCACGTTACCACTTTAAAACATTTGCAGACACGTACCCTACCAGCCCGCGCGCTGAGGAGTGCCGTTTTATTGCCGCTTATTGTTTTTACCTCGATTCGCCGATATACTCGCTCGACCAGGAGAACACTACTAAAGCCATTGAAAGCTTGCAGTTGTTTATTAACCTTTACCCAAAAAGCGACCGTGTTACCGAAGCAAGTAAACTAATACAAAACCTGCGCGATAAATTAGAACGCAAAGCATACGAAAACGCTAAGCTATATTTAACCATTGGCGATTACCAGGCCGCTGTTATTGCATTTGGTAACACCCTGCGCGATTACCCTGATACCAAATATGCCGAAGAATTGGAATATTTAGCTATTAAGGCACAGTTTCAGTACGCAGAGGTGAGCAGTGAGCAACGCCAGGAAGACCGTTATGGCCAGGTAATAGCCGGTGCCGACCAGTTTGCCGAGAAATATGCAGGCAGTAAGTACTTAAAAGAAACCGCCAGTCTTAAAAAAGACAGCGAGCAGGGCATTATAAAAGCCAAAAGGATTTTAGCGGAATTGGCGTATGACCCTAAACTAGCCGAGAAGGTTGCAAAAAAAGATACAACCAAAGGTTCGCAACCACCATCTATTAAAGACAGGGATAACCAGAAAATACCATATTAATACATAAAGCATTTTAAATAACAGACATGAGCACCACTAACACAACAAAACCAGCTGTAGCAAGCAGCACCGTAACACGTGACCTGCGTGAACTGGATGTGAAAACCGACAACATTTATGAGTCGCTTGTAATTATGTCAAAAAGGGCAAACCAGATATCAAACAATATAAAGGAAGAGTTACACCAAAAACTTTCTGAATTTGCATCGGCAAACGATAACCTGGAAGAAGTTTTTGAAAACCGCGAGCAGATTGAGATATCAAAATACTACGAAAAATTACCTAAACCTACTTTGGTAGCTGTACAGGAATTTTTAGAGGATAAGGTTTACTACCGTAACCCAAGCAAAGAAGCATAGTCGCCCCCGCCCCCTGAAGGGGGGAGCGTAAAGCACTTAAATATTAAACTCCCTTTCAGGGAGTTTTTTTGTTACTTTGGTTTTTTAATATCGTTCAACATTTAAAATACTTCGGCTCCACCTTAGGGCTCTGGCTTGCCATTATGTTAGAATCTAAGAAAATCATACTCGGTGTTTGCGGCAGCATAGCGGCTTATAAATCTGCTACGCTGGTGCGGCTGCTTGTTAAAGCCGGAGCGCAGGTGCAGGTGGTGATGACACCCGACGCTACCAATTTTATAACGCCGCTTACGCTCTCAACCCTGTCAAAACGCCCGGTTTACAGCGAATACTTTAAACCCGAAACCGGCGAATGGAATAACCATGTAGAGCTGGGGCTGTGGGGCGACCTGATGATCATAGCCCCCGCCAGCGCCAACACTATGGCCAAAATGGCGGGCGGGCTCGTGGATAACCTGCTTACGGCCGTGTACCTCTCGGCAAAATGCCCGGTATACTTTGCCCCGGCGATGGACCTGGATATGTGGAAACACGAGGCTACGCAGGAAAACATAAGCAAGATACAATCCTTCCAAAATATATTGATCCCTCCCGGCAGCGGCGAACTAGCCAGTGGCTTGCATGGCGAAGGGCGTATGGCAGAGCCCGAAGAGATTGTTGCCTTTGTGGAGGCTGATATCAAAAGGAAACTACCTTTAGTAAACCATAAAATATTGATTACTGCAGGCCCAACTTATGAAGCCATAGACCCGGTGCGTTTCATTGGCAACCATTCATCGGGTAAAATGGGTTTTGCCATTGCAGACGAACTGGCGGCTTTGGGTGCAGACGTTACGCTGATAGCCGGCCCAACAGCCCAGCAATGCAAGCAACGCAGCATTAAACGTATTGATGTTACCAGTGCTGCCGATATGCTGCGCGAATGTTTAGCAAACTTTGATAAAACCGATGGCTGCATTATGTGCGCCGCTGTGGCGGATTATACGCCAGCCCTGGTAGCCGAACAAAAAATAAAAAAGCAGGACGGCGGGTTGAATATCGAACTGAAGAAAACTATCGATATATTAAAAACCCTGGGCCAACAAAAACGCGATGGGCAAGTATTAGTAGGCTTTGCCTTAGAGACTAACAATGAGGAAGAATATGCTATCGCGAAGCTGAAAAGCAAAAATTTGGATATGATTGTGCTGAATTCGTTGAATGACGCAGGTGCCGGGTTTAAGGGGGATACTAATAAGATAACCATGATTGATAACGCGTTGAATAAAACAACCTTCGCCCTGAAAAATAAAAATGAGGTGGCAAAGGATATTTGTGCTAAATTTATCCAACTGCTGAAACCATGAAACGCATCCTGCTTATAGCCATTTTACTTTGCACCTATTGCTTTGCCCACGCGCAAGACTTAAATGCCAGGGTGAAAATACTTAGCCCCAAAATACAGGTAAGCAACAAGCGCGTTTTTAGCACGCTGGAAACCGCCATGAAGGATTTCCTGAACGGCCGCAAATGGGCCGTGGATGCCATTGCCCCCAACGAACGCATTAACTGCAATTTTGTATTTAACATTACCAATTGGGATGGCGGCAGCAACTTTAGCGGCGAGTTGCAGGTACAGTCCTCGCGCCCGGTATATAACTCCAGTTACACCACTACCCTGCTTAATATAAATGATAAGGACGTAGATTTCACTTATACCGAAGGCCAAACTATCGATTACAGCGACCAGAATTTTCAAAACAACCTCAGCTCGGTAATGGCCTTTTACGCCTATGTCATTGTGGGGATGGATTATGATTCTTTCTCGCGCTATGGCGGCAGCCAATACTTTGCGCAGGCACAAACCGTGGTGCAGAACGCGCAAACCGCTTCCTATAAAGGCTGGAAGGCTTTCGACAGCAACCTTAACCGTTATTGGTTATCCGAAAACCTGAACAACAAGCTTTACAACAACCTCCGCAGTTTTATATACGACTACCATCGCAACGGGCTGGATGTGATGGCCGATAACGTAGCCAAAGCGCGTAAATCTATCAGTGCCATATTACCCCAGCTTACCCAGGTCGACCGTAAACGCATCGGCTCGTACCTGCCGCTTGCTTTTTTTACCGCTAAGGATGATGAATTTGTATCTATCTTCAGTAAATCCTTCGGCCCCGAAAAAGCCCAGGCCATGAATACACTGCTGCAAGCCGACCCTGCGAATGGGAATAAGTACGAGACGCTGAAGTAATGTAGAGGCAAGAGGTAAGAATCAAGAGACAAGAATTAGCAAGTTTGTGAACCGCAATTCTCCTTGCCTTGATGTCCTGGCTTTTGATTCTGGCGTACATCTTCCTGTAACAATTCACCCCTCCTGCTGTCCAACACACAGTACAAATTATTAATCATTAAAAACTAAACACCTACATACCATGGCTAACAAAGAATCATTCTCTATCAACGGAGAAAGCATCGTAAAAAAAGTAAAGGAACTAATAAACGAAGGCAACGTAACCAAAATCACCATCACCAATCACGACGGTAAGGAAATCATGAGCTTCCCGGTTACCTACGGACTGGTTGGATTATTAATGGCACCAATATTTGC
>NZ_CAMLOV010000257.1 GCF_946481715.1 uncultured Mucilaginibacter sp. | reverse complement strand
TACCTTTGTTTTGCCATTGCGCTTTGGAACAAAAAAGACCCTATACTGAAGGAACGATTCTTCGGGCTTAGCAATAGCGAAGGTAACCACGGCGAGGATGTGAAGGAACTTTACTATTACCTGGATAGTTCGCCTACGCATTCGTACATGAAAATGCTGTACAAATACCCGCAGCAGGAGTTCCCCTACAATATTTTATTGGAAGAAAACAAACGCCGCGACCGTAATGATCCGGAATTTGAACTGATAGATACCGGCATTTTTAATAACGATGAATACTTTGATGTTTTTGTAGAATACGCCAAGCAAAACGAGGAAGATACCTGCATCAAAATAACCATACATAACCGCAGTAACACAGCCTCGAGCTTAAATGTATTGCCAACGCTGTGGTTCCGCAATACCTGGACGTTAGGATACGATAACCAGGTGCCCTCGCTCTCTGCGGCATCGGCAGGGCAGATAAAAATAAACCACCACGAATTAGGCGAACTTCATTTGATAGCGGAAGGCGCACCAGGTTTGCTGTTCTGCAACAACGAAACCAATACCAAACGCTTCAATAATTTCGACGATGGCAAGCGTTTTTACAAGGATGGTATTAATGATTTTATCATCCATGGGGCGGAAACGGTAAACCCGGAGAAAACAGGCACTAAAGCTGCCGTTAATTATGATATCACTATCCCCGCAAAAGGGGAGTATGTATTGCGTTTAATACTATCTGATAAAAAAGAAAATACTTTTGAAGGTTGTGACGAGTTATTTGCTAAGCGCAGGTTTGAAACCGACGAGTTTTACAAAAACCTGCAGCCAACGGATAACCCCGATAAGGCACTGATACAACGCCAGGCTTTTGCCGGCATGCTGTGGAATAAGCAGTTTTATTATTACGATATTCACCAATGGCTAAACGGCGACCCGGCGCAACCCCTGCCTCCGGCAGAACGGCTCTATGCGCGCAATAGCAAATGGCCCCATTTTAACAATCGCGGCGATATTATCTCCATGCCCGATAAATGGGAGTTTCCGTGGTTTGCTTCTTGGGATTTGGCATTTCACTGTATACCGCTTGCCAGTGTAGATATGGCATTTGCCAAAAGGCAGCTTACCCTGTTGGTGATGGATTGGTATATGCACCCCAACGGGCAGTTACCTGCATACGAATGGGATTTTAGCGATGCCAACCCGCCCGTACATGCCATGGCCACCTGGAAGATATACCAGTTGGATAAAGCAAATAATAAGGGTGAGGGCGATACTTACTTTTTAGAGCGCATCTTTCATAAGCTGATGCTGAATTTTACCTGGTGGGTAAACCGTAAAGATGCCGCCGGCAACAACATCTTCGAAGGCGGCTTTCTTGGGCTGGATAATATCGGCGTGTTCGACCGCAACATGCGCTTTGGCGATGGCACGCATTTGGAACAGGTAGATGGCACCAGCTGGATGGCCATGTATTCGCTCAACCTGCTGCAAATTGCCACAGAGCTGGCAGCCACCAATAAGGCTTACGAAGATATTGCCTCCAAGTATTTTGAGCACTTTATTTATATAGCAGGAGCCATGTCTACCCTCGGCACAGATAACACCGGGCTTTGGGATGAGCGCGATGGCTTTTTTTACGACCAGTTAAGGCTTCCTAATGGTAATGCTGAGAAAATGCGCGTGCGGAGCATTGTTGGCTTGATACCGCTGTTTGCCGCAGAGGTATTGGATGAAGCTGCCATAGCTGATAACCCCATTTTTAAAAACAGGATGGATTGGTTCATCGCCAATCGGCCCGACCTGGCCTCGCTGGTGTCTCGCTGGAACGAGGTTAGGGCGGGGGGAACCCATCTTATCAGCCTGTTGCGTGGTTACCGTATGAAAAGCCTGTTGCGCTACATGCTTGATGAGAACGAGTTTTTAAGCCCTTACGGCATACGTTCTTTATCTAAATACCACCTGGAACATCCATACAGTGTAAATATTTACGGTAATAATTTCAGCATTAAATATGTCCCGGCAGAAAGCGATAGCGGGCTTTTTGGCGGCAACAGCAACTGGCGCGGCCCGGTTTGGATGCCCATGAATTACCTCATCATCGAAAGCCTGAACACATATTACCGATACTACGGCGACGATTTTAAGGTAGAATGCCCAACCGGCAGCGGTAATATGATGACCCTGAAAGAAGTGGCGAATGAGATTTACAGCCGCATTTCCCGCATTTTTTTGAAGGACGAAAACGGCAGTCGTGCCATATTTGGTGATAACCAAAAACTACAAACCGACCCGGAGTTTAACAACCATATCCTTTACTATGAGTACTTTGACGGGGATAACGGCAGCGGCAAAGGCGCTTCGCACCAAACCGGCTGGACGGGGTTGATTGCCAATTGTTTGTGGCATTGAGTGAATGGTAATATTAATTTGGTAAAAGGGCACCTAACGCTGTAAGCTGTTAAGAGCTTTCACGGGGGTAGAGGATTTCCTAGACTCGATTTGATAAACTAATTACCAGAATGATGAAGAAAGCCAATCAATTAATACATAATCCTGTTTTTTTCAGCAGCTTGCTGAGGTAGTGCGACATTAAGAATTCATTTGAGCAATGCCCGCGCAATCCTCGTGGCAAAATGGCCAATCAGCTACGTCAGTTGTTTCACCAACTCGTCCAAAGTTCTCCCAACTCTCTCCTCCGTTTCCCCATCTACTATCACCCCGTCCGCATTAACCTTCGACCTTATAAACTGTACCAGCAAAGTCGCCTCCGGGATAACTCTGGCGGATAATGCGCCGAGGATCAACTGCATAGCCGCATGCGCAGCTTCGCCGCCAAGGGAGGCGGTGATGAGGGCAACGGGCTTATCTACTAAAGTGCTGCTGCTTACCATCCAATCCAGCGCGTTCTTGAGCTGGCCGGGAACGCCATAAGCATATTCGGGCGTGCAGATAATAATAGCATCGGCGTTTGCGATGAAGCTGCGAAGCTCCGCTACATTTCCATCAACGTGTTCGTGGTCATTTCCGGGGTCGAAAGGAGGGATGACTGCAAGGCTATCATAAATGAAGAAGCTTACATCCGGGGGTACAAGTTTGCCGATGTGGTTGAGTATAGCATGGTTGGATGAGCCTGAACGCAGGCTACCGGGGATGGCGAAGATGGATTTCCTGGTCATTGATAATCATTAATAAACTATGTAATTGCGAGGTACGAAGCAATCTCTACACAGCACAGTCTGCCATGCAAGCCGCTCTGCTAACCGGGAGATTGCTTCGTACCTCGCAATTGACGATGTAGAGAAGATGTGAGGCTCGCCATTACGCGTTAAACTGCAAAATAAACGTAGCGCCCTTACCCTCGGTAGATTGTACCTGTATATTCCCTTTATGCAGTAGCATAATTTGCTTACAAAGGCTCAGCCCAATACCACTGCCGGTTTTACGGGTACTGAAGAAGGGGATGAAAATTTTATCCAGCAACTCGGGCGGCATACCAAGCCCGTTATCCATAATTTTTACCAGTATCTTGTTGTTGGCTTTTGCCTCAGCAGACAGCGTAATGCGCGGCTCCGGCTTATCTTTCACGGCTTCAATAGCGTTCACCAGCAGGTTTATCATTACCTGGTCTATCAGGTTAATATCGGCTTCTATAGCCAGCGCAGGGTCGCGCAGGATGATCTCCAGTTCGATATGCTTTTTCTCCAGTGTAGGGCGCATCAGGCTGTTGAGGTTCTCGAACATGTTGCGCACCAGTATCTTGTTCAGGTCCAGCTTGGTTATTTTATTGAGGCTGCGGTAGCTTTCGGTAAATTTGAGCAAGCCCTCGCTGCGGCGTTTAATGGTATCTATGCCTAGTTCAATATCTTCCAGGTCGGCATTGGCTATGCCGCCGGTTATCTCGGGGCTTTGCAGGCGGTTCTTTAAAGTATCAGCCAAAGAAGAAATAGGCGCAACTGAGTTCATGATCTCGTGCGTCATCACATTCAACAATTTGCTCCATGCCTTTGATTCGGTTTCATCCAAAGCTTCGCTCACGTTTTGGAAGGCTACCAGTTTGTACATCTTCTCGTCGCTGCGCATAATACTGGCAGATACCAGCATTTTTACCTGTTGTTGGTTGCGCGTTACACTGAACACCTGCGCATCGCCGGGCTTTAGTTTGATGATGTTAGCGTACAGTTCCGGCTCGCGTTTTTCCAGCGAGTGGATGGTTTTCAAATAGGGTACACCAATAAGGTTTTTAAATGCCTCGTTTATCCAGCCCGTTTCGCCGGTTTCCTGCTCATAGCTAAGCAGCCCGGTATCAACAAGTTCCAATATCTTTTGCAGGTAATGGTACTGCGTTTCGCGTTCGCGGCTGATGAGCTTAAACGTGGTGTTGATCTCGTTAAAACCTTTCCTAAGCGGCTTTAGTTCGTTTGGTGCGCGGCGCACATCAAAGTGGCGGCTAAAATCGCGGTAGTGGATGCTCTCTACAAACTGGTTCACCTCATCCTGCGCTTTACGCTGAAAACGGATCAGGTCCAGCACCGAAAATACCACCATGGGGATGGTAAGCACCCCATAAATGTAAGCGGTATGGCCCGATACTACCACTACAGAGGTAGCGGTAATAGCAATAAACAAAAAAATTACCCGCAGCAGTAGCCGCCATTCGTAACGGTTAAATATCATACTTGCTCAGTCTGCGGTAAAGTGCGGTACGGGTTAGCCCCAGTTCTTTTGCCGCGCGGGTGATGTTGCCGTTGTGTTTCTCTATCACACGCAGGATGGCGTTCTTTTCCATGGCGCTCAGCGGGATATTGCTGTCGTCCTCGCTCAGTGTTTCGCCAGGTGTTTCCAGTATCGAAAATATAAGGTCGTCGGCATGCAGCGTATGGTCGTCTGCCATAATTACGGCGCGTTCTATGGTGTACTGCAACTCGCGTACATTACCCGGGAAGTTGTACGATTTTAGCTTGGTTAAAGCGGCACTGTCGA
>NZ_CAMLOV010000256.1 GCF_946481715.1 uncultured Mucilaginibacter sp. | reverse complement strand
CGAAACTGAGCTACAGGCCTGACGAGCTTTTTTTATTTCGACTGTAACATTTCACCCTACCCTACTGTCAAAGAAAGAAAAACGGATGATACCACTCAACAAATCCAAGGACACACCATTAACAGCCAAGGAAACGCCATTAATTATATTAAAAGATATCGGCCGTAAATACGTAATCGGCGCGGAAATTATACACGCTATAAAATCGGTTACGCTGTCGATAAACAAGGGTGAATTTGTGGCGCTGATGGGGCCTTCGGGTTCGGGTAAATCCACGCTGATGAATATTTTGGGTTGTTTAGATACGCCAACAAAAGGCGAATACATCCTTAACGGGCTTAACGTAAGCCATATGACGGATAACGAACTTGCCGAAGTGCGCAATACAGAGATCGGTTTCGTTTTCCAAACATTTAACCTTTTACCGCGCAACAGCGCTTTAGATAATGTTGCCCTGCCATTGGTTTATGCGGGCATTAGCAAAGAAAAAAGGCGCGACCGGGCTAAAGCAGCCTTAGAAAATGTAGGCCTTGGCAACCGTACGGACCACCGCCCTAACGAACTATCCGGCGGGCAGCGCCAGCGTGTGGCCGTAGCCCGTGCGCTGATCAACGACCCATCCATCATCCTTGCAGATGAGCCAACAGGAAACTTAGATACCAAAACCTCTATAGAAATTATGGGGCTGATAGAAGATATCCACGCCAAAGGCAACACCATTATACTGGTAACGCACGAAGAAGATATTGCGCAACACGCCCACCGTATTGTGCGTATGCGCGATGGTTTGGTAGAGAAGGATTATCAGAATACCAATATCCAAACCGTACGCCAGCATAGCGCTGCCGTGGGAATTGATTTGGGTAAAGAGTAAAGTAAATGGTGCTGCCTCACGCCGACCCTAACGTATAGGGTGAAGCAACCGGGATGTCTGTAGTATTCGGTTACAAAACATTGATCATCAACAAGTGCAGCAATGGAGAATTTAAAAACCGGGCGTTTTTACGGGCAAACCAATAGCACCATCCACCTGGATTTTGCCACTATTACCGATACGGAGTACACCCATGATAAGGTAGACTGGCATTACCACGACAACGCCTACTTTACCTTCATATTAGATGGTAAGGTTATCGAAGGCAACAAAAAAGAAGTTTACAACTGCATCGCCGGCAGCCTGCTGTTCCACAACTGGCAGGATGCGCACTACAACATCAAGCCAAAAGGCTTTACCCGCGGTTTCCATATCGAACTGAACGAAAGCTGGTTCAATAACGTTCAACAATATAAAGATAGTTTACAAGGCAGTTTTGCGGTGGCAAATCCTGATGTTAAATTTATTTTCTACAAGATATTCCGGGAAACCAAGATACAGGACGGGCTTACAGCGCTGTCTACTGAGGCATTGCTGCTACAAGCTTTAGCGCAAATGCAGGGCGATAGCCGATCTGCCGCTAAGCAAATACCGCTTTGGGTGGGCAAGCTAAAAGCCGTTTTAAACGATGATATCGCCCGCAAGCACTCGCTTACCGAACTATCAGCTATGCTGCAGCTGCACCCGGTACATTTATCAAGGGATTTTTCCAAATACTTTGATTGCAACCTCGGTGAGTATATCCGTAAGATCCGGATCGAAAAAGCATTTACGCTGTTGCCCGATAAGCATTTGTCGCTAACCGATATTGCCCTTAACTGCGGTTTTGCCGACCAAAGCCATTTTCTGCGTAGCTTTAAAAGTTTTAACCAGGCAAATCCAACCGTTTACCGCAAACTTTTTATGCGGGCATGTTAATCCTGTTCTATTTTGCGGGTTTAATATAACGGAGATTTGCATGGATAACATCAAAAATTGAAAACATGCAGATCAACATAAAACACTTTTTATTTGCCGCGCTTTGCCTTATCGCCTTTAATGCAGGCGCACAAACCGCCAATATTGTAGCGCCGGAAGCCATTACCGCGCCCATCCACAAAGCAAACATCGGCCGCATAATTTTCCTTAACGATACCATCCCCGTGACACAGATAAAGGATGCCGACATTTTGAAGGAATTGGTGCTAAACCCCAACAATAACCTCAGCATGTGCGCTTTTATGGGTAATTCGCTGACTAATTACCAGCACCAGATGTCGCCCCAACTTACGATGGAGCAATTGAACCAGGGCAATTACCAGTTCACTTTTTATATTGATGATAAGCAGGTTTACCAGGAAAACCTGCATAAAGGCGCCGGATATAACTGGCTGAAGAATAGCCGTACCGCCTTGCGTATAAAGCTGATAAGCACCAAACACGAGGATATGTGGAGCCGGTATCTTTTCGGCCGCCTGATGATGCGCGGCGGCGAGGATGCCTTAACTACAGGTACGCATACCTTGAGAATAGAACTAAGGCCATACATTGCCATTCCTGCTGTTACAGTCGGAGATGTTATTGCCAAAGGCGACTTGAAGATAATTGTGCCGCCAGCCGAAACAAAAGACATAGCTGTACAAGCCATCAAACCCAACAGCGGCTGGCCGGTATCTAAAGATACTTATGACGAAAAGCTCATCATGGCGATGAATGAGCGGATAGCCCAAAACAAGTTTAAAAACATCAGTGGCATTGTGGTCATAAAAAACGGTAAGTTGCTGATAGAGGAGTACTTTAACGAGGGCCGCGATACCCTGCACGACCCACGCTCCGTTGGCAAAACTTTCGCCTCGGCAGTGATGGGGATAGCAATTAAGGAAGGCCACATTAAATCGGAACAGCAAACACTGAGCGAATTTTACAACCTGAAGAATTACAAAAACTACTCAGCCAAAAAGGACAGCATCACCATAAAAAGCCTGCTTACCATGAGCTCGGTTTTTGATGCGAATGATAACGATGACAGCTCGCCCGGCAACGAAAACAACATGTACCCTCTGGACAACTGGGTGAAATTTGCGCTGGATCTGAAGGTAGACAGCAGCAAACAAGCTTATAAAAGCTGGAATTATTTTACTGCGGGTATTGTAGTATTAGGCGATATCCTCAACCAAAAAGTACCAGGCGGACTGGATAAGTACGCTGATACCAAACTATTTAAGCCGCTGGGTATCAGCAATTATAAATGGCAATACACCCCGCAGCACGTTGCCAACACCGCTGGCGGCATCAGGCTGAGGGCGCTGGATTTTGCCAAGTTTGGGCAGCTGTATAAAAATGGCGGCGTTTGGAACGGCAAACAAATCATCCCGAAGGAATGGGTAGACAAATCGTTAAGCAAACAAATTGCTCTGCCTGCTAATGTAGTTGGCCCCGGTAATTACGGCTACCTGTTTTGGAATAAAACTTACACCATTGGCGATGAAACCTACGAAACCTGGTACTGCACCGGCAATGGCGGCAACAAGATCTTCATTTTTAAAGACCAGCCGCTGGTGGTAGTGATCACCGCTACTGCCTATAACGAGGGCTACGCCCACCCGCAGGCCGATAAAATTATGCAGCAATATATTTTACCGGCAGTGTTAAAACAATAAAATATAAACTTTATACAGGACGATGCGCTGTCAACTGTACGAATCGTACAGTTCGTACAACTTCGTACAGTTCGTACAATTTTTCTTGCAATCCGTACAGTTTCGCACAACTTCGTACAGTTTCGTACAAATTCGTACAGTTTCGCACAGTTTCGTACAGCAAAAATGGGGTGTGCGAAAATCTGCGTTTTTCTGTGGTTTTTCGGTGTTTTTCTGTGATAATCCGGAAGAAAAACGTCGCTATCGTTGCCTTTTAATATCAAGTGAATTTTGGCCTTAATAACATTTAATTCCAAACTTTTTTTGAGGCTCAGATTTCGGAATTGGTAGCCAAACCTGCTAACACACCTCCGCCAGTTTGCAAACAAACTCTGCCATGTAAACCGCACGCTCGGGCGTTATGGGTTTTTTGTTGCCGATGACGAGGGTGTGGTTTACGATCTCTATCGCAAAATCATCTCCGCGGATATCCATCACGGCGTTGCGGAAATGGCGGTCCATACAGGTGATGGCTTTGGCATGGTCGTTCACCATTACATAAAAGGTATCGCTAAAGGCCTTGTCTTCTTTAAAATCAAGTTCCAGCGGGTGGATAAGTTCGGCTAATTTATCCCGCAGGGTTTCCGGGCGGATCTTCACCCGGCCAAAATCGCGTTTCAGGTAAGCCAGCGCCCAGGTTTGGTATTCAAAATGGTCGGTTATTAAACCTTCGTGCGCTTTTTTGGAGTGAGTATCAACAAATAAAATATAGCAGTCGCTGTGCCCGTTTTTGATAACGTACGAACCCAGCAGGTTATAATCGTGGTAGTGGTTAAAGGCATCAAAATCTTCCAGGTGGAAGTTGATGTGCCCGGTAAGCTGCATATTAAAATGCGCCCGCAGCTCATCATAGGTTGCCTGGAAACTGTCAATGGTATCTTGCGAAAGGCCAGTAGTATCGAATAAAAAACTATTCATTGCTTATTTAAAAAACAGCCTAAATATAGCAACAGGCGGCTTAATTATTTTGTGTATTTTCACTAATAATTAAAACCCCTTGCCATGAAATATATCAAACACGCCCTCCTTTGCATAACCTGCTGTATAACCCTAAGCTTAGCTGCCCATAGCCAGGCAAAAAGTGCCGCCGTAATAAACCAGGAGTTAAGCGCCAACCGTAAAAAGATCGATTCGCTGGATAAACTGCTCATCGCCGTTTTGGGCAACCGGCAGCGCATTGTGCAGGAAATTGGCGTGTACAAAAAGAAGAACAATGTGCCGCCGCTACAGCCCGCACGTTTTAAAGAAGTGGTTGACAGAGCCATTGCAGCAGGCAGTAAAGAGGGGCTTTCTGCCGATTTTATTACCGAGTTGATGAACGCCATCCACAAAGAAAGCTTGCGGATGGAGGGCGATACTACGGTAAAAAATTAAAGCATTACTTAATTAGCTATCGGCCAATGCTAAAGTGTTTACCGCGGAACGATAATTTTGCTTAATTTACGCCATTAAACTATCTGTTATTAAATGAGAAAATTATTACTACCTGTTGTTGCGCTGTTAACGGCCACGCTTCTTTTTCAAAGTTGCGCAAAATCAAAAAAAGTTATTGTAACGCAGCCTGTAAAGGTGCAGGGCTTGTTCTCCCTCACCGGCAACTGGTCCTCGCTGGGTATTACATCCAAAGCTGCTCTGGAGCTGGCGCAGGACGATATTAACAAAT
>NZ_CAMLOV010000255.1 GCF_946481715.1 uncultured Mucilaginibacter sp. | reverse complement strand
TTAAAGCATTAAATGCCAGGCCTAACGAAGAGTTTTTTCAACTACTACTTGTGTGGCGTGAGGCGCGGGCGGCAGAAAACGGTGTAATGCCGAACATGCTGTTATCCGAGCAGACAGCAGCCACTATTGCCGAAAAATTACCCGGTACGCTAAAAGCGCTTAGTGGCATAAAAGGTGTTGGCGCCCAAAAGGCAAATCAACATGGCCCGGAACTTATAGCGATGATAAGAGTTTACCAACAAGAGTTACTGGGGATTGATACAGAACAGGGGAGCCTGTTTTAATTTTGCCTATTTTTTATTAGTGTGCAACTTTTCTTTTGATTTCTTTAACACGCGCCGCTCTTTCAGCAAAAAATCGTATTTTTAACCATCTTTTCGTTGCGTTATAACGGCAGAGGGGCAAATAATAAATAATAAGCGTATGAGCAGCATCCATAACAGAGATATCGGCACAAAACAAAAAGCGCTTGCCATTAACCTCGACCCTACAATTTATGGGTCTTTTGCCGAAATTGGCGCCGGGCAGGATGTTGCGGCCAATTTTTTCAAAGCAGGTGCCTCATCGGGCACTATAGCCAAAACCATGTCGGCCTACGATATGATTTTTTCAGATGCTATTTATGGCGCACAGCAGGGTAAGCGCTACGTTACCGAGAATAGGTTGATATCGATGCTGGAACGCGAATACGGGCTGCTGATAGAACGGCTTGAAGCACAGCGGGGCGATGCCACCACTTTCTTTGCTTTTGCCGATACGGCGTCGGCACTTAACTACCATAAAACAAATGATGGCCATGGCTGGATGGGCGTGCGCTTTCAGTTGGAACCAAACGGGCAGTTTAATGACGTTGTCCTGCATGTAAAATTACTGGACAACGATAATAACCTGCAACAACAAGCCGTAGGGATATTGGGCGTAAACCTGATATACGCTTGCTTTTACTATAATGATAACCCCTCGGTATTTTTACTATCATTGATGGACGACCTTAATAAGGATCGTATTCAGATAGATATGATACGCTTTGAAGGTCCAAATTTTACTAAGGTAGATAACCGGTTAATGAGTTTACACCTGGTGAAATATGGTTTTTCGGATGCAGCTGTTTTTGGTCCCGACGGTAAAAACCTGCAGCCATCAGAAGTTTTGTATAAGAAGCATATTGTGGTGATCCGCGGGCGATTCAGGCCAATTATCAACGTTCACCTGGATATGCTAAACACCGGCGTAAAGCAATTTATGCAGGAGCCCGATGTAGACAAGGATAACGTAGTTGTTGTTACCGAACTTACCTTACAAGCACTTAAAGAACGCAATGCCGACGACTCTGCCGAGATAGACGAAAAAGACTTTTTGGATAGGGTGGATATACTTTGCTCGCTCGGGCAAACGGTGCTGATATCCAATTTTCACGAATATTATAAGTTGGTTGCCTATCTGTCAAAGATCACCAAGTTAAAAATGGGTGTAGTGCTGGGTTACCCCAACCTGGAATACATTTTCTCCGAAGAACACTACAAAGACTTGGCCGGGGGCATTTTAGAATCGTTTGCAACGCTGTTTAGCCGTAAGGTTAAGCTATTTATATATCCAACCCTGCGCGATGGTGTAATATGGAACTGCCTGCGTTTCTACCCGCCTCCGCACCTTATCGACCTTTACCGCTACCTGATAGCCAATAATAAGATAGAAGATATCCGGCATTACAAAGAAAGCAACTTGCATGTGCAAACAGATAGGGTGCTGGAATTGATAAAAGAAGGTACTCCCGGCTGGGAAGAGTATGTGCCCGCCGAGGTTGCCGCCATGATTAAGGACCGCTGCTTGTTTGGTTACCATTGTGAGGTGCCACCGGTTGCGGAACCGGAAAAAACCGAAAACAACGATACGCTGATCAGCGAAGCCTAAAAATATAAGGAACTGTACCCTGCCAGGTTATTAGCAAAGCCGACTGGGAGGCGCTACAGGCTATGATAGGCAAATAAAAGCCTTACTCGGCGCCCTTGCGACCTATACTTCGGTGTTTCAAGTGTTCCACAATGGTTGAAACACCCATTTTTCACATTGTGTTGATTATTAATATTTTATAGTTTTTTGTGAAACACTTTGGAACACCCCTGTACTTTAAATAATTCCTATAAGGTATTCATTATAAATGCTTTAAGTAACACACCCCCGGCGCTTTAAATCCCAAGGTGAAACACTTTGAAACACTTACCGCTGCCCATAGCCCTGCTGTGCGTTGAAGTTTTTGAAGTGCGCCCGATAATAAATATATTAGCCTTAATATGAAAACTGCCAAACAGGAGATACTTGCAAATACCCTCGAAGTTGATGCCTTTATGCAAAAGCTTAGCCACCCGATGAAGGATGTGTTGCAGGCCTTGCGAGAACTAATACTACTGACAGACAGCCAAATAGGGGAGCACATCAAATGGAATGCCCCGAGTTTTTTATATACGGGAGAGATGGCGCCGTTTAATCCTAAGGAGTATAAACGCTACATTATTGTGTCTAATTTCTTTAAGAAAGATTGCATCCGCCTTGTATTCCCCAGTGGTGCAAAAGTAATGGATACCTCAGGGCTGCTGGAAGGTAATTATGCCGATGGCAGGCGGCTCGCCCAGTTCTACAGCCTCCAGGATGTGGAGGCCAAGAAGGCCAACCTTCAGCGTATTATTAAAATTTGGCTTCAATTACTCGAAAAATAACCGGCGTGTTTTTGCTGTTTTTGATCATTTTTTTGCAAAATATCAATCAAAAACCTGTGCTTTTCTTCAGAAAATAGCTCAAATAAACCGTGTTTTTTATAAATATTGTGTGGGATTTAAACTCTTTTGAATTCGTTAACTACCTTTAAGCGCTAAATAATTTATGGTTGCTATTTAACGATGAGAAGTCCATCCCCCCCGGGCAAACAAATAAGAATAAGAAAGGCCATTTTTTTATTTGGAGTACTGCTGTTCATGTCGGCGCTTTCTGTCGCGCAAAGCCGTTATACTTTAACAAATTCCCCTTTGTTCACGCTTAACAATTATGGGGTATTGGCCGATGCGCGTTACAGCATCAACAAAATTGCCAACGATACCGGCCTGCGTTTTCACCCCGATTCGTTAAAGCCGCTGGCAGCCGATTACTACTGGATAAAAGTTGTTATACATAACCCTTACCCCAATAACGAAAGCTACCGCATCTCCCTTTCGCTACCCTTAAACTACACGTTATACCAATACAACACGGGGCTTAAACAATGGCAGGCAAGCGCCGGTGGTTTAAACTCGGCAAACGGGCAGCGCAAGCCAGGTGTTTTACCCTGCGTGTTGCAAAAGGCGGCAACCAACACGCTGTATTTAAAAGTAAGCGTTATCGATTTAAAGGCTCATAATTACATTGTAAGGCCCATTATAAAAATGGAAAAAGAGGTAACCTTTGTCGCCGACGAACGGTTCCAAACCTTATCTCATTTATTGTGCTGTATCGTACTGTTCAGTTTCTCGGGCTACAACCTGTATATATATTTTCAATTAAAAGATAAGGCTTACCTGTATTATGTAGTAGTGCAGATAGGTGCGCTGATTTATTTAACCTCCAATAAGTTATTTTTTAACGTGCTTATTCCTTCGGGCGTATATAACCTCGGGGTGGTATCAGGCAACCGCGTGGAGTATTTTAATGTTAACTATTTGTTTATGCATATAAGCGTGGTTATTATTTTTTGCGGGTTTATACAATTTACGCGCTCGTACCTGCGCACAAAAGAGGTGCTTCCCGCTTACGATAAGGTACTCAAAATACTGTCGTACGGATATATGGTGCTGGAAGCGGTGCCATCGCTTATTAATATAACCGGGCTGTATTTTATTAACATCATACCCGAATCAAACGCCTTTATCCTGGTTATCGTTTTCACCTGCATGGTAGCCGGCGGCGTTGCATATAAACGGAACGTGCGGGAGGCGGCACATTTTTTAGCGGCTAATTTTTTGCCGATGATATTTACGGCAAGCGTATCGGTATATATTTTGCTGTACAGTGTAAGCGCCCCTTTGCTTCCCGAGATAGCCATCCTGTCGCAAATACTCACCTTTGCAGTGGCATTGGTTGCCCGTATAAAAATTGTGAATGAAGACCTTAAAGCCAAAGCCATTGAGGCCATACAGCTCGAAAATAGCATTACAATAACCGAGTACAAGCGCCTGCTGATAGAGGAGGAGAACAAAAACATCACCCTAACCATGCAGTTGGAGAAAGAGAAAAACGAACAGTTGCAACAACGGCTGGAGGAAAACCAGCGCGAATTGGTAGGGAACAGTTTATACATCCACCAAAAAAACAGGTTGCTTGCCGACCTTAAGACGCAGATGCAGGATATGGATACCCTTTACCCGGATACCAAACCCGAAGCCCTGAGAAGCATGCAATCATCCTTAAACGGCGGGCAGCTTTTGGATGTGGATTGGGATAAATTCAAGATGCATTTTGAACAGGTACACCCCAGTTTTTTCAATAAACTGCAGGTGGCGCACCCAAGCTTAACCCGGTACGAGCTTAGGCTTTATGCCTATTTTCATATCAATCTTTCTACCAAAGAAATTGCAGCGCTATTAAACATTGCACCCGCAAGTGTACGCCAGGCCAAGGCGCGCCTGAATAAAAAAATGAAGTTGTAAACCAGCCTTTTGGCATAGAGCTATACGCTATAGGATTTATAGGCATGTATACAATTTGTATACACTTATTATTTAGGTTATTTTATTAAAACACAGTACTTTTACACTTTAATGAAAGTATGCATAGCATATTGGCAATATTATTTTCTTATCAATTGATACGGACATAACTTAGCGATAGCTGTGCATAACCTGGTTAATTAGAACTATTGATTTTCCCCAAAATAGAGATATATGGAAACACTTTTACTTCCTGGTACTATCACCGTACGCGGCATTTTTATGCAAAAATGTGCGGCCGCGTTCAAAAAAACCGTTACGCTTTTGTGTGCGTGTGCAATATTCAGCGGCATTGCCAAAGCGCAGGCACCAAGTATTAGCTACGGCACCGGCATTAATACCTTTGCACAAAACAGCGCTATAACGCCCCTTACGCCAACAGCCAGCAATGTGGCTGCACCCGGCTTTGTTGCAGAAGCGGGCTGGGCTACTGCGGGCAGCGTGCCTTACCAGGTTATAGGTTTTAGCAGGAACGCGCAAGGCGATGTTTACATCCTTGATGGCGCTATCCTAA
>NZ_CAMLOV010000254.1 GCF_946481715.1 uncultured Mucilaginibacter sp. | reverse complement strand
TTATAGTTTTCTTTTTGGTTACGTTATTGTAACCTATTGTATAAATAGCTGTGTCGGTATTAACTGTGGTATCGCTTGTAAATTCCGATATCGAGATGTAGGTGCTTTTTGTTACAGCCATCCTCATGTTCCCCTCACCATCAAAATGAACATTGTAAAAATCATTGGTTGTTGCGTCGCCTATAGTTAATTGTTTTACATTGCCATTAAGTATTTCCGTAAAATCCAAATTACCGGAATCGTTATATATCCCGTTATATAGCCATGTTTTAGTAACTGCCGGTTTGCACGAAGCAAGCCATAATAAAGCAATTAACGCAAGCGCTGCTGATATTCTAAAGTGTGAAAGTTTTAGATTCATAGGTTAGGTATACGATTTGGTAAGCGGTAATAATGAATGTCAAGTTACGAAAACCATCGACTCTATCCTACTATTCAATGCAACAATCATCTCAATGTTTATTCCAACAGGAATATTTGCCTCAAAACTTTTTAAACTTTTTTAAGAAGCCTTAAATTTATTACCCTCTTAACACAAAAATTACTAATTTACGCCACCATTATACATCGCTATGCAAGTTAAGTCGTTTGAAGAATACCAACAGGCCTACAGCCTGAGTGTGGAACAGCCGGAACAATTTTGGGAAGGTATTGCCAATAATTTTTTATGGAAAAAGAAGTGGGATAAGGTTTTAGACTGGAACTTTAAAGAACCAAAAATAAAATGGTTTGAAGGTGCCAAACTGAACATTACCGAGAACTGCTTAGACCGCCATTTAGAGAAGAACGGCGATACCACCGCCATCATCTGGGAGCCAAACGACCCCACCGAAGACCACCGCATAATCACTTATAAACAACTGCACGAGAAAGTGTGCCAGTTTGCCAATGTGCTCAAAAATAACGGTGCAAAAAAAGGCGACCGTATTTGCATATACATGCCCATGGTGCCCGAGTTGGCCATCGCTGTTTTAGCCTGCGCCCGTATAGGTGCTATCCATTCGGTGGTGTTTGGGGGCTTTTCTGCACAATCTATTGCTGATAGGATAAAGGATGCCGAATGTAACATTGTAATAACTGCCGATGGTGGTTTCCGCGGTACAAAAGAGGTGCCTCTGAAAGGGATAATTGATGATGCGCTGGTGCAATGCCCGTCGATAAAAAAGGTGATCGTATTAACTCGCAGCCGGATGCCGGTATCCATGATAAAAGGGCGCGACGTATGGTGGGAAGATGAAATTAAAAAGGTAGAGACTCAGGGCAACCCCGATTGCCCGGCCGAGGAAATGGACGCCGAGGATATGCTGTTCATCCTGTACACTTCCGGCTCTACAGGCAAGCCGAAGGGTGTGGTACATACCTGCGGCGGTTATATGGTTTATACCGGCTATACCTTTAGCAATGCTTTCCAATACCAGCCGGGCGAGGTGTATTTTTGTACGGCAGATATCGGCTGGATAACCGGCCATTCGTATATTGCTTACGGTCCGCTTACTCAGGGCGCTACTTCGGTGATGTTTGAGGGAATACCAACCTTCCCCAATGCAGGCCGCTTATGGGATATTGTGGAGAAATTTAAAGTAAACATATTATATACCGCACCAACAGCTATCCGCTCGTTGATGAGCTTTGGCGATGATGTGGTAAAGGGGAAAGATTTCAGTTCGCTTAAAAAACTAGGCTCGGTAGGCGAGCCAATCAACGAAGAGGCCTGGCACTGGTTTGATGAAAAGATAGGCCAGGGCAAATGCCCTATTGTAGATACCTGGTGGCAGACCGAAACGGGCGGCTTTATGATATCGCCGATTGCGGGCGTTACCAAAACCAAACCAGGTTATGCCACATTGCCATTGCCGGGTGTACAGCCGGTATTGGTTGATGAGAATGGCAAAGTGATAGAAGGGAACGGCGTAAGCGGTAACCTGTGCATCAAATTCCCATGGCCAGGTATGCTACGCACCACTTATGGCGACCACGAGCGCTGCCGCACCACCTATTTTGCCACTTACGAAAACTTATACTTTACCGGCGATGGCTGCTTACGTGATGAAGACGGCTATTACCGTATTACCGGTCGTGTAGATGACGTGCTGAACGTATCTGGCCACCGCATTGGTACTGCCGAGGTAGAGAACGCAATTAACATGCACAGCACCGTTGTTGAAAGCGCCGTGGTAGGTTACCCGCACGATATAAAAGGGCAGGGCGTGTACGCCTTTGTAGTATGCCCCAACCAACACGGCGATGCTGAGCTGACCCGCAAGGATATCATGATGACGGTAGCCCGTATCATCGGTGCCATAGCCAAACCGGATAAGATCCAGTTTGTAACCGGCTTGCCCAAAACTCGCTCCGGTAAAATCATGCGCAGGATTTTGCGTAAGATAGCCGAGGGCGACACAAGTAATTTGGGCGATACATCCACCATGCTGGATCCGGCTGTAGTGGAGGAGATAAAGGCGGGGGCGTTGTAAACAGAGCCAAGAGATTAGAATCAAGAGATAAGAAGCGTCGTTCTGTTTTTTTCTTGATTCTTGTCTCTTATTTCTTGCTTCTCGTCCAAACCAATTCCATCTCCGCCTGTTCTCTTTTTATATCTAAATAAGGAGAAACAAACCATGGATAAGTTAGAATTAAAAGGCGGCTGGAACGAGCTGAAAGGGAAAATAAAACAAGCTTACGGTGACCTTACCGACGACGATTTGGCGCATGAAGAAGGCAAGGACGATGAAACCCTTGGCCGCATCCAACAAAAAACGGGTAAAACCCGAGAGCAGTTGGTAGACTGGATAAACAGCCTGTAACCGGCATAAATTTACTTAAGAATTCAACGGCCCTGCATAGCGGGGCTTTTTTATTTTTGGAACGAAGCAACGTTACACCAAAACCGGTGTCGATTACCTAAACCTATTAACGTGATAAAGTACCTCTACCTGTTTCTTTTCCTCTTCATATCTTGTTGCTCATGGGCTCAACCCAAGCTTCCTCAACTCCCCGCATCAAACGAGTTGCCTGTTATGGTTGAGCGGTTAAGATTAGATGCAAAAGTAAGTGCCGATTCCGCCGCTAAATCACTCGCCGGCTGGCACGGCTATCCCGAAATAAAGCAGAAGGGCATCAATTACTTGTTTTACTACAATGACGAACGCATCGGCAAAATCCCTTTGCGGGTACATATTCCATCTGTGTACAATGATAACAAACCCAACGCCTGTGTAATGGTATTGCACGGGGCTGTAAGCATCAGCCATTTTACAGATATAGATACCTTGGGCAATACGGATGAGGATATCCTGGTATATCCGCTAAAAACGCAGGGTTACATCATAATACAACCGATAGGTGACAAAATAAAAGGGTTTACCTGGGGAGGCCAGATTCAGCATTACGGCGAACCTTATCAATGGAATCGAACTTACGAAGTTTTAACGCGGATAGTTATCGAACTGAAGCGCGTGCTGAACATTGATGATAACAGGGTATATAGTTTTGGCCATTCAGACGGTGCGGACGGCGCAATCGGTCTCGGTGTTTACAAGCCCGACCAATTTGCCGGCGTGGTTGCATATAATACCATGTTTTATAATCTTTTCGCGCACGATTATTATATCCGTAATATTCAAAACCTGCCCCTTTACGAGGCGCATTCTGATAAGGACCAGTTGCGGCGAATAGCAGTTACCAGGCAAATAGTAGATTCAATAAAAACGTTCAGTCGGCAGGTCACTTATAAAGAATATGCAGGTTATGAGCATTACGACAAGCACCTCAGCATAGATGAACCCTTTGCAGATAAATTTATGAAAGACCTGGTGCGCAACCCTTATCAGCCAAATATTTACTAGGAAACGATGCAGAACAGCCCCTATAATTCTATCGGCTGGATGACGATTGTTGCCGATACCACATTAAATGCTGCAACATGGCACAAACCATTTGAGGTAAAGGATAAGTCCTTTTCCGAACGGGATAAAGCAAGGCACGAGTCTGACTACTATAGGCCTCTTAAAAGCGCAGCCGTTAAAGCCAATTATAACGGCAATGTGTTTACCCTCCAAACGTCCGGCATTACCGAAGCGACGCTAAAAATAAGCCCCCGGATGGTTGATTTAAGTAAACCAGTAATCGTAATAGCCAACGGCAAACAAGTTTTTAAAGGCTTTGTGAAAGCTGATAAGGCATACCTGCTAAGCAATTTCGGGGAAAATGCCGACCGCGAGGCCTTATGGGTAAACAGCATTAAGGTAAAAATAGAATAAACATCGTATTTTAGGACACTTAAGCCAAATTACAGAAACAATGCCCGAAACACCATCTTCCATTACCTCCGAGCAACCAAAAGGTAAAATAGTTTATATCGACCATTTAAAAGTGGTACTTACCGTATTAGTGATACTGCACCATGCCGTTATTACTTACGGTGCGCCGGGCAGTTGGTATTACAATGAGAAGACAACGCTCCTGGAGGCCATTGTGCCCATGACGGCTTTTGTTGCTGTTAACCAGGCATTTTTTATGGGCTTCTTCTTTTTCTTATCGGCTCTGTTTATTCCCTCATCCTATGATAAAAAGGGAGCAGGCAAATTCATCGCCGACAGGCTGCTGCGGCTAGGGTTGCCGCTGGTGTTTTATTCGTTGGTGCTTTCGCCTTTCCTAAGTTTTATGCCTTATAACTATACAGGCACCCATCCAAAAATTACTTATGCGCAATACCTGGGCGGGTTTGATAGCTGGATAGATTTTGGCGTGCTATGGTTTGTGGCCGCCTTGCTGCTGTTTACGCTGGCTTATGCTTTATTCCGCCTGTTTGTTGATGACAGAGGGATCTCAAAACCCGTACCGCCTGTAGCCAGGATCCTCGCTTTTGCCATTTGCGTTGGGGTGATAACTTACGTTGTCCGTATTGTTTTTCCTGTCGGCTGGGTATTGAAACCGCTGGGTTTCCAGTTAGCGCATTTTGCGCAATATGTAGCCATGTTTGTTTTGGGGATCATCGCCTCGCGCAGCAAATTGATAAATAATGCCGATTACGGTACAGGCAAAACCATGCGCACCATTGCGCTGTGTTTGGTGTTTATTGGCTTTCCGCTATTTTTTGTGGTACGGCAACTGGTGGGTTTCCCTGTAGAATACTATAGCGTAGGCGGACACTGGCCGAGTTTATGGTACGCAGTGTGGGAGCAATTGGTAGGCTTTAGTATTGTTACTGCCTTACTCTGCATCGGTAAAGAACGTTGGAATAAACCATCAGCATTTTTAAGCACACT
>NZ_CAMLOV010000253.1 GCF_946481715.1 uncultured Mucilaginibacter sp. | reverse complement strand
GTGATAAGGTTTAGGTTGAAAGTCCCGGGCAGCGAGTGCTCCGGGGCTTTTATTTTTTTAGAGGGTGTGGTTTTGCTTTTATTTACCATATTCGTTTTTTTAGGATAAAAATGAGCGAAATAAAAACGGCACTGCACACGCTATGCGTTGCCTATGTAAAAGGCCGTATGCAAGAGGCAGAACAGGCCATAGCCGAAGCGCAGCAAGCTGCAAATAATGATACAAAAAGCAGTGCAGGCGATAAATACGAAACCGGGCGCGAAATGGCCCAGCAGGAAACTAACCGAAACCTTGCGCAATTAAACGAAGCCAATAAACTGATGGTTGCACTAAACCAGGTGGGTGTTAAAAGCGCAGCAGCAACAGCTGATACCGGCAGCCTTGTAACTACCAATAACGGAGACTTTTACATTGCAATAAGCGCCGGCAGCTTGTTGTTAAATGGCAAAAACTATTTTGCTGTATCGCCTGTTTCACCAATTGGGCTAAAATTAAAGGGCAAACGAGCAGGAGAAGAATTTAACCTAAACGGAAAAACGTATCTCATTTCTTCGGTTTTGTAAAAAAAACGCATCAAAATGGCTTAATTATTAAAATAAAGGGCACAGTTTGATAAATTATTGTACAAGTGATTAATATCTATTCTATATTTGGTGTAAACAATAAGATGGCGGCAAGAAAAACCGATCATTACTAAACTAATTTTTTGATGAACATATTCGTAGGAAGCCTTCCTTACTCTTTAGAGGAAGCAGATTTAAAAGAGCTTTTTGAAGCTTATGGTGAAGTAAGCACCGTTAAAATTATTATTGACAGAGAATCTGGCCGCAGCAAAGGTTTCGGATTTGTTGAAATGTCTGACGATGAGGCAGCTCAAAAAGCAATTTCTGGCCTAAATGGTTCTGAAATAAGCGGCCGCTCGATTGCGGTTAGCCAGGCTGAAGACAAAAAACCAGGCGATCGCAGAAGCGGCGGTGGTGGTGGTTACGGCGGCGGCGGTGGTAACCGTGGCGGCGGTGGCGGCGGCTACTCAAGAGACAGCAGAGGTGGCGGCGGTGGCGGCTACTCAAAAGATAATAACCGCGGTGGCGGCGGCGGCGGTAGCCGTTGGTAATTTTTTAAACATAATAGCAAAGCGCCGCTCAACCGGCGCTTTGCTATAGTTTTTTATTTGCACGCTTTCATGCATTTTGGTGGCGTGATTTTTTATGCGCTTATGTTTCGCCCATTTCTTAGCGTGCCCGCTCGGCTTTTGCGCTTTTGTTCCGTTTAATTTACCTGTATAAAATGCGTTGTGGGTAAAACCTAATTAGGGGCTTTGATACTTTTTATTATTTTTGTCAAAAATCTTAAACAATGAGCGAACTCATTAAAAAACAAGTGAATGATGCAAAAGCTTTAATGGATAAAGCAATTTTGCACGCAGATAACGAATTAGGTAAAATACGTGCAGGCAAGGCAAACCCAAGCATGCTTGATGATATTACCGTTGATTATTACGGTACTGCCACACCCCTTAGCCAGGTGGGTAGCGTAAACACGCCCGATGCGCGTACTATTGTGGTGCAGCCCTGGGAAAAAAACCTGCTGCCTTTAATAGAGAAAGCAATAAAGGAGGCCAATCTGGGTGTTAACCCACAAAATGATGGCGTAATTATCCGCATTAACGTGCCGCCGCTTACCGAAGAGCGCCGCCGCGACCTGGTGAAAAAAGCGAAAGCCGAAGCAGAAACAGGCAAAGTTGCCGTTCGTAACATCCGTAAGGATGCTAACGAGAAGATTAAAAAGTTAAAAACCGAAGGCGTATCTGAAGATGAAATAAAAGTTGGCGAAGCAGAGGTGCAGAAACTAACGGATGCATACATTATAAAAGTAGACCAGCTATCAGAAGCTAAGGAAAAAGATATCATGACGGTTTAAGCTTGCTTAAACTGTTTAGTAAGGGGAACTGCCTGTTAGGTGTTCCCCTTTTTTGTTGATATACTTTTTTTAATGTGCTTGCTATTTGGAAAACCCAAATAGCAAGTTATATTTGCGTAATCGATTACGTAACTTAATACTTATTATGGAATTTTATAATAAAGTGGGCAAACTGGCACTCGGAAGTCGTTTGCGCAGGCTAAGCGATTTGGTGACAGACCAGGCGGCGAAGGTGTATAACCTTTATGATATTGAGCTAAACCCCAAATGGTTCCCAGTGTTTTACGCGCTGGCCGAGGGCGAGCCCAAATCTATTATGCAGATAGCACAGGAGATAAGCCACTCCCACCCCTCGGTAAGCACTATTGCAAAAGAGATGGTAAAAAGTGGCATAGCTCAGGAAATCGCCAATAAAAAAGATGCCCGTAAGAACTTTATAGGGCTCACCGAAAAAGGGAAAAAGATAAATGAAAGGATACAAGTGCAATATACCGACGTAAATGCTGCGGTAGAGCGTGCACTGGACGAAACCCAGTACAACATTTGGAAAGCTATTGAAGAATGGGAGTTTTTACTGGAACAGAAAAGCCTACTTAAGCGGGTACAAGACGAGAAAAAAATACGCGAAGCGAAAGACATAAAAATAGTACCGTACGAACCTAAATACCAGGAAGCATTTAAACAATTAAATGAGGAGTGGATAACTCAAAACTTTAAAATGGAAGAAACGGACCACAAATCGCTCGGCCATCCGCAAGAGTACATTTTAGATAAGGGTGGATACATTTTGATCGCCTTATATAAAGGCGAACCGGTGGGCACATCCGCATTGATTAAAATGAAAGACGAAATGTACGAATTGGCCAAAATGGCCGTATCGCCAAAAGCAAAGGGCAAAGGCATCGGCTACCTGCTTGGGCTTGCCTGTATTGAGAAAGCCCGGGCAGTTGGCGCAAAAGCACTTTACCTGGAAAGCAACACCAAACTAAAGCCGGCTATAAACCTATACCATAAACTGGGGTTCAAAAAAACAAGCGGTTTGCCCTCACCCTACGAACGTTGTAATATCCAAATGGAAATGCAGCTTTAGCATCGGGGCACTGTGGTTAAACAAATAACCGTATTGTCAAATTAAAGGGAATGAGCTTCTTAGCCGTTCCCTTTTTTTAGTTTTGTGTTAATGAACATACTCTTATCTTACTTAAAAAATTACCGGGGGGTTGTAGTTATCGCCCTCCTGCTTGCCGGTGTCAATATAGGCTTCTCCTTACTCGATCCTTACATCAGCGGCCGCATACTAGACCAGGTTATAGGTAACCGGGCTCATTATACCTACCATCAGTATTTAATGGCGGCTTTAACTTTTGTTGGCGCAGCAATCGGCGTGGCAATGGTATCGCGTATAGCCAAAAACTTTCAGGATTATTACACCAGCATCATCACCCAAAAAGTAGGCGCTAAAATGTATGCCGACGGCTTAAAACACTCGCTGGAATTACCCTACCAGGTTTTTGAAGATCAACGCAGCGGCGAAACCCTTGGCATTTTGCAAAAGGTGCGTTTAGATTGCGAAAAATTCATCACATCTTTTATTAGTATCCTGTTTGTGAGTTTAACCGGAATGCTATTTGTTATTTTCTATTCGCTTAGCATCAGTTATAAGGTAACACTGGTTTATCTGGCGGCTATCCCTATTATCGCTTTCGTTAGTATGGTATTAAGCCGTAAAATAAAAGTGATACAAAAGAAGATCGTAGGCGAAACTACTGCACTTGCAGGCTCAACAACCGAATCGTTAAGAAATATTGAATTGGTAAAGAGCTTAGGATTAGCCAAACAGGAGATAGAACGTTTAAATAACACCACTTACAAAATCCTCGATCTGGAGCTAAAAAAGGTAAAGTATGTGCGCAGCATGAGCTTTGTGCAAGGCACTACGGTAAACCTTGTAAGGAGTAGTATGGTTGTGGTACTCTTAGTGCTGATATTTGAAACCACCATCAGCCCCGGGCAATATCTAAGCCTGCTATTTTACTCGTTCTTCTTGTTCAACCCGTTACAGGAATTAGGTAATGTAATATTAAGCTGGCGCGAAGCAGAGGTATCGTTAAATAACTTCAGGGGCATTTTGAGTGTGCCGATAGATAAAAAACCAGAGAAACCTGTGCTGCTGGAAAAAATAGCAAAATTAACTTTCGACGACGTTAGCTTTAAACATTTAACAGCAAGCCGTAACGCGTTAAACCACATTAGCTTTGAAGCCATAGCTGGTGAAACTATCGCCTTTGTTGGCCCATCCGGATCGGGGAAAAGCACTCTGGTTAAACTGCTTGTAGGATTATACCAACCATTTGATGGTGAGGTGTCCTATAACAGTATCCTAAGCAAAAATATCGACCTTGATCAGCTCCGCGAAAAGATAGGTTTTGTGACCCAGGATACGCAGTTGTTCTCGGGCACTATCCGCGAGAACCTCTTGTTTGTGCGGCCCGAGGCTACGGATGAAGATTGTATGAATGTATTGCACCGTGCTGCCTGCCAAACCTTACTGGCGCGTGCGGATAAGGGTTTGGATACCGTTATCGGCGAAGGCGGTGTTAAGGTTTCCGGTGGCGAAAAGCAACGTTTATCTATAGCACGCGCCCTGCTGCGCAAGCCCGATATTCTGGTTTTTGACGAAGCCACTTCTTCGTTAGATTCGATTACCGAAGAGGAAATTACTGATACTATCCGCGATGTATCAGTACTGAATGACCAGATCACCATCTTGATAGCCCACCGCCTATCCACTATTATGCATGCCGACAGGATATTTGTGCTGGAGAAAGGGCACATTATTGAAGAAGGCAAACACCACGACCTAATTGACCAAAAAGGTTTGTACTACGCGATGTGGAGGCAACAAATTGGGGAAAAGTTTACGGTTGAGGCGTAGCGCGAGATCATTACGGTATAATAAATAAGAAGGCCTGCTGAAATTGATCTCAGCAGGCCTTCTTGTTGAATTTGCCTTTTATTTTACCAGCGTGCCTATCGGTTCGCCTTGAGCAATCTTCATAAAGTTGCCGGGCTTGTTCATATCAAATACAATGATAGGAAGCTTATTTTCCTGGCACAGTGTGATGGCTGTCATATCCATTACACTCAAGCCTTTATCGTACACTTCCTGGAAGGAGATTTCGTCGTAACGGGTTGCTGCGGGGTCTTTCTCCGGGTCGGCGGTGTAGATACCGTCAACTCGGGTACCTTTCAGTACCACATCAGCTTTTATTTCAATTGCACGCAGGGATGCGGCTGTATCGGTAGTAAAATACGGGTTACCTGTACCGGCGCCAAATATTACTATCTTACCACACTCTAAATGATGCAT
>NZ_CAMLOV010000252.1 GCF_946481715.1 uncultured Mucilaginibacter sp. | reverse complement strand
GCCTTTTTTACAGCCGGATGCTACTTTTACGCAGTTGATCATCCGCATGTCTGAAGGGAAATTGGGAATGGTAATTGTAGGGACAGCAGATGAGTTTTTTGGTGTGATAACTGATGGCGATTTGCGGAGAGCGTTGTTAAAACATACGGATATTAACCAGTTGCCTATATCGGAGATCATGAACCCGAACCCGATTTTGGTAACGGAAGATCAACTGGTTTACGATGCAGAAGCTATAATGCTGGAGCGAAAAATAACCACGCTATTGGTTAAAAATAGCAAAGCGCAGATAACCGGTGTTTACCAGATATTTAACCAGGTATAGGGCGTTATGAAAGCGATCATCGTAATTCCCGCGCGCCTGAAATCGACAAGGTTACCAAACAAAGTGTTGTTGGATTTGGGCGGCAAGCCTGTGATCCAGCGCGTTTACGAGGCCTGTATGCAAGCTAAGCTACACCAGGAAGTTTGGATAGCCGCCGATAGTGAAGTGGTGTTTAACCTGTGCAAGCAGTTTACAACGAATGTATTAATGACCGCAGGGGAACACCCCAGCGGTACCGACCGTATTGCCGAGGTGGCTACAAAAATCCCCTGCGACATGGTTATAAATGTACAAGGCGATGAGCCGTTCTTTGATGCCGATATTGTAGACCGGCTGATAACCGCCCTGCAGCAAAGCGATGCCACTATGGCCAGCGTTTGTGCGCCGGTAGAAACGATAGGCGAACTGCACAATCCAAACCTGGTAAAAGTGGTTACCGATGTGAACGGCTACGCTATTTACTTTTCGCGCTACCCTGTGCCCTATTCAAGGGATGTGGTATTGAAAGATGCTTCGGCATATAAAAAGCATATGGGAGTGTATGCTTACCGGGCGGAGTTTTTGAAAAAGTTTATCCAGTTGCCGGTGTCGTTTTTAGAAGGGGCGGAGAAACTGGAGCAACTGCGCGCCATCGAAAATGGTTATAAAATTAAAATGATAGAGGTTACAGGTTTCGAAAAGGGGATAGATACCCCGGAGGACCTGGAGCATGCACGAAAAAAAATAGAGAACAATGGCACTATATAAAAATATTACCGAAAATCCCTTTTTTATTGTTGGCCCCTGCGTTATGGAGAACCAGGAGTTGCTATACACCGTTGCTGATAAGGTTGCAGAGATAAAAGCCAAGTACCCTGTTACCATGGTGTTTAAATCTTCATTTGATAAAGCCAACCGCACCAGCATTAGCGCTTACCGTGGCCCTGGAATCGAGAGAGGATTAGAGATGCTGAACAAAGTGAAAGAAAAGTTTGGGTTGGAGGTGACTACCGATATCCATGAGCCTTTCCAGGCAGCAATAGCATCAGAGGTGGTGGATATTTTACAAATCCCCGCATTCCTTTGCCGTCAAACTGATTTGCTGGTTGCAGCTGCTCAAACCGGCAAGGTAGTGAATGTGAAAAAAGCGCAATTCCTTTCAGGGCAGGATATGTTTTATCCCGCTCAAAAAGTTAAAGAAGCCGGTAATGATCAAATTATTCTTACCGAGCGCGGCAACTCTTTCGGCTATAATAACCTCGTGGTAGATTTCAGGAATATTTATGATATGAAGGAGTTTGGCTACCCCGTTTGCATGGATTGTACCCACTCGGTACAACGCCCCGGCGGTGCGGGTGGCAAAACCGGCGGCGACCGCAAGTTTGTGCCCAATATGGCCCACGCGGCCCGCGCCTTCGGTGCCAGTGGTTACTTTATAGAAAGCCACCCGGATCCTGACCACGCTATGAGCGATGGCCCTAATATGCTTTATTTAAAGGACTTGGAAGAGTTGATCAAATCGCTTATAAGTTAAGAGCGTTAATAATCTGTCTTATTCTCCAACCCATCCCAAAGCTTAAAAGCGGGCTGTGCTTCATTGCGCATCAGCTGTACAAAGGGCATTTTGCGCTTGTTCATGGGTAGTTCCAGTTCATCGTAAATAAAATGGTCGTCGAAACCGATGGCCGCGGCATCTGCCTTGGTATTGGCGTAATATACCTTGCCGATGCGTGCCCAGTAAATAGCACCGAGGCACATGGGGCAGGGTTCGCAACTCGTATAAATTTCGCAGCCTTCCAAATTAAAAGTGTCCAGTTCCTGGCAAGCCATGCGTATCACCGATACCTCGGCATGGGCTGTTGGGTCGTTGGTAGGCACAACCTTGTTGGCACTGCGGGCCACTACCATGCCGTCCTTTACTATCACGGCACCAAATGGCCCGCCTAATCCCTGGTTAACATTATATTCCGACAGATCGATAGCCATCTGCATAAATTGTTTCTCTTTCATATGCTCTACCTCTATAAAAACAAAAAACCCCAACCTGCGGCTGGGGTTTTCTTTTTTATTTAAAAATCATTCATCTGCGCATCCGCACATTCTTATTTTTTGTCTTTAGTGTATGCGTCATTCAGTCTTTTAACCACATCAGCGGTTACATCAAGGCTTGGGTCGCCGTACAGCATATTAGTATTGCCTTTCTGGAAGGTAAGTACCATTTTATAGCCTTTTTCTTTAGCGTAGGCTTTGGTAAACTCAATCAGTTTTTCGTACAGTTTGTTAGTTTCGCTCAGCTGCTCGTTTTGCACCTGCGCACCTGCATTTTGCTGGTACTGCTGAAACTCCTGCCCTTTACGCTGTAAACGTTGCTCCATGGCCGCGCGCTGGTCTGCCGGCATGGTAGCTGCATTTTTTTGGTAATCGGCATACTGGCGTTGTATGGCCTGTTTTTGCGACTCAACTTCGCTTGTAGCTGCTTTGCCCTTATCTTCCAGGCGCTTGTTCATGTCTTTGATGTACTCGTATTGGCTAACAAGCGAGTCCTGGTTTACATATACAATTTCGGGGGTTGAAGTTGCTGTGGTTGCAGTTGTTGCCGAAGCAGGTTTATCAGCAGTTTTGTTTTGGTTACATGCAGCGAGGCCCGCGGCAATAGCTATAACTAAAACTGATTTTGTAACAATAGAAGCCTTGATTTTCATTCTGTTTATCTAAAAAAAATTTTGACAAAGATAAACTTTCGCATCAAGTTTCCTAACCTTAAAAAGGATGTTTATTATGGGTCATATTTATCCACATTAGCGCTAAGGATGATGTATATATGAAGCAAAAACCGTACTTTTGCATATAAAACTCCGCCCCGGAGTATGTTATTGTTTTAGATAAATTATGAGCGAAGAAAATCAGGACAGATCGAATTATTCAGCAGATAATATACAAGTTCTAGAAGGTTTAGAGGCCGTACGTAAGAGGCCTTCGATGTACATAGGCGATACAGGCGTAAAAGGGCTCCACCACTTGGTTTACGAGGTGGTAGATAACTCGATAGATGAGGCGCTTGCCGGTTACTGCGATACCATTAACGTTACAATTCATAAAGGCAATTCTATTACGGTTGTTGATAACGGCCGCGGTATTCCAACAGGTATCAATACAAAAGAGGGTCGATCGGCGCTGGAAATTGTAATGACTGTGCTGCATGCCGGTGGTAAATTTGATAAGGATACCTACAAGGTATCCGGCGGTTTGCACGGTGTGGGCGTAAGTTGCGTTAACGCATTATCAATACACGTAAAAACTGTTGTACACCGCGAAGGGAAAATATTTACCCAGGAGTATGAACGAGGTAAACCACTGTTCCCTGTTAAGGAAATTGGCGTTTCTGATAAAACAGGTACAACGCAAACATTCCAACCAGATGCGGAAATATTTACGCTGACTACCGAGTATAAATTCGACACTTTAGCTACCCGCTTACGCGAGTTGGCTTTCTTAAATAAAGGCATCCGCCTAACGCTTACAGATGAGCGCGAAACGAACGATGACGGAACTTTTGTAAGCGAAGAGTTTTTCTCTGAAGGAGGCTTGAGGGAGTTTGTGAAATACCTGGATGGTACCCGTGTGGCTATCATTCCCGAGCCAATTTACCTGGAAGGAATCAGGCAGGGTATCCCGGTCGAACTGGCTTTTCAGTATAACGACACCTATACCGAAAATGTGCACTCGTATGTAAACAACATCAACACTATTGAGGGTGGTACGCACGTTGCCGGATTCAGGATGGGGCTTACCCGTACCTTGAAATCATATGCCGATAAATCGGGCTTGTTGAAGAATATGAAAATTGAGATCACCGGCGATGACTTCCGCGAGGGGTTAACTGCTGTTATCTCGGTAAAAGTTCAGGAGCCACAATTTGAAGGGCAGACAAAAACCAAGCTGGGTAACAGCGAGGTGAGTGGTGCCGTTAACGTTGCGGTAGGCGAAATTTTGGGGAACTATTTGGAAGAAAATCCAAGAGAGGCCAAGATGATCGTGCAGAAGGTTATCCTTGCTGCTACTGCCCGTGCCGCTGCCCGCAAAGCACGCGAAATGGTGCAGCGCAAGAGTGTAATGAGCGGTTCGGGTTTACCGGGCAAGCTGTCTGACTGTGCTAATAACGATCCAGCTTTATGCGAGTTGTACCTGGTAGAGGGCGACTCGGCGGGTGGTACCGCTAAACAGGGCCGCAACCGCGAGTTCCAGGCGATATTGCCGCTGCGTGGTAAGATCCTGAACGTGGAGAAGGCCATGGAGCATAAGATATACGAGAACGAGGAAATAAAAAACATGTTCACCGGTTTGGGCGTGAGCATTGGTACCCCCGAGGATGCCAAGGCGCTTAATATTGCAAAACTGCGTTACCATAAAATTGTAGTAATGACGGATGCGGACGTGGATGGATCGCACATTACCACGCTGATACTTACCTTCTTCTTCCGTTATATGAAGGAGCTGATAGAGTACGGATACATTTACATTGCATCGCCACCGCTTTACCAGGTAAAAAAAGGTAAGGAGTTTGAATACTGCTGGACAGAGGAGCAACGCGATACCGCCATACAGCGCCTTAAAGGTGCCGGTAAGGAAGACAGCGTACACGTACAGCGTTACAAAGGTTTGGGTGAGATGAACGCCGAGCAATTATGGGATACTACCATGAACCCTGCCAACCGCACGCTAAAAAAAGTAAGTATAGAAAATGCTGCCGAGTGCGACCACACCTTTAGCATGCTAATGGGCGATGAAGTTGCACCACGCCGCGAATTCATCGAGAAGAATGCAAAATACGCGCGTATAGATACATAGAACGATATCCAAATGTGCAGATTACGGATGTGCAGATGCTTTTGTCTCTGATACTTGGCCCCGCTTGATGAGCGGGGCTTTTTTGTGTTAGTGTCATCAAGCGGACGAAGCGATGAAACAATGCTCGATAAGCAGAGTGGACATGCGAAGCGGGATTGAAAAACCATTCAACAATCACACAACTCACCTATTTCAACACCAGCATCTTCTTCCCAAAATCAATAACAGCTTTATATTTCATTAAGATAT
>NZ_CAMLOV010000251.1 GCF_946481715.1 uncultured Mucilaginibacter sp. | reverse complement strand
CTTTAACTCGGTACGCAGCGGGCTGATGCAGGTTTGGCGAATGGATGCCGATGGCAGCAACCAAATACAAATAACCAATGATGATTATAATAACTGGTTCCCGCACATATCGCCCGATGGTAAGTGGATAGTATTTATCACCTTTTTAAAGAGCGAAGTTGCCCCCGGCGACCACCCCTTTTACAAGCATGTTTATATCCGCGTAATGCCGGCTGCAGGCGGCCCATCAAAAGTGGTGGCTTACCTGTATGGCGGGCAGGGCACTATCAATACGCCATCATGGTCGCCGGATAGCAAACGCATTGCCTTTGTAAGCAATTCCGATCTTTTATTCCCCGTATTCCCTATAGCAAACAACTAAATCTCAACAAAAAAAATGACCACATCTCGCAGAAGTTTCTTAAAAAACAGCGCCGTTGCACTCACCGCAGCGGCCTTATTGCCCGATAGCGTTTTCGCGGCAGCAAAAATACAGCGCGTAGGCCTGCAATTGTACTCGGTACGCGACGCCATGAAAGTAGACCCTGCCGGCGTTTTAAAAAAACTGGCCGATATGGGCTATGTGCAGGTAGAGCACGCTAACTATATAAACCGTAAATTTTACGGCTACACTGCTAAGGAATTTAGAAAGCTGCTGGACGACCTTGGGCTGGTAATGCCAAGCGGCCATACCGTAATGACCACCCAACACTGGGATGCCGCCAAAAACGACTTTACCGATGCCTGGAAATGGACAGTGGAAGATGCCGCCGTTTTGGGGCAAAAGTATGTGTTTAGCCCATGGATGGATGTTGCCGTGCGTACCGATAAGGCCGCGCTCGACCGTACCATGGAGCAGTTTAACAAAAGCGGCGAGTTGTGCCAAAAATCGGGGATGAAGTTTGGTTACCACAACCACGATTTTGAATTTACCACCATGGTGGGGGATATGCGCCTGTTCGATTATATAATGCAGCATACCGACCCAAAACTTGTGTCGCAACAGCTGGATATTGGCAATATGTACGGCCGCGAGAACGATGCCATCTCCCTCATTAAGAAATACCCGGGCAGGTTCGAGTCGATGCACGTAAAGGATGAAATAAAAAGTGCAGAACATCCCAACGAAGGCACCGGTTACGAAAGCTGCGTGTTGGGCAAAGGCGTATTGCCGGTAAAAGACGTGCTAAAGGCTGCCAAAAACATTGGCGGGACTCAATACCTCATTATCGAACAGGAATCGTACCAGGGCATGGATCCGCTCGACTCTGTAAAAATTGATTTACAAACCATGAAAAAATGGGGTTATTAGGGTTTAAAACATACCTTTCGCCTTCATTTATCAATAGCGGGATATTGTAAAACGCAATATCCCGTTATATATGCATAAACTAAACTACTTCAGAATTTGAACTATCAAATGAACAGGCGGATAGCTATCCGCAACATGGCTTTGATCCTGGGCAGCGCGGCCGTGTTGCCTGCTTGCCTAAACGATAATAAAGGCAAACCTATTGTAACGCTAAAGCATTTAAAGCTTGATGCTGAACAGGAAAACCTGGTTGCCAATCTCACCGAAACCATCCTCCCTAAAACCGATACCCCTGGCGCAAAAGACCTTGGCATAAACCTTTTTGTTTTTAAAATGATAGACGACTGCTTCGACGAAAAACAGCAGGACGAATTTATGGCGGGCTTAAAAGAGTTTGATAAGGCGGTTGATGAAAAATACGGCAAGTCGTTTAACAGCCTCACCGTGGCAGAACGCAGCGCTTTTGTGAACGATATAGAGAAACAAAGTAAAGATCCGAAAAACAAAGAAAAACAAGGGAAATCCTCCGGTTTTTACTGGACAGTGAAGGGGCAAACAGTATTTGGCTACACTACTTCCAAATACTTCATGACCAAGCAAATAGTTTATGAATTGGTACCGGGCAGGTATAATGCCATGTTCCCGGTGAAAAAGAAAGCGGCAGTATAGCATGGCTAATTTAAATATAGATAGTATAAAAGAACGTACGTTTGATGCCATTGTAATAGGATCGGGCATGAGCGGCGGATGGGCAGCCAAGGAACTGGGCGACAAGGGCTTGAAAACATTGGTGCTGGAACGTGGCCGCGATGTAAAACACCTGAAAGATTATCCTACCACAAATATGTACCCCTGGGAGTTTGCGCACCACGGCCAGGTAACCGCCGAAATTCGCGAAGCAAACCCTATTGTAAACCGCTGCTACGCCTTTGGCGAGGATGCCATGCACTTTTTTGTAAAGGATAAAGAGCACCCCTACGTGCAGGAAAAGCCTTTCGACTGGATCCGCGGATACCAGGTTGGCGGTAAATCGTTGCTATGGGCAAGGCAAACCCAACGCTGGAGCGACTTTGATTTTGAAGGCCCGGCACGCGATGGTTTCGCGGTTGATTGGCCTATCCGCTATAAAGATATAGCGCCCTGGTACAGCCATGTAGAGAAATTTGCAGGCATATCCGGCAACCGCGATGGCCTTGCGGAATTACCCGACGGCGAGTTTCTACCCGCCTTCCCCTTAAATGCAGTAGAGCAACGCTTTAGCAAACACGTAAAACAACATTATCAAAACAGGCACGTCATCAGCGCCCGTTGTGCCCACTTATCAAAGCCAAACCAAATACACCTCGACCAGGGAAGGGGGCAATGCCAGCAGCGTACACTTTGCCAGCGCGGTTGCCCGTTTGGTGGGTACTTCAGCGCTAATTCATCTACCATCCCATGGGCATTACGCTCGGGGCATGTAACGCTAAGGCCGTTCTCGGTGGTAGAGTCTATTATATACGATGAGAAGTTGGGGAAGGCAACCGGCGTACGCATCATCGATACTAATACAAAAGAAGCGATAGAATACTACGCAAAGGTGATATTTTTAAATGCAGCGGCATTGAACAGTAACCTTGTGCTGTTAAACTCCACCTCCAACCGTTTCCCTAATGGTTTGGGTAACGATAGCGGCACGCTGGGCAAATACGTGGCTTTCCACAATTACTCGGCACACATTAATGCCGAGTGGGATGGCGATAAAGAATGGACAACCGATGGCCGCAACCCGGCAGGCGGGGGTTATATCCCGCGTTTCCGTAATGTGCATAAGCAGGAAACCGATTTCCTTCGCGGTTATGCAGCCGGTTTTAGCGCTTACCGGTGGAGGGAAACCAGTAGCGATGGCATTGGCGAAAACCTGAAAAAGAATTTAGTGAAAGACGGACTTAGCGGCTGGCATGTAGGCTCGCATATGATGGGCGAAACTATTCCTAAAGAAAGCAACTTCGTGGCGTTGGATAAAAGCGAAAAGGACCAATGGGGGATGCCGCTGCTGAAAATCTCAGTAGCGTACGACGATAACGATGCCAAAATGAAGAAGGATTATGTGGAGCAAATGACAGAGATGTTCACCTCTGCAGGGTTCACCAACATACAGGCATCTACAGATAACCGCGCCCCCGGGCTGGATATTCACGAGATGGGCGGTGTGCGCATGGGCAACGACCCCAAAACATCGATGCTTGATAAATGGCACCGCCTGCACGCCTGCCAAAATGTTTACGTAACCGATGGCGCCAGCATGACCTCAACCTCATGCCAAAACCCATCGTTAACCTACATGGCTTTCGCTGCGCGGGCAGTTGACCATGCGGTGAGGGAATCTAAAAAAGGTTAGCAGTGGGCAGTTTGCAGTAGCCAGTTTGCAGTTGTATAACGAATGCCTGACTGCGAACTGCAAACCGGGAACTGCAAACTGAAAACTGCCCACTGCAAACTGGAGGTTGTGTATAAAAAACACAATGAAAAAATATTTGAAAAATAATTATTATGCCTACATTAGGCGAAGTAACCAATACTAAACAAATTTATTTTAACGCAATACTATTATGTCTACAAACACTTATGACGCTATAGTCATTGGTTCAGGGATATCTGGCGGCTGGGCTGCAAAGGAACTGACCGAGAAGGGCTTAAAAACCATCATGTTGGAGCGCGGTAGGAATATCGAGCACATTAAAGATTATGTGAACGCGAATAAAGGCCCCTGGGAGTTTCCGCACCGTGGTGGCCGAACGCAAAAAATGATAGAGGATTACCCCGTTTTAAAACGCGATTATCCACTTAACGAGACAAACTTAGATTATTGGGTTGATGAAAAAGAAAGCCCTTATACCGAAATTAAGCGCTTTGATTGGTTTAGGGGTTACCATGTAGGCGGCCGTTCGCTAATGTGGGGCCGCCAATCGTACCGCTGGCACGAAACCGATTTTGAGGCAAACTTAAAGGATGGCGTTGGTGTAGATTGGCCTATCCGCTATAAAGACCTTGATAAATGGTACAGCTATGCAGAAAAATTTGCTGGCATATCCGGAAACCGTGATGGCGTACCTATCCTTCCGGATGGCGATTTCATGCCGCCGATGGATATGAACGTGGTGGAAAAAGACGTTCAGAAACGTTTTAAGGACTATTATAAAGAGGCTCGCCACTTTGTAATAGGCCGCGTGGCCAATATTACCGTACCGCATAACAACCGCACCAACTGCCAATATCGTAATAAATGCTGGTTAGGGTGCCCCTTTGGCGCATACTTCAGTACACAGTCGGCAACTTTGCCTGCTGCAATGGCAACAGGTAATTTAACGGTTCGCCCGTGGTCGATAGTAACAGAGATACTTTACGATAAGGATACCAAAAAAGCAAAAGGCGTACGCATTGTTGATGCCGAAACCAACAAAACTTACGATTACTTCGCAAAAATTGTATTTGTTAATGCATCGGCACTAAACAGCGCCTGGGTGTTAATGAATTCTGCTACTGATGTTTGGGAAGGCGGCTTAGGCAGCAGCAGCGGGGAGCTTGGCCACAACGTAATGGACCACCATTTAGGTGTTGGTGCAGGCGGCAGGATAGAGGGCTTTGAAGATAAATACTACTTTGGCCGCAGGGCAAACGGTATTTATATACCACGCTACCGCAACTTAAATGGCGAAAAACGCGATTACATTCGTGGTTTTGGTTACCAGGGCGGGGGCAGCCGCAGCAACTGGAGCCGCGACATTGCCGAAATGAACATCGGCGGTGCCTTTAAGGATGCCTTATCAGAACCGGGCGACTGGAGCTTTGGCATGGGCGGCTTTGGCGAAACACTGCCATACCACGAGAACAAAATAACGCTGGATAAAACCAATAAAGATAAATGGGGCTTGCCAACGCTGGCTATTGACGTTGAGGTGAAAGACAACGAGAAGAAGATGCGCGTAGACATGATGAACGATGCGGTAGAGATGCTTACCAATGCGGGCGTAAAAGATGTAAAGGGCTACACTACTGATGGCGTGCTTGGCCGTGGTATCCACGAGATGGGCACCGCACGTATGGGCCGCGATCCTAAAACGTCGGTATTAAACGAATGGAACCAGGTTTGGGATGCTAAAAACGTATTTGTTACGGATGG
>NZ_CAMLOV010000250.1 GCF_946481715.1 uncultured Mucilaginibacter sp. | reverse complement strand
CACGGAATTTCTTTTCATTACCGATACTGTAAAACACCAGGTTTATAAAACTACGCTGGATGGTAAATTATTAATGACTATTGATGTACCGATGGAAACCGGTGTTTACAAAAAGGCAGAGGAATTTGTGCCGACAGAAACCGCAATTGACACCAACGGCGATATTTTTATTGCCGATGGATATGGCGCGCAATACATTACCCATTACGATAAGGACGGCAAGCTGAAAGGCTTTTTCGGCGGAAAAGGAGAGGGCGATGAACATCTGGATAATGCGCACGGTATTGTTATCGACAGGCGAAAAGGTACGCCAACCCTGCTGATCACCGACCGCACCCGCAACTGTTTCAAACGATTCAGCATGGATGGCAAACTGCAGGAGATCATCAAACTGCCCGGTGCCTGTGTATGCCGCCCGGTTATAAAAGGCGATCACTTGTATGCAGCTGTATTGCGTTCGCCCGATCTGGGTAAGGAGAACTCCGGCTTTACCACCATCCTCGATAAAAACAACAAAGTGGTATCCAACCTCGGCGGTACCGAACCTGTGTATACTGACGGCGTACTACAACCGATGGCGCAGGCCGAAAAGATATTTTTGAACCCGCATGATGTATGTGTAGATAACGACGAAAACCTGTATGTGGCGCAATGGGCATCTGGCAAGGTTTACCCTTACAAATTTACACGCGTTTAACCCCTTGCAGCAGCACGATTTATAATATGAAGAGCAGCCATAAGGGTTTTGCAGACGGGGCGCTTTTCGCGCTGAATGTTTTTATTTTGGTTTTACTACTGGCCGGCGATAACCTTGTGGTACCGCAATGGCTGCAGCCCCTTGGCCGCATGCATCCGCTCATCCTGCATTTCCCTATTGTGATATTGATGCTGGCCATGCTGCTGGAGTATTTCCGCTTTAGGCCCGACTTTATTAACGAGCGGCTGTACCAGGCTTTTACCAATTACATGCTGTTGCTGGGTGCGTTGTTTGCATCTGCCACGGTAATAATGGGGCTGCTGTTGTCGCGCGAGGCGGGATATGAGGGCAGCAATTTACAATGGCATAAATGGTTTGGGGTAGGCGTGGCCTTTGTAGGTTATGGCGTGTACCTCATCCGCAACCGCGAACGCTACACGGCAACCATTGCCAAAACCGGCGCGATAGTTACCGTTTTTTGTTTGCTAATGGCCGGGCACTTCGGCGGCAACATTACGCATGGCGATGATTTTGTTTTCGGTCCGGTGATGGATAACAGTAAAAAGACGGTGCCTATTAACGAAGCGCTGGTGTACCGCGACGTGATAGCGCCCATCTTCGAGGCCAAATGCCAAAATTGCCACAATGCTGATAAAATGAAGGGCGGATTAAGCCTTGTGAATGAAGAATCCATCCTGAAAGGCGGTAAAAAAGGGAAGCTGTTTGTAGCGGGTAACCCTACCATAAGCCTGCTGCTGCAGCGCATCCACCTGCCCGAAGGTGAAAAGAAACATATGCCCCCCACCGGCAAACCACAGTTGACGGAAGAAGAACAAATGCTGCTGTACTTTTGGGTGAAGAACAATGCTGATTTTAAAAAGAAGGTCATTGATTTGCCTGCTACCGATTCCTTGCGGATAATTGCGTCATCGTTTCTGAAACCTGCGGAAAGCAACGAAGAAACCTATGATTTTTCTGCCGCGAGCGAGGACGATATAAAAAAACTGAACAACAATTACCGTGTGGTTTACCCACTGGCTGCGGGCTCGCCGGCCCTGGGGGTGAATATTTATAACAAGGCCACCTTCAACATAAAGGCGTTAGAGGAGCTAAGCCCCATCAGCAAGCAAGTGGTATCGCTCGACCTAAACAAGATGCCCGTAAAAGATGCCGACCTGAAAGCGGTAGCCAAGCTGGAAAATCTGCGCCGGTTGGTACTCAATTTTAGCGATGTTAGGGGGAATGGGTTGAAAGAGTTAAGCAACCTGAAAAACCTGCATAGCCTGTCGTTAGCAGGGGTGAAGTTAAGCCCAGCAGATATTAAAACTTTAGCCGCCATAAAAAGCCTTACCGAACTGGCAGTATGGGATACAGGGCTTAAACCTGCGGATTTTCAATCGCTGCAGGTAAGCAACAAGCAATTAAAAATATTAACAGGCTATAAGGATGACGGCAAGCCGGTAAAACTTACCAACCCGCAGTTGAAAAACACGGCGGTGATATTCACTGATAATTATGCCCTGCAATTAAGCAATCCCATTAAAGGCGTAGATATCCGTTACACAACCGATGGCAGAACGCCGGATAGCATCAAATCTCCGTTATACAAACCGGGTACAATTATTACCCAAAGTACGGTAATAAAAGCCCGCGCTTATAAAGTTGGTTGGCTAAGCAGCGATTCCGTGCAGTTTAACGTTTACAAATGCCGCTACACGCCGGATAGCGTACTATTCATTACTCGCCCCGATGATAAATACAAAGGCGACGGCGCAAAAACCATCATAGATAAAGACCTTGGCGGCAACAACTTTGGCAACGGCAAATGGCTGGCCTCGCAAAAAGACCTGGTGATGATGATGTGGTTTAATATACCTATCGAAATGCATTCTCTGGAACTAAATACCATGCGCAACATCGGATCGCAAATATTTTTAGGCGCGGGGGTTGAAGTATGGGGCGGGCCGGATAAAGACCACATGAAATTGCTAAGCACCCTTAAAACCGCCACGCCGCATAAAAATGATCCATTTGGATTAGTACCTTTAACCTGTAAGCTGAAAACGGCGCAAACCGTATCCTGCATAAAACTCGTTGCCAAACCAATTAAGGCCGTGCCCGACTGGCACCCTGCTAAAGGTAAACCGGGTTGGGTGTTTGTGGATGAGGTGTTTATAAATTAAATCTCAATGAAACGAATTGCAAAAGGCGCATTAAAGGTTCTATATGTAATTGCGGGCATCATAGAGCCATCCGTATGGTCCACCGGCGACGGTAACAAAGGAACGCTGCCATCCATCATAAAGAATTTTCTTTTGATGCTGGCGATGGTACTGGTTGTAAGCTTCCTGGTTTGGTATTTTAATTCAACTGTGAAAGAATAGTATTACCCGGTTTATTAGTATTTACCGCACAAAACTCATCCTATGCCCATAAATGCTATCCATTACTTTGCCACCCTCGTAAACCACATTGCCGCTCACAATGGTATGCGTAACGCTTGATGTAAACCGCTGCCCCTCAAATGGCGACCAGCCGCATTTGTATAAAATGTTGTTTTTCTGCACATTCCAGGGTTTGTTTAAATCTACCAGTGCCAGATCTGCCCAATACCCTTCGCGGATAAAGCCCCGCTTTTCTATCTGGAAACATTTCGCAACGTTATGCGCCATTTTTTCGGCAATTTGTTCCAGCGTTATTTTGCCTTGCTTGTGCAGCTCCAGCATCGCTACCAACGCGTGCTGCACTAAGGGGCCGCCGCTTGGGGCTTGCAGATAGGCCTGGGCCTTTTCTTCAGTGGTATGCGGAGCATGGTCGGTGGCTATTACGTCTATGCGGCCATCCAGCACGGCGGCTAAAATGCCGTCGCGGTCGGCGGTGGTTTTAACCGCAGGGTTCCATTTTATCAGGTTACCTTTTGTTTCATAATCGGCATCGCTAAACCATAAATGATGGATACAGGCCTCAGCGGTTATACGCTTGTTTTCCAGCGGGATATCGTTGGTGAATAAATGCGTTTCTTTCTCTGTAGAGATATGGAGGATATGCAGGCGGGTACCATGTTTTTTAGCCAGTTCTACTGCCATGCTTGATGACAGGTAGCAGGCTTCGGCGCTACGTATTTTGGGGTGAAGCCCAACAGGGATGTTCTCGCCAAGCAGTTGCTTATAATGTTCGAGGTTGCTTTTAATGGTTGCCTCATCCTCGCAATGCGTGGCAATAAGCATAGGCGAGTTGGCAAACAAGTTCTCCAGCGTGGTAGGGTTATCCACCAGCATATTGCCGGTTGAGGAACCCATGAACACTTTAATACCGCACACGTTTTTGGTATCGGTACGCAAAACTTCCTCCAAATTATCGTTACTGGCACCCATGTAGAAGGAGTAGTTGGCCGGAGAGTTCTGCGCAGCTATGGCATACTTATCTTCCAGAAATTCGCGGGTGAGCGTATTAGGCACAGTATTGGGCATCTCCATAAAAGAGGTGATGCCACCAGCCACCGCCGCGCGCGATTCGGTATAAATATTCCCCTTTTGCGTTAGCCCCGGCTCGCGGAAATGTACCTGGTCGTCTATACAACCCGGGAAAAGGTAAAGCCCTTCGGCGTTGATCTCCCTGTCGGCAGGTACGCTGATGCTGCTGTCAATTCGTTCGATATGGCCGTCTTTAACCAGTACATCGGCAACAAATTGTTTGCCTTCGTTGATGATCGTAGCGGCTTTAATGAGGATGGTTGGCATGGAGGCAAAGATAGTTTTTAGAGTCAAGAATCAAGAGACAAGAATCAAGATAGAATGGTTAGTTTCTCATTCATCTTGACTCTTGATTCTAAATTTCTTGTCTCTAATTCTTCCCTCCCCAGTAATAATTCAACCCAAAGGTAAAGTTGTTGTTAAACGCCAGGTTTAGCGTGGTGCCGTTGGTTTGGTAGTTGTAATTGTAATTGAGGTTACCAAAGCCCATATTGATGCCCAGTTTTTGAGTAGGGAAGAAAACCACATTAGGGCTGCCGCCGATATTTAGCGAACCTACAGTAAAGTTATTCAGCACATGGTTGCTGCTGATGCCCATTTGCGGGTAAATGCCAAACTTATCGCTCAGCATCCAGTAATAACGCAGGTTAATGGCCAGCCCGATAATATCTGTATGGTATTTACGGGTGTAACTGTAGTTGTCGGTAACGGTGGTGTTAGAGTAATAATTGCTGGTTTCGGTGCCCGACACACGCGAATAACCCGGTTGGATGCCGATCGCCCACTTTTTGTTCAGGAAGAAGCCAAACTCCGGACTAATGTTTAAGTTGAGAATGCTGGTATTAAAATATTGGGTGTGCCCCTGCGGAAAAGTGATATTGCTGGAATAGCCTGCTTCATCATAATTAAGATTAAAGCTGCCGCCGATATATTTGGCACCTTTGCCGGTTTGGGCGGATGAAATGCCGGCGAAAAGTAAAATAGCTAAAGCGGTAAGTAAGTGTTTTTTCATATACGGGAATATGTTTGCGAAGATAATTGTTTAGTTTGAATGACGGATGGAATAGGGGAAACGTTACAGTGGCTTTGTTCCGTTTGGCTGTTTATGTCGCAAAGGCGGGAAATGGATTAACTTGAGAATGCCACATAGCGATGGGTTCGAAACGAAGGGTGTTCGAAAAAAAATGGTGCGTCATGCCGAACTTGTTTCACTGTTGTCCGGGGAAAATATTTTTAAGGTAAAATTAAAGGGGTAGCCAAGGCTACCCCTTCGTGTTGATATATTTGAGTTACCACACAAAAACAATCAACATGA
>NZ_CAMLOV010000249.1 GCF_946481715.1 uncultured Mucilaginibacter sp. | reverse complement strand
TTACTTCGGTAATGATCTGCGTAGCGGCGGCATCAGCAACCACCTGGTAACTTACGCCACGGATCTTGCATTCGTCCTCTATACGCTTATCATACTTCATCATAAAGCTGCCACCCCGGTAATTCAGCAACCAATCAACCTCCTGCTGGTTCTTTAACACCCAAAAGGCAATACCGTACGATTTAAGGTGGTCTTTTTGCTCATCATCCATGGGGATGAGGATGGAGGCTGCCCTTAGTACGAAAGGTAAAAGGAGAAAAGTGAAAGCTAAAAGGTATTTAGTTAGGGGTTTTATCACTGTTGATTTGCTTGATGGTGGTATTCAAATGTAACGATTAAACTATAAATGTATTACAGGCTTATGGAATTGGTTAAACCAGCCCTGCGATAGGGATAGCAGTGGAAACCCCGGAATGAAGTGCTGCTTCTATCAGCAGCGCGGAATGAGGAGTTGGAACGGATAGCCCGGGCCTTAAGGCATCGCCGTAATAATTTAAATAAGAGTTATCCGGCAATTTGTTAATTTGGGTCAAATTAATCTAATGGCCCTAAATCTTAAACCCGCTAAAGTCATTCTGCTTATTTTACTTGTACTTATATCTTTTGCCAGCGCGAGAGCACAACGTACAGACGAACCGCCAACTGTGAAAGAGTTAGTATCGAGCTCTTTTCAGATAAGCAGAACAGCGTTAATAACAAGAATAATATCGTCCGATAGCCTTATGATTTTCAAAGCAGAAGGGGCAATTAACGGAGTACCTAATTACATTGGTATAGATAACTATAAATCATATGTCCAGTTAATTGGTGATGATAATAATCTCAACTTTGCAAAATTCACGTACGTTTTCACCACTAATCATGACATAAATAAATTACAGTATTTGCGGATGTCTTATTTTGTATTCTCCATTGCAGGCAAACAAGGAATAGATTGGTTTTACGGTCCTTCCGGAAAATTTTCTAAAAATCCGGTGGAACCAATAAGTGAGCACAAAGAACTCGGATTTTTAAATGCAGATTTCAAATATGACCCAAAAGACAAAGCCATGTCTATAACCTTCACTCCCCGTTAAATAATTAATTATAAATGGATATTATCTGCCGTTTATCCTTTTACCTCTCGTCCCCCCTTTTACGTTTCTCCTTTTTTATTAACTTTGCACCCTATTTTAAATAATTATGAGCAAAGCAATAATTAAAACCGAAAAAGGCGACATGACCGTTGAGTTTTTCGACAAGGATGCCCCTAACACAGTAGCTAACTTTTTAAAGCTGGCTAAATCTGGTTTTTATAATAACGTTACCTTTCACCGCGTTATCCCTAACTTCATGGTTCAGGGTGGCGACCCAACCGGTACCGGTGCTGGTGGCGCAGGTTACAAAATTGACTGCGAATTAACCGGCGAAAACCAATACCACGATCGTGGTGTGTTATCAATGGCACATGCTGGCCGTAACACCGGCAGTTCACAATTTTTTATCTGCCACAGCCGTGCAAACACCGCCCACCTTGATCGTAACCACACCGTATTTGGTAAAGTGGTTGAGAACGTTGACGTGGTTGACGATATACGCCAGGGCGATAAAATTTTAGGCGTAGAAGTAATTGAAGATTAGTTAAAAAAAGTTGGAGAAGTTGGAGAGGTTAGAAAAGTTAAAGTAGTTGGAACGGTTGGATTGTATACTTTTTCAACCGTTAAACTCTTTTTAACTTTTTTAACCTTTATAACCTTTCTAACCCTTACAACATAAATATGAATTTACAGGGAATAGTTGCGGTATCGGGTAAACCGGGTTTATGGAAAGCGCTTGCGCAAAACAAAACCGGTTACGTTTTAGAAAGCCTTGATGCGCAAAAAACCAAACTGATAGCTAACCTTAGCACCGCTAAGCTGGCCGCTTTGAACGAGATCACCATCTTTGGGCTTGAAGACGATATTAAACTGGTTGATGTGTTTGGCCGCATGAAAGCTTCGGCAAGCGTACCATCTGTTAAAGATGATGGCAAAGTAATGCGCAATTACTTCCGCGAAGTAGCACCAGACCACGATGAGGAAAAAGTGTACGCAAGCGACATGAAGAAAATCATCAACTGGTACCTGATATTAAAAGAATTGCCTTTATTCAGCGAGGAACTGCCAACTGCACCGATTGCCGAAGAAGCCCCTGTAAAAGAGGAAGAAGTGGTAGAGGCAGTAGCAGAAATGCCCGCCGAAGCACCAAAGGCGAAAGCTAAAAAACCTGTTGCAAAGAAAGCATAAGGTTTTTAAAAACATTTTGTGGCGGTGTCCTCACCGCCGCAAACAACAAAGCCCCGGTAGTTTTGCTATTGGGGCTTTGCCGTGCTAAGTGCGGCGGTGGTGACATCGCCTTATCGGGGTTATTGGGTTTTTATCCCTCAAATCGTAAAAATCTGTTTAATCCCGGTTAAGCATCTATCGCATCATAAACCACAACCCTCTCCCACAGGTGGCTATGGTCTTTAATGAATTGCTGATGAATAGGGTGCGTTTGATAAGCGGCCTGCCCTTCCAGGTCGGCAAAGAACATTACTTCTGATACCGCCCAGCTATTATCTACAACCTCCCGCTTTTCGGTACTGGCTACTACGCCTACGTGTAGTTCTTTAATATGTTCAATTTTACCAAGCGATTTTACGCCGGCAACCAGCTTATCGCGGTCTTCTTTCGAATCGGGGTTTTTCAGCCAAAAAAGTGCATGGTGCACAACGTGATATTTGTTTGTCATATTTTTTAAAGGTAATGCTTTTGCAACGGCCACGCCGGCGGCCATTGTTGCTGCGGTTGCTATAAATTTTCTGCGGTTGGTGCTCATGATGGCTTAAATTAATCTTCTTTTCTTATATAAACAAAACTCATCAAACAATCCAATTCATTAACCTGTTTAAGGCTGTATTCACAAATTTCGTCGGTTTGGTTTAACTCACTAAAGTCTCCAAGGATCTCGACAGAGATACAATTTAAATTTCCGTAGTCATCATCACCAGCAGGCCTGTCCAAATAGCATTTTATATACAATTTATCTAAGGCTATGCCAACCGAAATTGCCCTTATCTCAGGATAAATTGCCCTGATAATGCCCACTGGGCAGATAATAGCAACTTCGTATTATGTTCGAATTCAATAAGAATCTCAACACTTCGGCTGCCCGCATTCTTCATCCACAAACTCCGGCTCAAAAGTACTGTGGCTGATGGAGAGATGCTCCAGGCGGTGCCTCAGATCGTGTTTAATGTTATCAAAGTTGGTCATGTCCTCTGGTTTTACTACCAGGTGGGCAGTAAGCGCGTTTTCGGTGGTACTTAGCGCCCATACATGCATATGGTGTACATCTACTACGCCTTTTGCTTTTTTCAACTCAGCTTTAATTTTGCTGAGGTCCATTTCTTTGGGTACGCCATCCATCTCCAGTCGCAGGCTGTCTTTCAGCAAGCTCCAGGTGCCGGTTAGTATCACAATGGCAATGATGATGCTCACCGCGCTATCTACCCAATACCAGTGGCTAAAGTAGATGATCACGCCGGATATTACTACTCCCAGCGATACAATTGCATCAACCGCCATGTGTATGTAAGCACCTTTTATGTTTAGGTCGGTATCTTTATCTTTCACAAACAGCCAGGCGGTAAAACCGTTGATGGCGATACCTGAAAAAGCTACCCAGGCAATGGTGGTGCCGGTAACAGTTTCCGGGTGCAAAAAGCGCAGCACCGCTTCATACACAATAAAACCAACCGCTACAACCAATATCACCGCGTTAAAAAACGACACGATGATGGTAGAACGCTTATAGCCATAGGTGTATTTACTGTTTGATTTTGCCTTGCTCATTTTAAAAGCCAGCAATGCAAGAGCCAGGGAGGCTACATCGCTTAAGTTATGCCCGGCATCGGTTAGCAGGGATAACGAACCGCTGATGAGCCCGGCAATGACCTCTACAATTACAAAACCCGAGTTTAATACAATTCCCCAGATGAAAGCCGTGTTCAGCTTATCCAGCTTGGGGGCATGGTCGTGATGATGATGTCCGGAGTGATCGTGCATGGTGTAAAGGTAGTAAAAGATGTGCAAATGTGAGCCCCCCAGCCCCCTGAAGGGGGAGCTTTTGAATTGCAAGATGTATCAAATTCGCCTCCCCCTTCAGGGGGCTGGGGGGCGGAGTTACTGATGATGATAAGGCTCCCCCTTAATAATAGTAAACGCCCTGTAAAGCTGTTCCACAAAAAACAGGCGCACCATTTGATGAGAGAACGTCATGCGGCTGAGTGATATTTTATCGTTGGCGCGCTGATATACCGATTGGTCGAACCCGTAGGGTCCGCCAACTACAAATACTAGGCTTGCTACCGAACTTATAGCACGTTTTTCCAGGTAGTTGGCAAACTGTACAGACGTAAACTCCTGCCCTGCTTCATCCAGCAATATCAGGTGGTCTTGTGGTGTTACCTTTTTAAGGATAAGCTCGGCTTCTTTTGTTTTCTGCTGGTCTTCGGTAAGGGCTTTGGTGTTTTTTAGCTCGGGGATCTCGCCCAGTTCCAGTTTGGTGTAATGTTTTAGCCGTTTTACATACTTTTCTATGCCGTCTTTTAGGTAAGCATCCTCGGTTTTGCCAACGGTTATAAAAGTGATCTTCATTATAGGCGCTAAATGTTGCGTATTTGTTGTAAAATTGAAAACTTGTAAAACTCTCCAAAATTAAGGTTTTACTTAGCTAATGGAACAGGATATTTTGAACGATTATACGCAAGCTGCGGCAATTGCCGGGCAGCAAGCCGATTTTTATAGACAAAAAGCCAACACTTACTCCCTTATGCGGCTCGGCATTTTTGGGCTGATGATTTTTTCGGTATACCTTACCATTGTGCAGGACGACTTTAGTATAATGGCGGTTTCCATTGTGCTTTTACTCATGGCCTTTGCCTGGCTGGTATCCCGCCAGGGCGAATACGAACTACGGCGCGACTACTACCTCGACCTGAAAACCATAAACGAGAACGAGCTCAGCAGCATCACCACCGGTGCCAACCTATACAGCAACGGCCAGCAATTTGGCAACGAAAAACACTTTTACACCTCCGATCTTGACATTTTTGGCTTGGCATCGCTTTTTCAACTCATCAACAGGGCCGCGACTTCTACCGGGAACCATAAACTGGCTAATTGGCTAAAAGCGCCTTCGGATAAATCCACTATTTTAATGCGGCAGGAGGCTGTAAAGGAAATAGCCACGCAGAACGAATGGAAGAAGGAAAGCCAGGCGCTGTTGCTGTTTGCCAATAAAGAGGATGCCAACCGGTTAACCAATCTTTTTAAATTCCTGCGTATACCGCTAAACCTTCCCGGCGAAAAAGCGTTGGGTACCTATGCTAAAATTGCACCGTACCTGTTAGCAGTAGCTATAGTTGCTGCCATCTTTTACCCGCCTGTAAAGGGCATTGCCATTTTTATAGGGCTGGCCAACCTGGGTATTGTGTTTTCTAAAGCAACTTACATCAAAAAAACCGACGTAATTGCAGATAAAATTGGCAAGGTATTGGGGAATTACGCCATCGTTTTTAACAAAATAGAAACG
>NZ_CAMLOV010000248.1 GCF_946481715.1 uncultured Mucilaginibacter sp. | reverse complement strand
CTATTAGCTATAGTTTTTCAGCTAAATAGCTGGGTTGCAGCACTATTTTCTCTGCCTTTTTGCGCAGGGACATTATTGCCGAAAAGATAAGGATCACCCCGAATAAAACAGCTATGTATTGGGTTGGGATATAAATGGCCAGCATAGCGCCCCCAAGCGCACCAAGGGTGGTGGCTATCTCTAAAAACATGCCCAAACGGATATTGGTGATGCCCTCCTTTACATATGCCGCCGCCGAACCGCTGGATGTGGCAATAACCGATACCAGCGAAGCGCCTATAGCATAGTGGATATCAACCCCTAATAAAAGGGTAAGCAAGGGAATAATAACCACCCCGCCGCCAAGCCCGGTAAGCGAACCTAACAAGCCGGCAACATAAGCACCAATAAGGATGATCAGCGTAAATAATATTACCGACATAGGCAGATAATGGTTTACACCGTAAAAGTAATATAAGTTTTTACAATGAATAAAAGAAGTAACCCTACCTGTTTACTTGCCTTTTTATCGATTAACTAATTTAAACAACCTAAGCTGCTCTTTTACAACCGATTCATCAAAACCATGAGCTGCTTTTTTGATGATGATAAATTGCTTGCGGGGAGCTACAATTTTATCAAAATAGGCTTGGGATACTTCTTTTGAAGTTAAAATATCCTCCTCGCCCTGTATGAGGTAAACGGGTATTTTAAATACATAATTATTGTTGGCCAGGTTAATACCGGCTGCCATGGATCTTACCCCCATCTTCGCATCGCCAACGAAGCTTAGAAAAGAATAGTCGTCGCCATCCTCGCGGTGTTGGTTATCTTCCTTATTATCATACTCCGGTGCCATTTTCCACCAGGCCTCCGGTGCAGGTGTTGAGGCTAAACGCTCGTATTTCTTAATTATCCGGAACAATTTGCCAGCAGCCTGGGCTCGTTCATAAGGCGGCGCACCGATTGCCGCAAGCATATCGAGCGATTGCTGGTCGTTAGTTGCTTTTGCCAAACCTGATACTTTTTGGTAGGCTTTCAGGAAATTTTCGGCGGGGTTTACCACCTGCGAGTGGCCGACGTAAGCCGTAAAAAGGTCTGGCTGTTTTACCGCCATTTGTGCCGCTATAACCGACCCCCAGGACGAGCCAAAAAGCGTTACCTTTTGCTTGTGGAGGTATTTCTCCAGGTATTCTACCAGGCTTATGCCATCGTTTACTATTTGCTCCGCTGTTAAAATATGCGATGCCAGGTAATCGGGGCTTAGCTCGGCCGGTGCGGTACGGCCAAAAGTTTTGCCGGCACCACGCTGGTCCCATTGCACCAGCACAAAATCTTTTTCCCATCCGCTATAAATAGCATCTGCGTATGGGCTTAGAGGGCTTCCCGGCCCGCCATGTACAAATAATATTACGGGTTTAGAACTATCGCCTTTGATGGTTACCCATTGCTCGATACCATTGATATTGATAAAACGTTTCTCGTTAATTTGGTTAAAAAGGATCGGCTTTTCATGCGCATTTACAAAAAAAGGCAGGTTTATAAGCATAAGAAAAAGCGCCGGGCTAAGGTATTTGAAACAGGTAATTTTCATAGGAGGTTTAAATTAGGATGGCGAAGATGCGGTTTAATTACAAGATTTATACAGGCAACTGTAATATCTTCCGGGTTCATGAACAAGCATGAACTTAAAATCGATTATTCTGTAATATCTTTGGCGCTACATGGCATACAAAAGCTTACAGGACTGCATCACCGACCTTGAAAAGAACAAGCACCTCATCCGAATTAAGGAGGAGGTTGACCCATACCTGCAAATGGCGGCTATACACCTGCGTGTTTTCGAAAACGAAGGGCCGGCTATCCTGTTCGAGAATGTGAAAGGTAGCCGATTTCCGGCAGTATCTAACCTGTTTGGTACGCTGGATAGGTCGCGGTTTATTTTCAGGGACACGCTGGATAAGATAAAAACCCTGGTAGACATCAAAAACGACCCCATAAAAGCTATAAAACATCCTTTCAAGTACGCTAATACAGCGCTTACTGCCCTCTCTGCCCTGCCCATGAAAGTAGGGAAGAGTAGCGCACCGATAAACTTTGGGCGTACCACCATCGGCGAACTGCCACAAATTGTGAACTGGCCAAAAGACGGCGGCCCCTTTGTAACTATGCCGCAGGTATACACCGAGGATGCTGATATGCCCGGCATCATGAATGCTAACCTGGGCATGTACCGCATCCAGCTTGGTGGAAATGATTATATACAGGATAAAGAAATTGGCCTTCACTACCAGCTGCATCGTGGTATTGGTGTACACCAAACCAAGGCCAATGCCAAAGGGCAGCCTTTAAAAGTGAGCATATTTGTAGGCGGCCCACCATCGCACCCGGTAGCGGCCGTAATGCCACTGCCGGAAGGATTATCAGAAATGACCTTTGCCGGCGCTTTGGGCAACCGCCGTTTCCGCTATTTTTATGATTCGGACGGGTTTTGTATTTCGGCTGATGCTGATTTTGTGATAACGGGTACGGTAATGCCGATGGAAAACAAGCCCGAAGGCCCCTTTGGCGATCACCTGGGTTACTATAGCCTTGTGCATCCGTTCCCATTATTAAAAGTGCATAATGTTTACCACCGCAAGGATGCTATATGGTCGTTTACGGTAGTAGGCCGTCCGCCGCAGGAAGATACCAGTTTCGGGGCTTTGATCCACGAAATAACCGGCAGCGCCATCCCGAAGGAAATACCCGGGTTGCATGCTGTAAATGCGGTTGATGCCGCCGGTGTACACCCCTTGCTATTTGCCATTGGCAGCGAACGTTATACGCCTTATGTAAAAGAGCGCCATCCGCAGGAGATCATCACCATAGCCAACCATATTTTGGGCAAGGGGCAATTAAGCCTTGCCAAATACCTGTTCATCGCCGCTAAAGAGGACGACCCGGGCCTGGATGTAAACAATATCGGCGGTTTCCTGAAACACATCCTGCAACGTATCGACCTCACCCGCGACCTCCATTTTCAAACCAAAACCTCTATAGACACCCTCGACTACAGTGGCGAAGGCCTCAATAGCGGCAGCAAAGTGACCATTACCGTTGCCGGTGATATTAAACGCGAACTTTGGGGCGAAATGCCTGCATCATTTACCCTCCCCCGCCCTTTTGTAAAGCATAAAATGGTGATGCCGGGTATATTAGCAGTAGAAGTGCCCAAAAACATCCGCACCAGCGATATGCCCCTGATGCTGGAAATTTTGCAGGAACACCTCGGCGAAACCGATTTGAGCGGGCTGCCATTAATGGTGCTTTGCGATGATGCCGCTTTTACCGCGCAAACCATTAACAACTTTGTATGGGTAACTTTTACCCGCAGCAACCCATCGCATGATATTTATGGCATCAACAGCTTTACCGAGCATAAGCATTGGGGCTGCCACGGCCCGCTGATGATTGATGCCCGCATTAAACCACACCACGCACCCGAGTTGATCAAAGACCCGGAAGTGGAAAAGCAGGTGGATAAGATGGGGGAAAAAGGCGGAGCCCTGCACGGTATAATTTAAGCACTTTATACAACTGTGTATGGAAATTTTTAAACTGAGATCGACAAAATTAGAGAATGATCTAATATTGCTGCAACTGTTACAAGCGACGGATTTTGACAGGTTGCATGCAGTAGCGGCCGATCCACTGATATGGGAATTGCATCCGGCTAAAGACAGGTATAAAAAAGAGGTTTTCCAGCTTTACTTTGATGATGCGGTTGTATCGGAAAGTTCGCTTTTGGTTATTGATAAAGCTACGGATGAAATTATAGGCTGCACCCGGTTATATGATTTAAAGCCGGAGGAATCCAGCGTGGCTATCGGCTACACTTTCCTGGCCAGGAAGTATTGGGGAGGCACCTACAATTCGGCCATGAAGAGGTTACTCATGGAGCACGTATTTAAGGAGGTTAACAATGTAATGTTTCATATCGCGGCTACCAATATCCGTTCGCAAAAAGCTACCTGCAAATTAGGTGCTAAAAAGGTAAACGAGGTAGATTTTGACCACTACGGAACAAAACTGCTGCATTATGAGTACCTCATAACTAAAACTCAATATTTGAACAGTTAAAGTTCCGTGGCAAACGACAGCTTCTCATCATCTGCACATCATTGTCGTATACTTAGGCAACCCTATTAATGCGCCATTGGCTCAACATGTCGGTAGCTAATCGATAATATCGTATCAGCATGCCGTAGGTATGCCACTCCACGATGTATTGTACCTATGGCACAATATCCGTTTTTATTTACCACGCTACCGACATGTGAACCCGATGGGGTCTGCTCTTAAGTAAACAACATTGGTCTACACATCTGAAATTTGCACATCCGCACTTCTACTAATTTACTATCTTAGCATCCTTTTATTAAAGTTATGAACAGATTTTACGGGACAGGGGTAGCAATGGTGACTCCTTTTCAGCCAGACGGGCAGGTAGATTACCCTGCGCTCGAAAGGCTTATCAACCATCTTATTGAAGGTGGGGTGGAATATTTAGTGTCATTAGGCACAACCGGCGAAAGCGCTACTTTGAGTAAGGACGAGAAGAAGCAGGTGTTTGCCTTTACCGCCAAAACCGTAAATAAACGCGTGGCCCTGGTGGCCGGCATAGCAGGCAATAACACCTTAGAGGTTGTTGCCGAAATTAAAGCATTTGATACTACCGGCTACGATGCCATCCTATCGGCAAGCCCGCATTATAATAAACCAACCCAGGAAGGCATTTACCAACATTATAAAGCACTGGCGGAAGCCTCTGCCCTGCCTATCATTTTATACAATGTACCCAGCCGTACCGGCAGCACCGTAAGTGCCGAAACAACCGTAAGGCTGGCCAATGATTTTAAAAATATCATTGGCATAAAAGAAGCATCGGGTAATTTTGAGCTAATGAACCAACTGGTACGCGATAAACCCGAAGAGTTCCTGCTGATATCTGGCGACGACCCTATTACGCTGCCGATGATAGCCATGGGCGCAGTAGGCGTAATATCGGTTACTGGTAACGCTTTGCCAAAGCAGGTATCTGATAAAGTAAGGCTTTGCCTGCAGGGCGATTTTAAGGCCGCACAAAAGGCTCATTATGGTTTAATAGAGTTCACCCGGTTGATGTTTACCGAAGGAAGCCCGGCCGGCGTAAAATCGGCATTAAAGCATTTGGGGGTTTGTGGGGATACTTTACGTTTGCCATTGGTACCGGTAAGCGAGGTTACTGCGGAGAAGATTGAGGAGCAGATAGGGTTGATTGGGTAAGCGTTGAGGATGTGCAGATTTCAACTGTGCCGGTATCCCATGAAACTCTCCACCGCGTCATTGCGAGTATCCACCAGAGAAACCTGAAAAAATGGTTATGACGTGTAAAAATAAGAATGCTAACTATCAATGACTTACAGCCATGTCATTCCGAGGGAAGCGCAGCGACGAGGAATCTTGTTAGTAATGCAAAGCAGGCATGCAAAGTGGTGAGCTTTGCATCAACAACAAGATTCCTCCCTCGTTCCTCGGTTCGGAATGACAATATTATCAATAACTTATGGCCACGTCATTATAAGGTACGAAGCAATCTCCCGGTAAGCAGTGCCGCTTGTAAAGTTGCTCGTCCTGCGTAGAGATTGCTTCGTTCCTCGCAATTGTAAGGGTTTAGTAATTCGACAATAGAA
>NZ_CAMLOV010000247.1 GCF_946481715.1 uncultured Mucilaginibacter sp. | reverse complement strand
ATAACCGGTATAGTGCTGGTCGTAACTGCTATTAACCAGTGTCCTGTAAATTTCTATCGCTTGTTTCTTAACCTTTTCCTGCCTGGTATTTTTGTAGTATTCGCTCAGGGCATAAATGGTAAATGCCGAGGCATAAACCTGTTTCTTGGTATCCAGCGGATTGCCCAACTGGTCTACCGACCAGTAAACGCCGCCATACGTCGCGTCGATAAAATATTGAGTGATATAATGATAAGCCCGTTGAGCGATCTTTAAATATCGGGCATCTGGTTGCGTATTGTAAGCTGCCGAAAAACTCCAAAGGATACGCGCATTCAAAACAGAACCTTTTGGCGATGCGGCGATAACCCGGTTATCATTATCTATTTGACCATAAAAACCGCCGTCCTTTTCGTCAACGGTATTATTTATCCAGTAGTTTAGGATGTTGGCAAGTTCTGCTTCGAGTTCGTTCTTGTAATTTTTCAGCTGCTCTGTCATTCTTTTTTGCTAAGCGGATTGCTGCAATGCTTTGTTTTTTTCAACAATGCGGTTAATAGCCTGTACCGATGTAGCCGAACGCAGACCATCCGCCGGGGTGTTTGTCACGTAATCTACCAGCTTATCAACGGTAGTAGTAGCAACGTGCATGCGTGTGTCTGATGAAGCATAGTAAATAAATACTTTGCTGTCTTCATCTTTTATCCAGCCGTTGCAAAAAGCAACATTGCTCACGTCGCCTACGCGTTCTATACCTTCGGGCGCTAAAAAATAGCCCGCCGGTTTATGGGTAACTTTTGTTAAGTCTTGCAGATCGGTCATGAACATATAGAGCGTATAACGTAATCCTGCCGCCGTATTGCGTACACCATGCGCCAAATGCAGCCAGCCTTTTTCTGTTTTGTTGGGGGCGGGGCCTTGTCCGTTCTTGGCTTCGTACACAGTATGGTACTGTTTATTATCGATGATGGTTTCTTCGGTAATTACAGCATTTTCCATGTTGGTGCAAAGCCCAAAACCAATGCCGCCGCCTTTTCCCGCACTGATGAAGCCATCCTGCGGGCGAGTGTACAAAGCATACATCCCGTCAACATATTCCGGATGCAATACTACGTTACGCTGTTGCGGCGATGGGGTCTTTAGGTCTGCCAGGCGCTCCCAGGTAAGCAGGTCTTTGGTGCGTGCTATACCGCAGGCGGCAATGGCCATGCTTTGGTCGTGGGCAGGCGCTTCCGGGTCGCGCCTTTCGGTGCAGAAAAGGCCATATATCCAGCCGTCTTCATGTGCCGTTAAGCGCATATCATATAAGTTGGTGTCCGGTTCATCCGTTTCGGGCATAGTAACGGGGTTTTCCCAAAACTCAAAGTGGCTTATCCCATTAGGGCTTTCGGCCACTGCGAAAAATGATTTACGGTCGGCACCTTCCACGCGTACCACCAGTACGTACTTTCCATTAAACTTAATGGCCCCGGCGTTAAAAGCTGCGTTAATGCCAAAACGTTCCATCAGGTAGGGGTTTGTTTCCGGGTCTAGGTCGTATTTCCAGGTAATGGGCGCGTGTTGTGCGGTAAGTACCGGGTATTTATAACGGTCAAAGATGCCGTTGCCTAATCCTTCTATCTCGTTATCTGTATCTATCAGGCTTGCGTATGCTTGCTGTAATGCGGCCAACCGGCCTTTAAATTGTTGTATCATTTGTGTTTTAGTATTCTTTTAATTTGTCCCACCAGGTCCTTTTCAGTACTATCATCATTACGGCTAATATTGCCAGCGTTACCATTAACGGGGCCTTTTGACCCAACACCAAGTACATGGGCATGATGGTTAGGCAGCATTGTGCAATGGTGCCCACCACAACGTTAAACATATTCAGCCTGAAGTTTTTATTGGGTTGAAACGACGGGTCGTTTTGCAGAGCTATCTGTCTAACCGGCTCCCAAAATCCCCATGGCCTTACGTTGGTGTAAAACGATTGCAACACCGCCATATCTGTTGCAGGCGTGGCATAGGAGCCAATTACAGAACCGGCAAGCGACACCGCAAACAATACCGGGAACCAATACAGCAGCTGACCTTCTGGTATGAATCCAAAACTCACCAGGATAGATAACCCCATTGCCGACAGGATACCCGAAAGCATCCCCCAGAAAAAGCCGCTTGCATTAAAGCGCCACCAATGCCACTTAAGTACGTTGGCTGCAATGTAACCGCCATACAATGCGGATACTATCCATTGCAAGACGCTATTAATGTCTTTCACAAAAAAGCCCAGCACTATACCTACTGCTACCACAATAATGCCCACGAGGTAATTCATGGTGATAACCTTTTTGGTAGAAGCCGCCGGGTCTACATATTTCAGGTAAATATCGTTTACAATGTAAGCCTGTGCGGCATTCATGGTGCCGCTAAATGTGCTCATAAAGGCACCGAGCAGGCCGGCCAATAATAAGCCCACCAGCCCTACGGGTAAAAAGCTATTGATAACCGCCGGAAGGATACGTTCAAAATCGATATTCCCGGCGCCGTCTGCCAGGTTCATTTGGCGGTAATAGATGAGCCCCAACGCTGTAAGGCTAATAATGAGTGTATAGCGTATAGGTAATAATATTACACTTACAAAACCATTCATTTTGCTGGCTTCCTCGGGCGAGCGGGCGCTCATAATCTTTTGCATATCATAGTTTGGTGCCGGCCCGGCAAGTGCAGCAAAAAAGCCTTTAAACGTCATCATCATAAAGAAGTAAGCAAACAGCGAGTAGCCGTCGCTCTTAATTTTCTGGTTTACTTCGGTGATAATGCCCGACCAATTGAGCCCCAGATGCTTCCCGAAAAAGGGGCTGTACCAATCGCCCGGAACCTCCAGTTTGTGTGTGCCAAGCTGGTTGGCAGCAATAAATCCTATCCAGATACAGGCTACGGTCATGATACCATACTTGATCATGTCGCCTGTAACAATGCTATGCATACCTCCCAAAATGGAGTAGAACATGGCAAAAAGCGTGAATACTATACCGTATACATGCGGCACATATTGCGGAGCCACTTCGAAAGGGACGTGTCCTTTCACTAAATCCCAGGGAATAAATATCTCGATGAATTTGCCCAACCCTATGAAGCCGTATGCCATAAAGCCGAGGCAGCTCAGCAAGGCAAAGGCAATAACCACCAGGTGCGAACTTGTAACGCCTGCGCCTGTTTTGCCAAAACGTGTTGCCAGCCATTCGGCACCAGTAGTGGCGTTTGAGCGGCGCAGCCAGCGCGAGAGGTACATCATTAAGAATACCTGGTTAAAAACGGGCCATAGCCACGGTATCCAGATGCTCTTCATGCCGTATGCGAAACACAGGCTCACCATCCACATGGTGCCGCTGATATCGAACATATCGGAGGCATCGCTCAACCCAAGTTTGTACCAGGGGAGGGATTTGCCGCCCAGCATATAGCTGTCTTTATTTTCGCGTGCTTTTTTGCGGTACCAGAACCCTATAAAAACGGTGCTGAGCAAATAAAGCACGATGATGGCAATATCAATCAGGGATAATCTCATTTATTAAATTCACTTTAAGGGTAATTGGCTGAGATCAAAAGTAGCGTGTTGCCCCGGTTTTGGTATAATACTTTTTTAACCTTTGCTGATTAAAAAAAAGGAGATTGGTTAGATGAAAACTCGGTTTCCGGTGTAGGTTTCTCTAAACTCTTTGGGTACGCACGATTTTTTACGTTTAAAAATCCTGTTGAAGTTGGAGATATTATTGAACCCGCATTTGTAGGCAATCTCCGCAATGGTATCGGTGGTTTCTATCAGCATCCGCGAAGCGTGCCCCAACCGAATTTCGTTTAAACTATCTATAAAGGTTTTGCCTGTGCGTTTTTTTATGAACCTGCTGAACGATGCTTCGGGCATGTTGGCTACATGGGCAACTTCGGCAAGGGTGACCTGGCCGTTGTAATTGGCGTTCATGTGAGCGAATGCTTTTTCGATTCTACGGCTGTTATAATGTAACTTTTGCGTGGAGAAGCCGGCATCCGAAAGCAGCTTCATGTTTGGCGAAACAGATAAGTAATGCAGGATAGAGATGAGCTCGAGTACAGAATCAAAACCGGTTTTTTTATCCAGCGCTAATAGCCTATCCTTCACGGTAGTTATGGTTTCTTGCGAAAAGGAAATACCCAATTGCGACCGCTCCAGCATCGTTTTGATAAAACTAAGCTGGTTTCGTTGCAAAAACTTATCATCAAACAAGTCTTTATGAAATTGGATGGTTACTTCGGTTATTTTCTTGCTGGTGCAGTTATGGGTAAACCAGGAATGGTAAAGATTAGAGCCTACGAATACCAATTCCAACTCACTAATCTCTTCAATGCTGCCGCCAACTATGCGTTTCGCCCCTGCCGCATTCAGTATAAGGTTCAACTCAAATTCCTCATGGTAGTGCAGGGGGAAGTTAAACTTAGTTTTTTCCCTGGAGAAAATCATGAAACAATCGTTAGCAGTAAGGGGCGTTGTTTCACGCATCACAACGTTAGGCATAAGGGTATGGTTATGATACAAATTTAACGTTTTTTGATTTATTGTGAATGTTTAAAATGGCCATGTAAATCAAAATTCGAATTTAGCGGAAAACACAATAGAGTTTTGAAGTTGAATAAATGAAGTGGTAGAAAATTGAGTATACGTGAGCGGGAGGGATTGGTTCCCAAAATATTATCACTTGATTGGCAATAGCTTACTGGCTACTAATTATTTGAGGTCTCTGATAGGTCACCCATAGACTGAACTTTCAAGGGAACAAAGTGAGTATTGAGAATCAGCAAGCCGTTTTGGCATAACCCAATATAATTTGTTTTAGTTCTTCGATTGATAATGTTTAGTTATCCTTTACCGAGTTTAACTACACCACTGTGGATCCCTTCAATAGCGGTGTTTGCCATCTTTAGATTAGCCAAATTCGGATCAACATCTCCTAATAAATTTAACCAAGATAAAGTACTGTCGAAATATTTGTTGGGCACATTGATACGATTGTTATAAAATTATTCTTGGCGATAACTCTACTAATAGCGAGTGCGTTTATAGCGTAGCTAATATGTTTCTAAGATCGATAGATAGCTTTTCGTTGCCCAGCGTTTTCAAAACGTCTATGCTATTTTGATGACAACGTTTTATTTTTTTGCCACTACCGCATGGGCATTTATCATTTCTTCCAAGTAAACTGTTATTGGTCAACCTGGAAAGCATCGCTATTATAGTCTGTTTATTAGAAAGATTGTGTGTCTCTTGATAATATTGAATGATACCGTCTAAATGGTGAGCATATTCTTTACCGGCATATTCTTTTTTTTCTAGTTTGTATAGTTGGTTTGCAAAGTAAGTATATACTTTGTCACTAATGAATGAAGTAAGGTTAATACCCAGTTTGGCCATCGCTTTTAAATTATGATCAACATCAAGACAGCATATGCCCTCGGCTGAAATATGCCAATCGATATCGCGCGGTATAATTTTACTTTTTTCTGCTACAACAGGTACACAATAAGGGTAACTACGAGGAACCAGCATCGTAATTTGAAAAGTGTTCCAGTATATACCTTCCACATCGCAAATATCGAGTTCGCCCGTAATTACCCACATTTTCGGCTTGTTATTCCAACTATAAATTAGCTTAGGGAATCGCGCACTTGCAACTACAAAGTCGCGCTCAAACCTTGATTTCTTATTATTAAAAATCATAATATGGCT
>NZ_CAMLOV010000246.1 GCF_946481715.1 uncultured Mucilaginibacter sp. | reverse complement strand
TATGTATCCGGGTTAACAATCGTTAATAGATGCGGGGATTGGTTTGCCCACTGCGGCCAATTTTTGGGTTTTGTTATTTTCCTTCTTTTTGGAATGATTTTGGCATAAGCATTTATACATATATCTATACTTAAACATTAACTAAAAAACACAACATCATGAGAAGTTTATTGTACATCATCGCTGTTATCCTGGTAGTCATTTGGATTTTTGGCGCATTTGTAAGCCCTTTTGGAGGTAATATTATCCACGTATTATTGGTAATAGCTATTATTGCTTTACTGTTAGGAGTTATAAGAAGGGCTTGAGCAATGTTGCGCCGAGGAATTACGCGGGTATAACATTTAAGCATAAAAAAGGGGCGCTGCACAAGGTGTCCCTTTTTCGTTCCATCACTTTTTGGAATGATTTTGGTATTGGGCTAATACAATCTACTGAAATATTAACATATAAAACCACAACAACATGAGAGGCTTATTGTACATAATCGCCGTTATCCTGGTAATCGGATGGATATTCGGGTTTTTCTTTAACCACGCCGGCAACATCATCCACGTATTATTGGTGATAGCCATTATTGCTTTATTATTAGGTGTTATCAGGAGAGCCTGATAGCCCTTCGAAGCAAAATATTAACCATCGGCCATTAAGCCGATGGTTTTTTGTTTATAAGGGCCTCAGCAATAGCAATATCTTCGGGGAAGGTGATTTTAATATTGGTGTAATTGCCCTCTAAAAGCTGTATGGGCACGCCCGATTGTTCCACTACGGACGCATCATCGGTAAATTTGGGGTCGTAAGGCTGTTTATAGGCTTTTATCAAAAGCGCCGATTGGAAGGTTTGCGGGGTTTGCACCAGGTATATGCCATCGCGGTTTAGGCTGTGCGATACACTGCCGTTTAGCTGCCGTACCGAGTCGCGGCTTTTAACGGCTACTACAGCGCTTCCATTGGCTTCGGCGCAGCGGAAAGCCTCATCTATAACCGCAGGGCTTATCAATGGCCTAACAGCATCGTGTACAGCAATTAGCACATCTTTATCGGTAATCTGGTCAATGGCGTTCTTAACAGAATGGAAGCGCGTTTCGCCGCCCGAAATTAAAGTGTGTTTTATAGCGAATTTATGCACAGCACAAAGCTCTTTCCACAGCCCATGATAATTTGCATGCAGCACCAAAATAAGCCGGGGCGAGGAGGTGCTGTTATGGAAAGCTTCCAGTGTATGCATCAGTACCGGCTTCCCGTTCAATTCTAAAAACTGCTTAGGTAATGCCGACTGCATGCGCGTGCCTGAACCACCGGCTACGATAACAGCTACTGTTTTCTTAGATATGAGATATGAGATATGAGATGTGAGATTTTGCATGCTATTTCAGCGGGCGTTGATACAAAATAAATGCGCATTGAAAAACGAATAATGCGAGGGGCACGAGTTTTAAAAAGACGAATGAAAATACTTTTATAAACCACTCTTTAGCAGCTATATTTGATTCTTTAATATCTTTTAGAAAGCTAAACTTGAAAATAGCATAAAAAAATATTATTGCTACCGAGAAAAAAAGCAAAACGAACATAGCTTCTAAAGGCAGAACGAACGATATTTGAAGTAAAGATATAGCAACTACGGTTACGAAAATAATTAGAAAGTACTTAAATAGACTGCTGTTCACCTTCCCTGTTCTATTTAATTTGTCATAAATTATAAAATTTAATGCCCCGAACAGCAGCATATAAATCAATTTAATAAATATCATAACGTCGACTTAGGTATGTAATGATACGGATAATTTGTGCAGGTATTTATTTAATTAACATAAAAAAAACCTGCAAATTCATATTTGCAGGTTTCTGACATGAGAGAAACCTTCGGTCTCAAATCTCACGTCTAATATCTCAAATCTAACCTTAGATGATCAGCATCGCATCGCCGTAGCTGTAAAAGCGGTATTTCTCTTTCACGGCAACTTCGTAGGCGTTCATTACGTGTTCGTAACCGCCAAATGCGCTTACCATCATTAACAAGGTTGATTCCGGCGTGTGGAAGTTGGTGATCATGCTGTTGGCTATGCTAAAATCGTATGGCGGGAAGATGAACTTGCTGGTCCAGTCGTTTGCAGCTTTTAAAGATTTACCTGCCGATACGGCCGATTCAACCGCACGCATAGATGTTGTGCCCACTGCGCAGATACGGCTCTTACGTTCAATCCCTTTGTTTACAATATCAGCCTGTTTTGCTTCGATGATAAACTGTTCGCTATCCATTTTATGTTTGGTCAAATCCTCTACCTCAACAGGGCGGAAGGTGCCTAAACCAACGTGCAGGGTAACCTCGGCAAATTCAACCCCTTTCAGTTCCAGGCGTTTCATTAGCTCGCGGCTAAAGTGCAAGCCAGCGGTAGGGGCTGCAACAGCACCTTCGTGCTTGGCAAATATGGTCTGGTAGCGCTCTTTATCGTCGGCAGTAGCCTTGCGTTTAATGTATTTTGGCAGTGGTGTTTCGCCAAGGATCTCCACATTGCGGCGGAACTCCTCGTCGGTGCCATCAAACAAAAAGCGGATGGTACGGCCACGCGATGTAGTGTTATCAACAACCTCAGCAATAAGCAGGTCGTCATCGCCAAAGTACAGTTTGTTGCCCACGCGTATTTTACGTGCAGGGTCAACCAAAACGTCCCAAAGGCGTAATTCTTTATTTAATTCGCGCAGCAAAAAAACCTCAATAGTGGCACCGGTTTTTTCTTTATTGCCGTACATGCGCGCCGGGAATACTTTTGTATTGTTAAGGATCATTACATCCTTGTCGTCAAAATAATCCAGTATATCTTTAAATATTTTATGCTCAATTTTACCCGAATCGCGGTGTAGTACCATTAAGCGCGATTCGTCGCGAATATCTGACGGTGAATGGGCGATCAATGACTCGGGTAAATTGAATTTGAACTGGGATAATTTCATGCTTTATATATGAATTTTCAGGGCGCAAATGTACGGATTTTTTGTTAGATTAACCGATTTTTTTGTATTTCGTTTTGATTGTACAAAAAATACTTTTATTAAAATTGCTGTAACTTAAACCCTTAATGGCGGTCTAACCAATTATTGCCCCGGTTTTGCTGAAAACCATACGCTAAAAAAGCTATTACAGAAAATACTGCTATGATCATATTAAAACTTATCCGCGAGAGCTTCCTGTTTGCATACGATGCGCTCAGGCAAAATAAACTGCGTACGCTGCTATCCCTGTTGGGGGTAACTATTGGTATATTTACCATTATAGCGGTTTATTCGGCGGTGGATACGTTGCGCAACAATCTGCAATCGAGCGTAAACAAGCTGGGTAGCAACAGTATTTACATACAGAAATGGCCATGGGTGGGCGAGGATAATTTCCCATGGTGGAAATATATGCAACGCCCGGTACCTAAACTGCGAGATTTTGAGCAGATACGCCGCCGCAGCCAAACCGCCAAAGCCACATCGTATGAGATAAGTATCGACAACCGCACCGTTAAATACGGTAGCAATACCGTTGATGGTGCACAGATTGATGCCGTTTCGCAGGAGCATGATAAGGTGATTAATTTTGATTTCCAGGACGGGCGATATTTTACGGATATCGAATCGCGCACGGGAGCGCCTGTTACCATTATTGGGTTTGATATAGCAGCTAACCTTTTCCCGGATGGAACTGCTGTAGGCAAACAAATAAAAATTATGGGCCGAAAGGTTACCATTATAGGTGTATTTGATAAGCAGGGCGACGATATGCTGGGAATATCTACCGATAAAGAGGTGCTGCTTCCTTTAAATTTTGCCAAAAACGTTATTGATATTGAGAATGAAAAATACAACCCGCAAATTGTTGTTAAAGGAAACGATAATTTATCTGATGTTGAGGTAGAAAGCGAGATAAGAGGCCTAATGCGTTCGATACGGAGTATCCGCCCCGGTGTTGACGATAACTTCTCGCTTAATAAATCCAGCATCCTTACCAATAGCCTTGATAGCTTATTTAATATTGTAAATATAGCGGGCGCCATTATTGGTGGTTTTAGCGTGCTTGTTGGTGGCTTTGGTATAGCCAATATCATGTTTGTATCTGTAAAAGAACGTACCAATATCATCGGCATACAAAAATCTCTTGGCGCCAAAAATTACTTTATACTATTGCAGTTTTTAATTGAGTCGGTAATCCTTTGCCTGATGGGAGGGCTTATAGGGCTTGGGCTGGTGTACCTTGGCACGTTGGCCGTCAGCGCCGCAGCCGATCTTAAAATAGTGCTCGACATTAGTAACATCACGCTTGGCATCAGTATATCGGTGATAATCGGTGTAATCTCCGGTATTATACCGGCTTATTTCGCTTCGAGGTTAGATCCGGTAGAAGCCATTCGTACAAACTAATGCATTCCGGAGCGGGCGATGAGGAAAAATTTTAAACTCCCCCCGCCTGCTGCAACAGACTACTTTACATACGCCGTAAGTTTTGCGCTGGTGTTTGATCTCGGCTTTCTGCCCGGCATTCAAGATGGTAGCCAAACCGCGGGTATGTTCCTGATTATGTCGGTTCTGATGGCGATTTTAATGGTGGCGTTTTCCTTTTTGTTCTATTATTTCACTGCAAATAAATTAAAGCACATTGCGGGGTACTGCATAATGATGTATCTGTTTTCGGAAGTTATTGCGTCTTTAACCTTAGGGAGGCCATGCTTGTTTGGGCTGTTTACGAATCAGGTGGTATATGGCGGTACCCCTTACCCGGATATTTATCTCTTCCAAAAACGCACGGCCTTTGGGCTTTCGTGCTCGTTTTTTATTGCGGCTGTTATTTGTGCCGTCAGGAAAGTGCTGTCAGTAATTGTACGCAATGGACAATCACCTAAAGCCGGTTAAATATTCTGTGGAATTACAGGTTTGCAGTGTTTTGATATTTTTTCGAACAATACTTCGGGTACAAATGGCTTGGTCAGGAAATCAGACATGCCGTGCTCAAAGGCCTTGTGATGTGTCTCGGGCATAGCATCGGCAGTAAAGGCAATTATTGGCATGGCCGGGTAGCGTTGTTTTATAATGGCAGAAGCTTCAAAGCCGTCCATCACCGGCATTTGTAAGTCCATAATAATTAGGTCGTATACATTGTTTGCCGCCAACTCTACCGCTATTTCCCCGTTCGCTGCATCATCCACATTGGCCTGCCATTTTTTAAGGAATTTAGCCACTATCATTATGTTCATTTTGTTATCATCAACCACTAAAATGTTCATGCCGTGCAGGTTAGGCGGTAACACGGGTACAGCGGTGTTTTCCTGTTGTGGTGCAGGCTGCTGCGCGACCTCAAACAATACCGCAAAGGTGAATTGCGTACCTTTACCCAATTGGCTGGTAACCCGTATAGTGCTTTTATAAAGCTCTACCAGGCGCTTGGTGATGGCAAGGCCCAGCCCGGTGCCGCCATAATCGTTATTAATAACCTGCTCTTCCTGTATAAACGGATCGAATATCACCGCCAGGTTTTCTGCAGCTATGCCAATCCCCGTATCCGTTACCTTAAAGTTGATCAATATTTCTTTATCGCCCGCGTGTACTTTTTCTAACTCAATACCAACTTTCCCCGTCCGGGTAAATTTAACGGCATTGTTTACCAGATTTATTAAGATCTGGCCCAACCGGTTTTGGTCGCCAACAACATATTCCGGTATGGTAGGGTCCGCTATGAGTTCTATCTGCAGGTTTTTTTCCATGGCCCGGGCAAAAAACGATTGCTTTATGTTTTGGGCCAGGTGGTGGATATTAAACGGCGAGTTGTTCAGCACCAGTTTACCGGCCTCTATCTT
>NZ_CAMLOV010000245.1 GCF_946481715.1 uncultured Mucilaginibacter sp. | reverse complement strand
CATGCCCAAGCCCGGCGATGATATGATGATGATGATGGGCTACCGTAACAAAGGCGAAAACCTAAGGCCCAATATGGCAGGCACTATTGCCATTTTGTATAACGATAAAGAATTCAGCAGCAATAATTTTGAACTGGCCGAAGCGCGGGCTTATAACGGGGAAACCGCTACGGAGCTGAAAGCTATCCCATCATTGGCGTCTGCTGCTGTAAAAAAACGGCAAGCTATGGTGTATTATGCTTCGGCCGAACCGGGCATTACCATTGGACAGGTGGAAGAATTAATGGAAAAAGAAAAGCTGGTGGTAAGCGATCAGCTAAAGAATTTTAAAAGCAGCAAAGCCTGGCACTTTGATAATTTAGCAGCGGGGCAGGAACGTTTTGTGTTCATGAACTTTAAAACCACGCCGGAGATGATCAAAGACACCAACGCCATTGTGCGCCTTACCGGTGTGTTTTTGCCCGATGACCCCACGCTGGAAAAAGAAATGTTCGGTATAGAATTACAGATTGTGGCCTCGCACGACCCCAATAAAATGTCTATCCGCCAAACACGGATGAGCTACCGCCTTACCGGCAAACACCGCGAACTAACCTATAGGGTACGCTTCCAAAACACCGGCAAAGGGCCTGCAAAAAAAATAAACGTGGGCGTGAGTATTTCGCCGGTTTTTGATGTGGCCACTATTCGCGTAAGCAAAACCAAACCCGAGGTAAAAAGCTGCGATTCGGCTTATGCCAATCAAAGCTGCCTGAGCAAAGTATTAGGTACGGATAGCGTAAACTTTATATTCAATAACATATACCTTCCCGGCACCCAGCAGGAGGGCGTGCACGATGCAGATTCGACCATGGGTTTTGTGGAGTACAAAATAAAATTTAGAGAGAAACCGAAAAAGCAGCCTATTTATACAAAAGCAGCCATCATTTTTGATAAAAACGAGCCGATATACACCAACCGCGCTACCGGCAGGTTTAGGATGGGCTTATCGCCGGGGCTGATACTGGGCTTTGGTTTCCCTATCCAATCAAAAAGCAGCAACTACCTCACACAGCGTAATATCACCATAGGCGCAAGCATATCACCTTACTCCACCTATGGCAAATATTTGCAGGCGGAAGCATACCTGAGCGATTTTAAAGAAGCATCGGAAACGCGCTCGGTTACCGGCATCCGTAAGGATACCGCCGTAGCCGCTAACAAATACCTTATTACCGGCCGTACGCAAACACGATCAACCAAAGTCACTACCATCAACATTGTTCCGGTATCGCTGCGGTGGAATTTTAACACTTATTTTGGCGCAGGCGCGGGTGCATTGTTAGCGCTGGATATCAACAATACAGCAAAAAACAACATCAGCTATACTTTGCAGGGATTGAACGGAACGCCGGACATTACGGTTAACGCCGTAGCAGAGAAAACATCCAAATCGCTCTCGGATATCCGCACATCCTTCTTTGCAGATATCGTAGTGGGCCATGTGCGGGTGGGCCCATCGGTGGGCTTGCGGTATTTTTACGACCCCAAAACCTCTGCCTCGCAAATGACTACTTATGTGACCTGGAAGTTGTAGGGCATGCCCGGCAAACATAGCGATGGGTTTGAAACCCCATCGCTATGAACCTGTGCTGCGAGTCAATTAAATACCCTAATTTAGGCAAACCAATTATTGCCTATGCTACGGCCGGTCCGTTTTATTTTGCTTGCGCTATTGCTGCTGCCTTGTGTGCTAATGTATGCGCAGGATGCTGCCGTAAACAAAAAACTGGCGGAGTTTAAAGCCAAAAACAACCTTACGGATTGGCTGTACGAACGCATTGAATATACCAACGCCAAGCCGCAACAACTGCCTTTTCTGCTTCGCACCCAAAAAGAAGCCTGGCGGCAGCCCGATAATGTGGATGAGCGTATTGCCTGGCTCAGCCTTTTAACCACCCAAGGCTACGACCAATTGCAGGCGGGCGATATCTTAAGTTCGATAAGTTATTACGAGGAAGCTTACGCCTATTACTACAAATACAAAGTTGCCGATTTTGATGCGCCCGAGTATATCTGCAAGCCCCTCAGCAACAACTACACCCGCCTTGGCGATTACGAGCGCGCGGTGTTTATCCAGCAAAAATCCCTCAACAACCTGCCCGCAACCGATGCAGATAACATCGCCTCGGTATACAGCAATATGGCTATTTCTTATTATTCGATGGGGGATTATGCGCGTGCCGAAAACTGCATTGCCAAAGGCGAAAAGCTGGTAAGAAGCCCGGAGATCCGCTTTCGCCTGCAGAATATTTTGGCGGATATTTTATACGACCATAACGAATTGGCAAAGGCACGCACCTTATTGGTTAAAAACATCTCCCTGAAAAAAGATATTGATGATGCCGAAACAGCCTACAGCCTGTTTGGTGCTTACACCACGCTCGGGCGGATAGATTTGAAAGCCGGGCGATTGGCCGAAGCAGAAAAGGATTTTAAAACTGCACTGGCATTCATTAATACCTGGTTCCCCGGCGACAGACTGCGCGAGAAGGCCAGTATTACCGCGCAATTGGGCAAGGTGGAAAGGCTAAGGAATCAACCTCAAAAAGCATTAGCTTATTTCGACGAGGCTTTACGGATACTGCGCATCAATACTGCCGAAAATAAAACACAGGTACAGCTTATTTATGGGGAGAACAACCTCGTAGATATCTTCCACGAGAAAGCGCTTACCTACCAGTTTTTAAAACAGGACGAATTGGCCATGGAAAACATGCGCCACGCCTTGCTGGCAACCGATAAAATACGAACAGAATTCGCCGACAACACCACAAAAGAACGCTTACAACAGGATGCCAAAGGGCTGGCCGAAAGTGCAATAGAGATGGCTGCCGCGCTGTACGATAAAACCCGCGACAACAAATACTTAAACCTGGTGCTGGAAATTGCCGAGCAAACAAAGGCCCGTACCCTGGCCGACGAAATACAGCACAGCAACCAGCAAATAGCCGCCGGTGCACACGATACCACCATGCGCAGGGTGCTGGATATAGAACGGGCAATTGCCTACAACGAACGCCTGGCCATGTCTGGAACGGATGGCGCCAAGTACCGGCAAAAGATAAGTGCATTAAAGTATAACCTGTCCCTGCTCAACAAAAAGTACCGCGGGCAGGCGGCAGGCAGCGTAGCAACAACTACTGCTATGCTGGCGGCTTTACCCGCTAACCTTCGTGTTATCGAGTTCTTCTTTGGCGTAAGGGCAGTGTACCGGATAACTGCCCGCAACAATAAAGTTGAGCAGGTGCTGCGGATTGCCAATGCCGATACGTTGCGGCGAGAGCTTACCCAATTTATTGATACCTACTACCGCAACGGGCCAGGTGCTGCTTTAAATTCCCCTAAAGCGTTTTACAAACAATCGTATGGGGTTTATAAAACGCTGTTTGCCGGTATGGGCATAAAGCCCGGCGAGCAGTTATGCATTGTGCCCGACGATGTATTGGGTTACCTTTCCTTCGATGGCTTGGTTACCGGTGATAAGTACCGGCCAGCTATAGCGGCCTGGCCTTTTTTGATAAAGAAAGCCACAACAACTTACGCTTTCTCACTAAATGCCCTCGTTAAAAACAAGCCGGTCAATACCGAGGCGAACGCGTTTACCGGGCTATTTGTTACCCACCAAAGTAACAGCAATGCACCTATCGCCGCTGTAAAAAAGGAAGCAGACGCGATAAAAAATATCGTAACCGGCGATTATTTATACAACAACAATGTAAATAACAAGGCCTTTTTTAAGGCCTTTGAAAACTCCGCCGTGCTGCACATCAGTACCCACGCCTATCTATCAGGAACTAATAAGGAACCAACGCTTGATTTTGGAAAAGAGAAACTTTTTCTGTTCGAGCTTTTGGCCGAACGTAATAAACCCAACCTGGTGGTTTTAAGCGCCTGCCGCACAGGGGATGGCTTATTAGCGCAAGGGGAGGGCATTATCAGCCTCTCGCGCGGGTTTAGCGCTGTTGGCACCCCCGCAACTATTGCCGGGCTATGGAACGTTAATGATGATGCTGTAGCTAAGATCACGGCAAATGTTTATAAACAACTGCTTGCCGGGCACACAAGCGGCACTGCCCTGCATCAGGCCAAACAGGCATGGCTCAGCGCCACCCAAACATCAGATGCAATGTACCTGCCTTATTATTGGGATAGCCTTATACTGATGGGCGCGGATGCACCGGTAAAACTGCAAAAGAAAGGGCATTACGGCTACCTGTATCCCATTGGCGGCTTGTTAGTGGTTGTGTTGTTTTTGCAGTTGAGGAGAAAGCAGCACTTTAAGGAATGAACCTCATTTGAATAGAATGGCGAGCTTCAAACCTCAATACCTGTAAATTATTATCAAACCATAAAAATCGCCTTAAATGATGTATTTGAGGCGATTTTCTTTTTGACGTTATTCAAAATATTGGGTAGTATGTTATTTCGGGGCTGTTGATAACCTTAAAACTGCCTCAGGTAAGATAATTTGGCAATAAACTGGCGGTTGGAAATTGCGGAAGGAATAGCCGTAGTGCCATCGTTGAACGCGTTGTTATTATACACCAGGTAAAAGAACGATAAAGGTTTAAACTCCCAGGAGAACCGCGCGTTCCATCCCTCGGTATTGCCCACGCCCGACCGTTGGTAAACTCCCGATAGTTGCAGCCTCGGGTTTAAAGCCAGCCGCTGCTGTACCGAAAAGAGTGTTACATTCTTGCCGCCATGCATTTGCCCCACCTCGCTCAACCTGCCCAGTTGTATTTTAGGAGATATATAGAAATACGGCACCGGTGCAAAACTCACCGCTGCTGCGATGGAATTATACTTGCCGTTATAATAGCCACCCGCATCCAGCACCAGTTCGCCGGATATTTTTTTGGAGAGGTCGCTTGTAAAGGATACGCGGTGCCGGGTGTACTGGTAAGTACCTGCACTAATGCTTGTACCCAGCGGTGTAAACGGAGCATCCAACACCTGTTTTGTGAGCACAACAGCGTAAGAAATAACACCGCCATCCTGGAATTGTAGTTGTAAAGGATTTAGGTTGATATAACGGTCTGTTAGTTTGTGTGTGGTGGCGTTGTGATAAAACGTAAAAGCAGCCCCCGGAACAATGGCCCGGATGAAGGAAGGCAACCACTTTCCTCTTATTTGATACTGCAGCCCCGGGTCTGTCACCAGCACGTTGCCCCTGGCAACAAAACCCATCTGCGGGTTGTAATTGCGGGTAACAACAGATTGGTTATACCACCAACTTATGGTGTTTGAGTTATACAATAATTGTGATGATGCCGCATAGCCGTCGCGTTTTGTGTCGTCCCGTGTGCCGGAAACCATGGCACTCCACGAGAGGCGCTGCCCGAATCGGAAAAAGCCATCCACGCTGCCCGTATAATTCTGTGTATTACTGTTGCCCGTCCCTATGGCCTTATAGGATAATAGCCCCCCGATTCGGCTTTGCGATCCTATATTTTTGGAGTACCTCGTCACCAAAAAATTAGCGGGCTTAGCCAGATCATTACCGCTCTGGTTAATGTACAAACCGCCGATGTTTTGATCGTCCGACCGGTAAACCAGCCTTGCCCCGGCATTGATGTTCAACGGCGTGCCGTTACCATCTAAACCGATAGAACGGCTAAAAAAGGGCTGGATAATGGTGGAATAATCAGTAAGCCCGTTACCCTGCGGGTTTAAGCCTACCGAGAACAGCCCGGAATTTTCCAAAAAGAACTGGCGTTTTTCGGGGTAAAGCACCGAGAAGCGGTTGGTGTTATTAACCAGCATATCTACATCCGCCTGCGCAAAATCGGTATTCACGGTTAAGTTCAACAACGTATTAGGGTTTATGGACCAGGCTAAATCGCCCCCGGGTTTAAATGTGTTTTTGGCGGCTATCCGGTTTGCATTCTTAAACGCGGTTGTCCGGGAGAACAAAGTATAGGGGGTTACCCTGATATTAGTGGCCGGCGGCGGGGTTTCCACATTAATTAATTTGGCGGCGTAGGGCATCCGCAGCCCGTCGAAAGCCCTGGGGATGGCAGGCCAGTTGGAGCCTTCATT
>NZ_CAMLOV010000244.1 GCF_946481715.1 uncultured Mucilaginibacter sp. | reverse complement strand
AATCGGCAGCGGGCCGGCGTTTAGCGTTTTCGGCCAGGCCAGAGGTTGCGTATTGCACTTTTTTATTTGGGAAAGCATCCAGCAACTGGTAAAAAAAAAGCCTTTTTACGCCATGCCTGATGTACAATAACGAACTCCGCAATATCCAATCGGCCTGGGTTTCTAAAGCGGGTTTATTGCCAATGGCGGGCGCACGCTGATAACTGTCGGGACTAATGTCATAGCCAGCCTCGGTAACCCAAACTTCCGGCTTGCCCGGTAAACTGTTGGCGTATTTTACAAACCCATCCGCCACACTGCCCGATTCTGATAACTCCGGCGCAATGCCCGTCGTGGCTTTTTTATGCGTAAATACGCTGCCGTCGTTGGCGTACAAGTGGTAATTTATCACATCAAAGCAAAGGTTAATACTTCCGTCCGGTTTAAGGCCACGGTTTGTTTTACACCATGCTACCATTCGTTTTACATAATTTACATCGGCAGTAGCCAGCCCGGCCATCACTACCTGCATAGCAGGGTCGGCGGTTTTTACCCCGGCGTTATTGCCCAGGGTACCCTTATGGCCATCATAAAAGGCAGACAGGTTAGCTGCATACTGCTCCGGCGTTTGCGTGGCTTTATCGCCTTTCCACCAGCGGTCGTTTTCGTTACCGCATTCAATATATTTAATAAGCCCCATGCCAATTTTAACTTCATTGGGCTTTCCATTCACTTGGTTGAGGCGGGTATCAACTTTTACCAGCTTGGGGTTTACAGCTTCGTTATAACCATATCGCGCTGCAAACTGGAAGGCGGTGCGTGCCTGTACAACATACGATGCAGGCTTGCTTAGGTCAGAACCATAGGGGGCAGGCACATGCTCATTATCCCGCTCATCGGGCGGGTACGTTTCCATCATCCAAACCGGCAGGTTTTTAAGGCAAGCCAATACCAAAATACTATCCTGTTTGCAGCGGGTGTATATCAAATCGTAATTCCAGTTGTTATTGTTGGTAGGGTTGTAGGTGTAATTGCCTTCGGTGTTCTCCAACTTGTTCCAGTTTAGGTAATGCCGCATGGCGCTGAACGTTTTGATGAGCGCCATGTTTGGTTCATAAATGCCTTTCCTGCTGTTTCGGTTAGCCGGGTCTTCCAAAAAATTCCACTCGTAACTATTGATGCCAAACATGTTTTTTAAGGACACCGGGTAAAGCGCAACGCTGATTTTACTGTTGCTGCTAAGGTTTATGGTATCGCCATTGGCAAAAACTACGTCTGGTACGCCTGCTTGTTTGCCAGGCCCCTGGCTACAGCCTAAAAAGACATATAGCAATGTAAAAGCCGGAATAACCATTTTTATGGATACACGTATTTTCATACAAACAGAAGTGGCAAATAAAGGTAATGGTAAATCTAACAGAATAAAAAATGCCGCCCCGGTTAATTACGGAGCGGCATTCTTATTGAGGATTCATACCCTTAAAACAGCATTTCCTGTGGTGGGGTAACGCCTTTTAAACGCAGGTACACAGTAGTTTGCCCACGGTGATGGGTTTGGTGCTCAAATGCTTTTGCCAAAATCAATCCACGGGTTGATTTCCGGGTAGGGCCCATGGCAACTTCTTCCTGCATTTGTGCATCCGTCATGCCTTGTATGGTGGCAATAACAAAATCGTAGCTATCCAAAACGGCTTTTGTTGTAGCCTCTTTGGTTTGGGCGATGGTTTTCTCGGCAGACACGCCTTTGCCAAGCGGGTTGTCTTTACCACTTGCTGTACCAACCAGGCCGTAACTGCCATCAACTAAATGGAGCATTTGTTGCGCAAAATTCCGCATTTCTGGCGTGGGTTTCGATGCATAACCATCGGCAGGCATCGCATCAAGGTAGGCTTTGGTGTAAGCTTTGGCACGGGTCCATTCAGCTATAGATTGTTCGCGGGATATTTGCGCAAAAGCGGCGGTACAGGTAAATACAATTACCGTAAGTAAAAGAGATAGTTTTTTCATGATGGTTTATAATTTAGTGCAGCTAAGATACTGTATTTAAGTAAAAGCAAGATGGATAACAGGTTAAGGATGGATTATTTTTTTGTTGTTAAAAACAAGCAAAACGAGTTATGGATGCTGCACAATAAAGTAAAAACTCCGGATGTGCTTAAACTAAGAAATTTGATTTAGGAATATAGCCTGGCAATCATCAGCATTGCCTGACGGAAAGCAATTTGAAGCAACAAAAAAACCCTGCTTCCGTGAAAAAAGCAGGGGTTTGAAAGGAACTTATTTTTAAAGTTGGCCGACTGCGTTTTGATGAAACCACCATCAACCAATAATTCCGTCCCATTGTTTTTTTAAATTAAAAACCATACATACCGCCCGAAACGGAAATTTGCTCTCCTGTGATCCAGGCTGCATCATCGGAAGCAAGAAATACGGCGGCTTTCGCAATATCTTCGGGCTGGCCTCTGCGTCCAAGCGGTGTTTTTTCGACAAACATTTTTTCATATTCACTGCCGGCAGTAACGCCCGCACTTGCTGCACCCTCCGTGTCTGTAGCGCCCGGCAAAATAGAATTGATACGAACGTTTTTTGCACCCAGTTCTTTCGATAAAGAGATCGTTATGGCATCTAATGCGGCTTTAGTTGCAGAGTATAACGAAACTCCCGCCATAGGCGATTTGCTTGCGCCCGAACTTATATTGATGATATTGCCGCCCTCATTTCCAAACAGTTTCAACGCCGCCCGGATGGTTAATACAGGGCCCAAAACATTTACGTTGAAATGCTGATGAAAAGCTTCTGCAGATGCCTGTTCAATCGGTAAAAATTGCTGAAAGACGGCGTTGTTTACCAAAACATCCAGGGTGCCGAAAGCTGTATTGGTTTCTTCAAACAGCCTGCTTACATCTGCTTCATTAGATATATCGGCCTGTACTGCAATGGCTGTTCCACCATTACCGATTATCTCCTCAACAACTTTATCTGCGGCTTCTTTACTTGAAGCATAATTCACAACTACCTTTGCGCCTTCTGCCGCAAAATGTTTTGCGATAGCCGCGCCTATTCCTTTTGAAGCACCCGTAACAACGGCTACTTTGTTTTTTAATTTACTCATTGTTTCTATTTTTACTATTAATCAAACTTAACCAGGTCCTTAAATATCAATTGGCCCCAGCTATTTCCGCGCGCCTGCACAAGCAACCCACCTTCCGAAAGCCCGCCAAGTTGGATTGGCGCGAAATCGAGGTTTTCTGTAAGCGCACCAACTTCCGCTGCCGCGCCGTCATCGTCGCTCGCCAGGAACACCACCCTCTTGCTGCCATTCGCGGCCGGATCCTGTTCAAGAATGGCAGCGCCCAAATGGTTGAAGCCCTTAACCAGTTTTGCACCGGTAAAGGCTTGGCCAACGAATTTGGCCGATGGCAGTCCTCCCAATTTCTCGGGCGGTACGCCGTAGGCATTGGTTACATCTACTATGATTTTCCCCAGCCAGGAGGGTAGTGCCTTTGCTACATCCGGGTGTGATTCGAAACGCACGGCTAAAAAGATGATATCCGCCTTTACGGCCTCTGCCAGTGTTGTAGGAATGATGCCGGGGCCGATTGCCGCCGCTTCGGATGAAAAGCTTTCCGGGTTGCGTGTGGTTGCAACGGATATTTCAATACCCTTGCGGGCAAACGCTTTGGCCAGGGCCTTGCCGATACTGCCAAAGCCGATAATTGCGTAGCTTGCTACGTTGTTTTTTGATTTACTCATTTTGAAATTATTTTAATTGTTTAATGGCACGAGTAGAGATATCATGCCGGTGTGGGTTCGATTACTTATTCAAATAGGTCATGCCGCCATCAACAAGGAGTTCGGCACCAAGCATAAACGAAGAATCGTCAGACGCCAGAAAAACTGCTGTTTTACCAATATCAGTCGGTTGTCCAATCCTTCCCGTAGGCATTGCACCTGCATAGTGTGCTTTTACGGCTTCAATTTGTTCTGCCGGCACAAACTTGTCAAATGCCGGTGTATCGGTTGTACCCGGTGTTATTACGTTTGCCCTGATCCTTCTATCTAAAAGGTCGCTCGAAAATGCTTTTGCAAAAAATATCACAGCCGCTTTTGCCGCACCGTACAACGTAAATGAAGCATACGCCCGATGCGCTGCATTCGACCCGATGAGAATAATAGAACCGCCATCATTCATATAAGGCAATGCTTTATTTACAGTGAAGTAAACACTTTTCAGGTTCAGGTCCATTGTCTTGTCGTAGTCGGCTTCGCCAAGCGTTGCTACCGTTCCTATCGTTCCACCGCCTGCATTGGCCACAAGCACATCTATTTTACCAAATTTTTCGGCCGTTTGCTTAAATACCCTTTCCAGGTCGGCAAGGTTGGTTACATCGGCATTTATGGCTATAAAATCATCGCCAAGCAGGGACACAGAACTATCTAAGGTTTGCTGGTTTCGGCCTACGATAGCTCCTTTAGCGCCTTCATTTTTAAATTCCTGCGCAATACCAAACCCAATGCCGCTATTGCCGCCGGTTATAACTGCTACTTTATTTTTTAATCTGCTCATTATTTCTTTTTATTTTAAATTTGTTTCACAAAGATACCATCGATAGTTTATATTTGTAACTGTTATGGTTTATTCTGGTTACTAATAGGTAACTACAATTATTTTAGAAACATGAAAGACGAAAGATTTTGCAATTCGAATTGCCCGTTTACGAGAGCTATCGGCACTATTGGCAATAAATGGAAGCCCATAATTATAAATGTAATGGGCACCCGTACTATTCGTTTTGGCCAGTTAGATGCGATAGTGCCACACATATCAAGGAAAGTACTAACCGAACAGTTGAAGGAGCTGGAAGAAGACGGACTATTGGAAAGATTAGCCTATAAGGAATTGCCACCAAGGGTAGAGTACAAGCTGTCGGAAAAAGGCCTGGCATTTTTGCCGATCTTAGAAAACATAAAAGAATGGAATTTAAAATATGAAGTAGTTCCGATACCGACAGAAGCTGATTACCATTAGATATACACCGGTTGGTAAAACAAGGCAATACGCTACAAATCCCGAACTATTTCTTTACTGTTTTATGTTGATAGCAGATTTGGGCTATGAACGATTAACATCAAACTAATATTTATCATTTATTGTATGGCTTTTAAACTTGGCGATCTATTCCCTAAAAAAAAAGTAAATGAACCATTTTTAGGGTTGGATGACCCTCGTTGGGCTGAACTTGAAGGAGGTTACAGAGGGGTTACCGATGATGTTTCAAAAGCTTTAAAAAGATTGGAAGTGGCAAACACCGCCAACGAAACTCAAGAAATATATCAAGGGTTATGGGATGAACTCCACCATCAGGGAGATGTTGGAATCGCATCGTACTATGCTGTGCCACATATGGTTCGCATTGCAAAAATGACGGGGTTTATAGATTGGAACGTGTTAGGTTTAGTTTCATTGATAGAAATACAACGCCACAAAAATAATCCAGTTATACCGCCGGCGCTTTACCCCAACTATCAAAATGCTTTGAGTGAACTATCGGGACTCGCGATAAGTGTTTTATCGGAAAATTGGGATTTAAGTACTACTACAGTAGCGCTTGCTGCGATAGCAATTGCCAAAGGTCAAATAAAACTGGCAAATGCTATTCAGAATTTTGACAGCGAAGATGAGATAGATGAATTTTTAGGCAAATATTGAAGAAAAGACACTACCCTAAAAACTTCGCAACCTGGCGTGAGTACCTGCTCGTTCCCGGCGTTGTTGGCTTGTTTAGTGCTGGTATGACTTTGTTGCCGAAGATTATTAATAAAGCTCAAAAAAAATAAAAATAATTTATGGAATACCTGCCGTAGCTGCATCTTAATGGAAAAACGCATCATGGGCTTTAACCTAAACCTTATCAAAATGAACCGTAGATTTTTGTTTTTAATGATGATTCTCCTCTGTGTGGGCGGCAAGGCAATATGCCAGCGCCCGCCGGAGGAGTTTTTTACGGGCATGGACAAGCTTACCATTGATCTGTCCGAAGCAAAGCAGTTGTTCCTTACCGCTGCAAAAAAAGATACTGCATTTCATGGCACTTACCATTTCCTTG
>NZ_CAMLOV010000243.1 GCF_946481715.1 uncultured Mucilaginibacter sp. | reverse complement strand
TAATCGTCCCATACCAGTTTATAAGTGGCCATCAACGCTTCGGATAAGCGGTATTGCTTAAAGTCGTCTTCAATCTGCGCCAGGGCCTGGTTAAAGCGGCTATCAAACCACTCAATGGCTATTTGGTTGGTATTCGCAAGGCTTTCGTCAACTGCCCAGCCTTGTATCAACTTAAAGGCGTTCCATATTTTGTTGCCGAAATTCCGGCCTTGTTCGCAGTAGCTATCGTCAAACATCAGGTCGTTGCCGGCAGGCGAGCAAAGCAGCATGCCTACACGTACGCCATCGGCACCGTATTTTGCCATCAACTCCAAAGGATCGGGCGAGTTGCCTAGTGATTTCGACATTTTTCGGCCCTGCTTATCCCTTACAATACCGGTAAGGTAAACGTTGCTGAAAGGCTTTTGCCCCCGCAGTTCGTGGCCCGACATGATCATCCTGGCCACCCAGAAGAACAGTATCTCGGGTGCGGTAACCAAATCGTTTGTTGGGTAATAGTAGTTTATTTCGGCATTATCCGGGTTGCGCACGCCATCAAAAACCGAGATAGGCCACAGGCCCGAGGAGAACCAGGTATCCAGTACGTCGTCTTCCTGGCGCAGATCGTTTAGGGTGAGTGGTGAGTGATAAGTTTCGTTGGCGATAGCCAAAGCTTCTTCCTTTGTTTTGGCAACCACGTATTCGCCGTTGGGCAGGTAGTAGGCCGGTATTTGCTGTCCCCACCAAAGCTGGCGGCTGATGTTCCAGTCGCGTACGTTCTCCATCCAGTGGCGGTAGGTGTTGATGAACTTCTCGGGGATCAGTTTTACCTCTCCGTTTAAAACATAATCCAGCGCCGGCTTGGCCATCTTCTGCATTTTGCAAAACCATTGCATGCTTAGTTTTGGTTCGATAACGGCGTTGGTGCGCTCGCTAAAACCTATCTGCGAGGTATAGTCCTCTGTTTTGGCTAATGCACCGGCTTCTTCCAGCAACACCGCAATTTTTTTTCGGGCAGCAAAGCGGTCCTCGCCAATTAGTATTTGCGCTTTATCGTTCAGCGTGCCATCATCATTTAATATATCAATGATCTGCAGGTTATGTTTTTGGCCGAGGGCATAGTCATTCAAATCGTGCGCCGGGGTAACTTTTAGGCAGCCGGTACCAAAATCCATGGTAACATATTCATCCAGGATGATGGGTATCTCGCGGTTTATCAGCGGGATAAAAACACTTTTGCCATGCATGTGCAGGTAGCGCTCATCATTAGGGTTTACGCATATTGCCGCATCGGCCATAATGGTTTCAGGGCGGGTGGTGGCGATGGTGAGGAAGTCCGAAAGATTAGCTTCGGCCCTGTCTTGCGGACTCAAAGCATAGCGTATGTAATACAGCTTCTGGTTTACCTCTTTGCGGATAACTTCCTCGTCGCTTACGGCGGTGTTCCCTTGCGGGTCCCAGTTTACCATGCGTACCCCGCGGTATATAAGGCCCTGTTTGTGCAGGCGAACAAAGTAATCGATAACGGCTTCGCTCATATCCTCGTCCATGGTAAACTTTGTGCGTTCCCAATCGCAGGATGCGCCGAGTTTCTTCAGTTGATCCAGTATAATGCCGCCGTATTTCTCTTTCCACTCCCAGGCGTATTTTAAAAACTCCTCGCGGGTAATGTCTTTTTTGTTGATGCCGCGTTCCTTTAGCATGGCCACAACTTTGGCTTCGGTAGCAATGCTGGCGTGATCTGTACCGGGCACCCAGCAGGCGTTTTTACCTTTCATACGGGCACGGCGGATGAGTACATCCTGTATGGTATTGTTTAGCATATGCCCCATGTGCAGCACGCCGGTAACGTTTGGCGGCGGTATCACAATGGTGTATGGCTCGCGCTCATCGGGCACCGAGCGGAAAAAATTGTGTTGCAACCAGTAACTGTACCACTTTTCTTCGGCTTCTTTTGGGGAATATGTTTTAGCAATGATCATAGCCCGCAAAAATAACTATTTGCGCCAAATTGTTAAGGCTTAAAGCAGATAGAGTTTTGCGTGCGCACTACTATTAAGAATGACTATTTATAAGCCTTGCTGATAATAATATAAATGCGCAGTAGTTTATAATGTATATCGCAGCACAGATATGAAAACAATTCAACTCAACCGTTTACTGGCAGCTATGCTAAAATTATCGAGGTTATCGGTGGTGATTAAGTGGTTTAATAGGTAGGGACTATACCGACTCCAGCGTGCGTAATGCCGTTATAGCAATATCATTTTCGGGATATTGCCGCAACACATCCTTATATATTTCAATTGCTTCCGCCCCTCTTTTAGTTTGGGTTAAACAAAATCCAATATTGCATAAAGCCATTTCTCGGTACGTTTTCTTTGAAGCGCTAAGCATAGTTATAGCGCGGTATTTATCCACCCAGGCATTATCGGTAAAAAATTGGGTGCTCTTTTTAAAGCTGGCCATAGCTGCTTCGTAATTCCCTTTCTTAAGCGTGTTGATAGCTTTTCGATGCTCTGAGGCAACTAAGTTTCGCAGGCAATAAATAATAAAATAATAAACCACCACCGCACCCAACATTACGGCGAATTCGTCCTCAACAGAAAATATGGAGAACAAGTAGAAAAGAGACAGCAACAACAATAACCGTGGGATCATATAATACCATATTTGTTGCGTACGAGCAAAAGGTGTAGGTGAAGAGGCCATAAATTATTAGCAAATAAAGTTAAAAGGTATAAAATATTACCGGAATTTGGCACTACAATCTTTACCCCCATCCAACATTCCCCTCTCCCATCATTCCACCCAAACTATTATCTTTGCGGCCACAATACGCTATGATAATTAATCAGTTTTATGATAAGGGCTTGGCCCACGCATCTTATGCCATTATCCGCAATGGCCGCATGGTGGTGATAGACCCCGCCCGCGACCCGCAGCCTTACTACGATTTTGCCGGTATACACAGCGCCGATATTTTGGGCGTGATAGAAACCCACCCCCATGCCGATTTTGTGAGCTCGCATCTGGAGATACACCAAACTACAGGCGCTGTTATTTACGCAAGCAAGCTTGCTGGGGGCACCTTCCCGCACGAAACCTTTGATGACGGCGACGTGATACAACTGGATGATATTAAGCTAAAAGCCATCAACACCCCCGGGCACTCGCCCGATTCTATCTGTATTTTACTGGAGGATGAAAAAGGCAAGGACTGCGCCATATTTACCGGCGACACCCTGTTTGCAGGCGATGTAGGGCGCCCCGACCTGCGCGAAACCGCAGGAAACATCACTGCGAAAAAAGAAGAGCTTGCCCGCGATATGTACCACAGCACCCGCGAAAAACTGATGGTATTGCCAAAGGATGTTACGGTTTACCCGGCACATGGCCCCGGTTCGCTTTGCGGTAAAAGCATGAGCCCCGACCTGCAAACCACCATTGGTAAAGAGTTGCGCGAGAACTACGCGCTGCAACTGATGGACGAGCTGAAATTTGTGCAAACCCTTATGGCCGACCAGCCCTTTATGCCAAAATACTTTGGCTATGATGTAGAGTTGAACAAAACCGGCGCACCAAACTTTGCCGAAAGCATCAACAACGTTGTTAAAGCTGTTAATAATATCGAATTAGAAAAAGGCGTACTGGTGATAGATACCCGCCCAAGCGTTTTATATCGCAAGGGGCATATAAAAAACAGCATCAACCTGCAGGATGGCGAGAAGTTTGAAACCTGGCTGGGATCGGTAGTAGGCCCTGATGAGGCGTTTTATTTGATAGCCAATACAGATGAAGAACTGGATGTCATCATTCGCAAAACGGCGAAGATCGGCTACGAAAAAAACATTAAAGCTGCCTTGCTTACGCCGGATAGTGCTACGGTAAAATCTGCTATTATAAACTTAGGCGAATTTAAAGCCCACACCGGCGATTATACCATTATAGATGCCCGCAACTGGGCAGAAATTAACGCTGGTAAATTATTTACCGATGCCTTAACCATCCCATTGCCCGAACTACGCGAGCGCATAAGCGAGATACCTGCCGATAAACCCATTGTGGTGCACTGCGCCGCCGGTTACCGTTCCGCCGCCGCATCGGGCATTATAGCTGCCAAAATTAAAGCTGTCCCAGTTTATGATTTGAGCGAAGCAGTGAAGGAGTGGGTTTAGTTCATAGGTGATCGTTCATGGCGGAAGCCACAATCAATCATCAGCTATGAAGTTTTCAGCAACTATGAACCATCATCCATGAACTATGAACTTTTTTACTATAATTGCACCCGAAGATTATGTCGGACGACGCAGTTGTAAAACGGATAAAGGTTATTGTTAAGGAGCATGGCGGCCAGCTTGCACTGGCAAATGCTATTGGGGTAGACCAGGGCTTCATCAGCAAGGTGATCAATAAGAAACAGGACATTAGCTATTACCTTATCCGCAAACTTTGTTTCCAGCTTAAATACTCGCCCGAATGGCTCATCCTCGGCACCGGCGAAAAAAACATCCACAAGCCCGAATCTGCCAAACTCATCACCGAAATACAAATGCTGCGCACCGAGGTAGACATCCTCCACGCCCGCATGCGTGCTTACGAGTTGGAATTGCAGGAAATTAAGCAGAACAGCCCGCAGCAACAGGTTGGGTAATTTCTTTACTTCAATAGCTTATTCAAGTCCGCGTACGCGATTATCCCCTTAGCAAAGTGAAAGGTGTCGGTATTTTTTATTTCTGATGCAGCATTTATGAGGGCTCCGTACGCTGCACGCGCTAATGACGAACCCAAACTTACCCTTTTTACACCCAGGTCTTCTAATTGGTTAAGCGAAAAACTCACGCCCGATAAACCCATTACTACATTAACCGGCTTTGGTGAAACTGCTTTTACAACAGTTGCAATATCCCCGGCAGAGTTTAGCCCCGGGGCGAAAAGCACGTCGGCACCTGCCTCGGCATAAGCCTCTAACCTTTTTATAGTATCCTTTAAATCGATAACGCCGTGTATCAAATTCTCCGCCCTCGCGGTAAGCATAAATGGAAAGGGCAAGCTCGCGGCAGCTTTAACCGCTTCGCGGATGCGTTCTACCGATAATTCAAAAGGGTAAATCGGTGCATCTGCCTTGCCCGTTGCATCTTCTATCGAACCGCCCACAACGCCTGCTTTCGCAGCAAGCAGTATAGCCTTTGCGCATTCTTCGGGATCATCGGCATAACCATTCTCCAGGTCGGCAGAAATTGGCAGGTTAACCGCCGCACTAATAGCCTCACTGTTGGCCAATGCTTCCTGCAACGTAACTACGCCCTCGCCATCAGGCTTGGCTAATGAATACGCCAGTCCCGCGCTGGTAGTAGCGAGCGCTTCAAAGCCCAGGCTCGCCAGTATCCGTGCCGAGCCGGCATCCCATGGGTTGGGGATCGTAAATATACCGTTGCGCTGGTGTAGGGCTTTAAAGGCGAGTGCTTTTTGGTGTTGGGTAGGTATCATATTGATTTTATTTTGCGATCAACAATTTCGCCCCGGAGTTGGCAACGCCATTATTTTATTTCTTTAATGGGTATTAGCGAACATATAGCTTCAATAGCTTCTTCCCCGCTACGTGCAACAAAACCAAGATAGTCATCAAAACCTCCATACACGTTTCCGCCCTCATCCATCATAACCGTCATGTGATCTGTATAGGCTTGGCCAATCACGCACAGTTCCTTCCCTCCCAAACGATTGTAATAATCATCTTGTGCCCATAAAGGGTCTACATCACCAGTTGCTTTTGCAGCATTGAAGTGTAACACATCCGCAGCTCCGTTTAGGAGTTGAAATTTTATGCTTACTCCTCCATATTGATGTAAGAATTGTTCCACTTTCTGGAAGATTTTATAATTATCTTCCAGAAGGCGCTCTTTGTAAAAATCAATATTGACGTAACGTTCAGGATACCACCCCGCGTTTATAAGGGACTGCTTAGTATTATGCGTAAATTCAAACATGGGTTAATCTCTATGCTGCCATCTCAACCTACAACGGTATATTCCCGTGCTTCTTCTTCGGATTGTTTACCACTTTATTCTCCAGCATTTTAAATGCGTGTATGAGTTTTATGCGGGTTTCGGCGGGTTCTATCACTTCATCGATAAAGCCCCGCTCTGCGGCGCGATAGGGGTTGGCGAAGATATCAGCGTACTGCTGTTCTTTTTCGCGCCATTTCGCTTCCGGGTCTTCAGCTGTGCTGATCTCGCGTTTAAAGATAATTTCGGCAGCGCCTTTGGCCCCCATTACGGCAATTTCGGCGGTTGGCCAGGCAAAGT
>NZ_CAMLOV010000242.1 GCF_946481715.1 uncultured Mucilaginibacter sp. | reverse complement strand
CGCATCGCAAATGTTAAATTTGCAGGTTGTTGTTTAAAACACTTGGTGATATCAAATACTATTTAATAACTTCGGCGTATCTATTACTGGTGGCATCCGCCACTATTGTGATAAGGTTTAGGTTAAAGCCCCCAAGCAGCGAGTGTGAGGGGGCTTTTGTTGTTTATGGGCTTTCCAGGAAAACAAAGGCGAACATATAAACACCTGTGTTAAGGTTGTATTAAATAAATAAAATTTGTTTGTTAAGCCCCATGTATAAACTTGTACCATTTTGTACAAGGACCGCTACCCGTATTTCGATACCTTATATGCATATTTACACCGCTAACCTTTAACCAATTTTTAAATGCCAAATACAAAAACACCCGGTTTGCTACTAACCGGCATTATAGCAGCGCTAATTGCAGGCACGCTGGATGCGCTTGCAGCGGTATACATACTTGCCGGCGGGCAGGCCAGGATGGTATTTAGATACATTGCCGCAGCTGCCATAGGCCGCGAACAGGCTTATGTGATAGGCGACAGGGCTACATTAATGGGGCTGGGCTTTCATTATTTAATAGCTGCAATTTTTACGGCGTTCTTCTTTTTCCTTTACCCGCGCGAGGCCTTCCTGCGTAAAAACGCCGGTTTGGTTGCCTTTATTTATGGGCTGCTGATTTGGTTTGTTATGAATTTGCTGGTATTGCCGGTTACCAAACTGAAGATAGATATCAACAAATTTACCTTTAAAGGCCTTACCACCGGGGCGGCCATCCTGGTTGTGTGCGTGGCACTCCCCATAGTATTGGCGCGGTATTGGTACGAGGGGCGTAAGAAGGCGGTTTAATAATTACGCTGTCATAATCGCCTAAAAATATACAAGGGCGTTTTATAATTCAAAATTCCTACAGAATTGTTGGTTACCATCGCACAAACCAATTGTGATGGCTTCGGCAATACTAATAAGGCGTGCTTCTTCCTTTGTAACTTCGCTGCTCAGCAGCCAACTCCCCGCAGGGATGTATTTTCATAACCTGGCGCATACACAGGATGTGGTTAACGCTGCAGAGGAGATTGGCCGAAACAGCGGGGTTGATAAAAAGGAAATGGATATTGTAAAGCTGGCGGCCTGGTTTCATGATACCGGCTATTGTTATGCCTACACCGGGCACGAGGACAACAGCATTGCTATTGCCGCCACATTTTTGAAACAGCAAAATTGCGATGAGGATATCATCAACAGCGTAATGGATTGCATCGTTTCTACCAAAATGCCGCAACTGCCACAAAACTTAGTTGAGCAGGTAATGTGCGATGCCGATATGTTCCATTTGGCAAAAGATGATTACCTTAACTATGCCCTGCGCCTCCGCATGGAATGGGAAGCTAAGCTCCCCAAAAAACATACCGACGAGGAATGGCGCGAGCTAAACCTCAATTGGATGATAAGGCATAAATACTTTACCAAATACGGCCAAACCGTTTTACAGGAAAAAAAGCTGGCCAATATAGATAGGTTGCTAATCCTGTAACCCTATCGATCTGTCTAAATGCGTGTACCCGCCATCTACGTAAGTAATTTGCCCTGTAGTGTGGCTCGATTTTGGCGACAGCAGGAACACCACCGTATCAGCAATTTCTTCCATAGTGGTCATGCGTTTACCAAGGGGTATTTTTGAAGTGATGGATGCCAGTTTTTCTTCGGGGTTTGGCAGGGTTTTTATCCATCGGTCGTACAGCGGGGTGTAGCACTCGGCAACAGCCACGGCATTTACCCGGATATTATGCGGTAGCAGTTCTACGGCCCATTCGCGCGTAAGGGCGTTGCGGCCACCGTTGGATGCAGCGTAGGCAGATGTACTCCCCTGCCCTGTATCGGCCACTTTAGAAGTAATATTAACTATACTCCCCTGCGATTTAATAAGTTCGGGCAGGGCATAATGCGCCACCATGTAGTAATGTATCAGGTTTTTGTGGAGCGATTGCACAAACTTTTCGTAACTGCCGTTTAGCAGCCCAACGCCGTCGTTTTCGCCTGCATTGTTCACCAGCCCGTCTATGCGGCCGCATTGTTTAATTACTTCTGCAACGGCGCGTTCGCAAGCTTGCGGGTCGCTTAGTTGTGCAACGGTGTGGTAAGCTTTGCCACCGGCCTGCTCTATTTCTGCTACCGTTTTTAAATTCTCCGCTTCGGTGCGGCTAATGATGAAGGGTATAGCGCCTTCGTTGGCCAGCGATACCACTATGCCTTTACCAATACCGCGCGCGCCGCCGGTTACTATTACTACTTTGCCTTTAAGCTGTAAATCCATTTTTATAAGTTGTAAAATAATGCCGCATTACCGCCCCAAAACTTATCCTGTTCTGTTTTGGTAAATGCTGCCATATATTGTTGTAAAAATTCTATTGTTTTGCCGTAGCCACCTGCAACAAGGCATACCGGCCAATCAGACCCGAACATCAGCCTATCCAGGCCAAAGGCTCCGAAAACCACATCCAAATAAGGTTTAATATCTGCGGGTTGCCAGTTATCCCAATCGGCCTCGGTGCAAAAGCCGCTTACTTTGCAAAGCACATTTTTGTGCTGCGCAATGGCATGTATCTCGCTGGCCCATGGCTCCAGTTCCTGCGCTTTAATGGCAGGCTTGGCCAGGTGATCTATCACAAATTTTTGATTTGGGGAGGCTGCCACCAGTTTTTCGGCATAGCTTAACTGCTTATGCGTTATTAAAACATCGTAAGTAAAGCCATACTGGTGCAATTGGGAAATACCCCGCATAAATTTTTCGCCCAGCATAAACTCGCCTGGCTCTGCTTGTAAAACGTGGCGGAAGCCTTTTACAACGCTGTACTGTTTATAATGCTGCAGGCGCTCGGCAAGGTTATCTGCCTGTAGGCCTACCCACCCTACTACGCCTTTTATAAAAGGGTTTTGCGTGGCTAATTGTACCAAAAAATCGGTCTCCGTTTCGCTTTGGCTGGCTTGCACGGCTATGCAGGCATCTATGCCATTTGCAGCCAGCACGGGGTGCAGGTCTGCCGGGTAAAAATCGCGCTGAATTACAGCCATGTCATCGGTTATCCAGGCATCCCGCAACGGGTCGAACTTCCAAAAATGCTGGTGCGAATCTATCCTCTGCATAAAATTACAACTGAAATATTTTATCCATCAAAATCCATTTCTCGCCGGGCTTTGCACCGGGTAGCGGCTTTTGGAATTTCCACATCAACTGCTCCCACTCCTGTACTTTTGGGTTAGCGGCATCTGCAGCGCCTTTAGCTTCAAAGCTGAAACTGTCGTTCACCTCCATAATCATAAAAAGGCGGTTGGCGTAGCGGTATATTTCCATGTTTTCTATCCCGCTGCCGGTGATGCTTTGCAAAATTTCGGGCCATACCTGTTGGTGGTAGCTTTCATATTCGGCAATTAGCGCGGGATCATCCTGCAGGTCGAGCGTAAGCGTGTAGCGTTTCATTTGGTTGATAATTGATACGCAAGTAAAGAAAAATATTGCAGTTTAAATTACTAAATCCGCTAAAAATGTAGTGTTGACAGGTAAATTCAGCGATATGAGCGGCCGCTTAAATGATAGTAGCACGGCGCAGCAAAAAAACGGCTTAAATGCCTTTACTTTTTGCCGTTAAAACTAAACAGTTGGTTTTGTGTAGTATAAACATGAAAAAGGGGGCCTTGTATATACTGTTATTGATGGCTGCGTTGGGTTGCGGTGGCCCCGAAGAGCCAACCTACGTAATAACAAGCGCCGGGGATACGGTGAAGAAAACGCCCGAGGGCATTATACCGCCCCCAAAACCCGACAGCGCCGGGCAAACCACCCGGATAATAACAGGGCAAACCACACCTTTAGAACTGGTTACCTTTGCCCAAACGCTTACCGGCGTACCCTACAAATATGGCGGCACCACCCCGGCAGACGGTTTCGACTGCTCGGGCTTTATCACTTACGTTTTCAATCATTTTGGCATAGCCGTTCCGCGCACCTCGGTTGGCTTTACTTATATGCACCGCGAGGTGGACCTGAAAGATGCCAAAACCGGCGACCTGGTACTTTTTACCGGTACCGATAGCACCATACGCGTAGTGGGGCATATGGGCATCATTTTAGCCACGCCCGGTCAGGAATTGCGGTTTATCCACTCCACATCGGGCCACGATAACCTGGGCGTTACAGAAACGCCGATGAATAGCTATTACGTAGGCAGGTATATGAAAACGGTGAGGGTGTTTGAGTAGCGGAAAAAATGCCGAACACAGAATTTCGAATAATGAATATCGAATTTTAAAACTTCGGTATTCGACATTGGACATTCGGTGTTCGATATTAGGGCTTCCTCTTTGCCATCCCGACAATTTTCCCCTATCTTGCCTGCACCAAATAACCCTATATATGAAACGCAGAAACTTTGTGCAAAGCTCCATGCTGGCCGGCAGTGCTTTACTTACAGGCGGTATTGTAAATGCTGCTGCATCCCCTAAAAATACTTCATCCGCCGCGGGCAAACCCTTCAACCTTAATTATGGCATACACGATGGTATGTTTAAAAACCACGCCGGCAATGATTTTGTGGACCAGATAAAGTTTGCTTACGAGCAGGGTTTCCGCGCTATAGAGGATAACGGCATGAGCGGCCGCCCGGTAGAACAGCAGAAAAAGATAGGCGATACTTTGGCAAAACTTGGCATGGCCATGGGCGTATTTGTGCAGCCGGGGCTAAGCAACGACGGCAATATGCTGGCTTCGGGCAAGCAGGAGCATGTAGATAATTTTGTAAAATCGTGCCGGCAGGCGGTAGAAGTAGCCAAACGTATTAATAGTAAACTGGTAACGGTTGTGCCCGGCGATTTTGACCGTTGGCTGCCCATTGGCGTACAAACCGGGCATGTAATAGAGGCCATTAAAAAAGGCACCGCTATTTTGGAACCTGAGGGCATTATGATGGTGTTAGAGCCCCTTAGCGATAACCCAAACCTTTTCCTCCGCACGCCCGACCAGGCCTACGAAATTTGCAAGGCCGTTGGCAGCCCAAACTGTAAAATACTGTACGATATGTACCACGTACAGCGCAACCAGGGCAACATCATCCCAACACTGAATTTATGCATCGACGAAATAGGCTATTACCAAATTGGCGACAACCCCGGCCGTAATGAACCCGGCACCGGCGAAATGAACTACAAAAACATATTTAAACACATTTACGATAAAGGCTACCGCGGCATAATGGGCATGGAACACGGCAACGCCGGCAAAGGCAAAGAAGGCGAACTGGCCCTGATAAAAGCATACAGGGAAGCGGATAGTTTTATGTAAGGGGGAGGATAGGTTAGCGTGGATAGTTAAATATCGGCAGCTAATCGTCGGCGTTTGCTTCGGATGGCGAAGAATATCATTAATAAAAATGCGATTGCGGAAGGCCAAAATCTCGAAATGGTGGCTAAAAGAGGTAGTTCTGAACGATTATAAACGATTTCAAAATAGTCGTGTATGGGATGGGGCACCCGCCCCCACTCTGTTTTTACCGGTTTAAACAATGTGTAAAATACCTTATTTTGATAAGCAGTGAATGAAACTTTTGTGCTAAGCCCTACATCCATCAAGTTAACAAAATCCTGGTAATCCGCGTCGTCTTTTATAGTCACCATTACTCCTTCGCCATATTTGTTCTTGCGGATAATGTCGTTGCATAAAATTTTGAGTTTTGATAGGGTAGCACTATTGTTTTTCGCATCTCCCGAAATTTCGAATTTCGTGCTGCGTGCTTCAAAATTTTTAACATCAAATTTCACCCGCTCAAAAAAATCCACATCGGCAAAAGCAACATCCATTCCCGACATTTTGCTGAGCCCGGCTTGGTAAGCAAAGTACCCATAGCACATCAATGGCAAAAGCACCAGACTGATAAGTCCGGGGAAATAAATTCGGGAAAACACGGGTCTCTTCATTGGTTATAGGCCTACTCAAATCTAAACATAAATCGGCCCTTTGTCAACCCAATACCACCTTTCATCTTTTACCTTTAACCTTTTACCTTTCTGCTTTCACCTTTTCCCTTCCACCACGTATATTTGTATATGAATACAGCCGATCTGTTGCAGCGCGCTTTAGCTTTCGATTTTTTGAGCCAGGATGAAGGGGTTTACCTCTACCATAACGCTTCCACCGCTGACCTCATGTACACCGCTAACGAGCTGCGCAAGATACAGGTGCCCCATGGCAAAGTTACCTGGCAGATAGACCGTAACGTAAACACCACCAATGTTTGCACTCCAACTGCAAGTTTTGCAACTTTTTCCGCCGCCCCGGGCACGATGATGCGTACA
>NZ_CAMLOV010000241.1 GCF_946481715.1 uncultured Mucilaginibacter sp. | reverse complement strand
TCTAAACCGGTTTCGGGCGCAGTACTAAATACCGGGAGTATTACAAAGCTGCTTTTTTTTGCAGTGTCTTTATCAAAATACATCTTACGTATAAACTTCGGCAGGAAGCTTTGCGCTAAAACCGGCTGTAAAAAGGCAGTTAAAAGCAGTATAAGGGCAAGTTTTTTCATAAAGTAGTAGTGATGCTAAGGTAGGTTTTAAGCATTTGTTTTACCCAATTTTCAATTTAAAATTCTGTTAGCCTCAAAATACCTACTTTTGCGAAATAATCAGCATAAATAAATATGAGCACAGAAAGAGGCCCTATATCGCAATTTATCGAAAGAAATTACCTGCATTTTAATGCAGCAGCATTAATGGATGCGGCCAAAGGCTATGAAACCCACCTTACCGAAGGCGGCAAAATGATGGTTACCCTGGGTGGTGCCATGAGTACTGCCGAACTGGGCATTTCGCTTGCCGAAATGATACGCCAGGGCAAAATAGACATTATCAGCTGTACCGGTGCCAACCTGGAGGAGGATATCATGAACCTGGTAGCACACTCGCATTACAAACGGGTACCCAACTACCGCGACCTGAGCCCGCAGGACGAGTGGGATTTGTTAGAGAACCACTACAACCGTGTAACCGATACCTGCATCCCCGAAGAAGAGGCTTTCCGCCGCTTACAAAAACATATTTACAAGATATGGAAGGACGCAGATACCGCAGGCGAGCGTTATTTCCCACACGAATTTATGTACAAAATACTATTGAGCGGCGAGTTGGAGCAATACTACGAAATAGACCCTAAAAACTCCTGGATGCTGGCAGCGGCAGAAAAAAACCTGCCTATTGTAGTACCGGGGTGGGAAGATTCTACCATGGGTAATATCTTCGCTTCATACGTTATTAAGGGAGAAGTAAAGGCTACTACCATGAAAAGCGGTATAGAATACATGGCCTGGCTGGCCGGCTGGTACCCCGAAAACTCAACCGGGAAAGGTATCGGTTTCTTCCAGATAGGCGGCGGCATTGCCGGCGATTTCCCGATTTGTGTGGTGCCTATGCTGTACCAGGATATGGAGATGCCCGAGATACCATTCTGGAGTTACTTTTGCCAGATATCCGATTCTACCACCTCATATGGCTCATATTCAGGCGCTGTGCCAAACGAAAAGATAACCTGGGGTAAGCTGGATATCAATACACCAAAATTCATAGTAGAAAGTGATGCAACAATTGTTGCACCGCTTATTTTTGCATGGATATTGAAACAATAATTATTTTTTTGAAAAAAATCAAAAAATAATTTGACCGCTTTTTTTAAGCAATGGTTAAAAAAGCCCTTTTTTAGGCAATAAAGGGCTTTTTACATTTGTTTAGAACGATTATAAATTAGGAATTACTGTCACTAATTTGTCAGCTATACCTTAATAAATTTTACTTTTGTGGCTGAAAAAGCGGGTAAAACATACTTCTTTACGTCAGTTTATCACATTAACTACATAACTATTTAGCATAAATACACTTTATGAGAAATATCTCATTGATTCTTAAACAGTTCTCAAAGTCGGTTTTACTGGTTGCGGGTATGGCGCTTTGCGGGCTCACTGCAAATGCCCAGGCTGATGCCGCAAAAGGCGAAGCTATATTTAAAGCCAAATGTACAGCCTGCCACAAAGTGGAAAGCCGTGCGGTTGGCCCTGCATTAGGCCCTCAGCTTACAGCCGAAACCGATGATGCTTACCTGACCAAGTGGATCCAGAACAACCAGGCATTAATTGCCGCAAAAAACCCTAAGGCATTAAAAATTTATAACGAGTACAACCAGGCTGGTATGACGGTTTTTGCCGAACTGACCGATGCCGATGTTGCTAACGTTATAGCTTACGTACGTGCCGACTGGAAAAAAATCCAGGATGACAAGGCAAAGACACCGGTAACAGGTGATCCTGCTGCAGAATCTGGCCCAAGCAACCTGGTTATCTTTGGCTTAATAGGCGTTATTGTTATAGCGTTTATAGTAATACTTGTTTTAAACAAGGTTATTGCAACGCTCGAGCGCTTGTTGTTAAATAACAAAGGCTTGCTTTTAGAGGAAGAAGAGGCTGAGGAAAAAGTAAAAGGCGACAAATTAGCGGTTGTTAAAAAAGCGCTTAAGAATAAAAAACTGGTATTTTTTATCGTGGTGTGCGGTACCATTGCCATGGGCAGCTGGAGCTGGGTTACCATGTGGAATACCAATGTGCACACAGGTTACCAACCGGTACAACCGATCAAATATTCGCATAAGCTGCATGCAGGCGCCATGAAAATTGAGTGCCAGTATTGCCACACCGGTGCGTTTAAATCTAAAAACGCTTCTATACCATCGTTAAACGTTTGTATGAACTGCCACAAGGCCGTTAAAACCGAATCGCCGGAGATACACAAAATTTATGATGCTTTGGGTTACGACCCTGCAACGGCGAAATACGATACCACAAAAGCACACCCTATAGAGTGGGTACGTGTACACAACCTGCCCGACCTGGCTTACTTTAACCACTCGCAACACACTGTTGTTGGTGCCATTAAATGCCAAACCTGCCACGGCCAAATACAGGAAATGCAGGAGGTATACCAATACTCGCCGCTTACCATGAAATGGTGTATACAGTGCCACAAACGCACCGAGGTGAACGCTAAAGGCAACGCCTATTACGATAAGATACTTGCCGCTCATGATAAGATCAAAAAAGGGGAAAAACTTACACCTGCCCTTCTTGGTGGTATCGAGTGCGCGAAGTGCCATTATTAATAAACGATTAAGAACTTAGCATTACAGTTTATATAACTTAAATGGATAGCAATAAAAAATACTGGAAAGGTTTAGAGGAACTAAACAGAACCCCAGAATTTGTTGAGAAAAATAGACACGAGTTTGCGGAACCCATCCCTATTGAAGAAGTTTTAAGCGGGGGCGGATTATCAGCAAAAACGCCTCGCCGCGACTTTTTAAAGGCTCTTGGCTTTGGCGTTGGTGCAGTTACTTTGGCTGCTTGCCAAAAAGTGCCTGTACACAAATCTATTCCCTACTTAATTAAACCCGAAGAAATTACCCCGGGCATAGCCAACTACTACTCATCTACATATGAAGGTAGCGCCATACTGGTAAAAACGCGCGAAGGCAGGCCTATTAAGGTTGAGGGTAACCCAGGCGACCTTTTATCAAAAGGTGGCTTAAGCGCGCAGGCACAGGCATCAGTATTAGAACTGTATGACAACAGCCGTGTGCAGAACCCGATGCTTAATGGCAACCCTACCGGCTGGCCGCAACTTGATAAATTTGTTAAAGACGAACTTACAGCTGTAAAAGCAGGCGGTAAAAAAATAGCCCTTGTTACTTCAACCATACACAGCCCATCTACATTAGCGGTTATTGCTGATTTTATTTTGGCTTTCCCTACTGCAAGCCATGTTACTTATGATGCAGTATCGTACACCGGTATTATCCAGGCAAATAAAAACAGCTTTGGTAAAGCGGTATTGCCACACTACCAGTTTGATAAGGCAGATGTAATTGTAAGCTTCGGTGCCGATTTCTTAGGCACCTGGATCTCCGGCGAAGAATTTACCACCCAATACGTACAAAACAGGAACAGCAAATCCCTGGAAGCAAAGAAAATGTCGCGCCACATCCAGTTCGAAAGCGGGATGAGCATGACAGGTACCAATGCTGATGTGCGTATAGGCATTAAACCTTCTGAAGAGGGCTTGGCGATCATTAATTTATACAACGCTATATCCGGCACAACTTTACCGGGCACAAAAAAATTAAGCAATGCCAATGCCGATAAAGCCATAGCTATAGTTGCTAAAGAATTAGTAGCAGCAAAAGGTAAAGCATTAGTGGTAGCCGGCTCAAACGATGTATCGGTACAAACCTTAGTAAACGCTATCAACTCCCTGTTGGGCAGCTATGGTACTACTATCGATTTGGATAACCCATCACGCCAGTATGCTGGTAACGATACCGACTGGACACAGTTTGTAGCCGATGCTAAAGCTGGTTTAGTAGATGCAGTGTTCTTCCTGGATGCAAACCCTGCTTACGATTACTATATCGCAAAAGATATTGAGGCAGCGCTTAAAAAGGTTCGCCTTAAAGTAACGTTCTCTGATAAAACCGACGAAACCGCTGCACTATGTAACGCTGTTGCGCCAAACCACCACTATTTAGAGGCCTGGGGCGATGATAGCGCTGTGGAAGGCTATTATACTGTAGTACAACCAACCATTAACCCGGTTAACAGCACCCGCCAGGCCGAAGAAAGCCTGTTGATATGGAGCGATAACGCCGTAAAAACCTACTACACCTACTTAAGGAATAACTGGGATAAGAACCTGTTAGCTAAAGGCGGCTTAGCAGGCCAAGCTGGCTGGGAGGCCCTGTTGCAAAAAGGTTTTATAAATGCCCCGGCAGCAGCAGTTGGAACGTATTCTTTTGCACAAGACCTTAATGCAGTTGCACAAACTATTGTAACCAACAGTGGCAAAGTAGCCGCAACCGGCGATAACTACGAATTACAGGTGTATCAAACACCGGCAATGCGCGATGGTAAAAAAGCCAACAACCCATGGTTGCAGGAATTGCCAGACCCGGTTTCTAAAGTAACATGGGATAACTTTGCGGCTATGTCGCCAACGGATATCAAAAAACTTGGGCTTGATGAGTTCCAGGTGGTAACGATAGACAATGGCAAAGGCTACTCGGTAACATTACCGGTATTATCACAGCCAGGCCAGGCAGTAGGTACCGTATCGGTTGCCGTAGGTTACGGCCGTACAGCAGCAGGCCTTGTTGGTAATAATGTAGGTAAAAATGCTTATCCATTTTACAACCTGCTTAACGGTACATTCCAAACCACATCGGCAGTTTCGGTAAAATCAACATCAGATATATTCCCGCTTTCGCAAACACAAACGCACCACTCTTTCGAGGGGCGTAATGTTATCCGCGAAGCTACCTTCACCGAATATAAAAAGAACCCGGCAGCAGGCAGCGGCAAGGAAGGCGAGGAGGAAAAACCATACGATCTTTGGGAGAATTCTAAGCACGAGAAACCGATCTACGATTGGGTTATGGCTATCGACCTTAACGCCTGTACAGGTTGCGGCGCTTGCGTTGTAGCATGTAGCGCAGAAAACAACATCCCGGTTGTAGGTAAAGACGAAGTTGGCCGCCGCCGCGAAATGCACTGGATCCGTATCGACCGCTACTATAGCTACGATAATGGTAAAGGCGAACTTAACGTAACCAGAGAAAAAGAAATAGACCACCTTACCGATTTTGAAAATGTATCGGTTGTGCACCAACCAATGCTTTGCCAGCACTGCGACCACGCACCTTGCGAAACCGTATGCCCGGTATTAGCTACCACGCACTCATCAGAAGGGTTAAACATGATGGCGTACAACCGTTGCGTTGGTACCCGTTACTGTGCAAACAACTGCCCTTACAAAGTGCGCCGCTTTAACTGGTTTAACTACTGGAACGACAGCCGCTTTGATAACTACCTGAGCAATGAGCACACACAATTAGTATTAAACCCAGATGTTACCACCCGTTTCCGTGGGGTAATGGAAAAATGCTCGATGTGCGTGCAACGTATACAAGCCGGTAAGTTGAAGGCGAAGATCGAGAAACGGCCATTAGCTGATGGTGAGGTGAAAGTTGCCTGCCAGCAAACATGCTCTGCAAACGCTATCGTTTTCGGTAACAGGAATGATCCTAACTCTGAAGTTTCAAAAGCTTTGAAGAGCGAAAGGACTTACTACGTACTGGAAGAACTGAACGTACAACCGGGCATTGGCTACCAGGTAAAAGTAAGGAACACATTATCAGAATTACAGGCTTAATTATTACAAGAGATTTATAATATATGGCATCTCACAACGAATCAATAATCAGGGAACCGTTAATTACGGGCAAAGGTATCACCTATGCCCAGATCACTAACGATGTACTAAACCCTGTAGAAAATAAACCTAATAAAGCCTGGTGGATCGGTTTTACCGTTGCATCGCTGGGCTCGTTATTATGGGTTGTATCTATCAGCTACACCTTTTGGTTCGGCTTAGGTGCATGGGGCTTAAACAAAACAGTAGGTTGGGCCTGGGATATCACCGGCTTTGTATGGTGGGTAGGTATTGGCCACGCCGGAACGCTTATCTCGGCTGTACTATTAATATTCCGTCAAAATTGGCGTAACTCCATCAACCGCTCCGCCGAGGCGATGACCATCTTCGCGGTAATTTGCGCGGCCACTTACATTGTGGCGCACATGGGCCGCCCATGGTTAGCTTACTTTACCTTACCACTGCCAAACCAGTACGTACTTTGGGTAAACTGG
>NZ_CAMLOV010000240.1 GCF_946481715.1 uncultured Mucilaginibacter sp. | reverse complement strand
CACACCCCCACCTTCTCCACCCTTTTTATCACCCTAAACACACTACTCGCCGCACAATCCAGTTGGTTGGCTATTTGCCGTACGCTGTGGCCTTCGGCGTGGAGGCGGAGGATCTGCTCGTCGGTGGCTTTGCGGGAACAAAATCTTATTTATTGATATAATTTTTTTGATTTTTCAAGTGAATATGAATAAATTTAATCACTAAATAACCTTAACACACATGGAGTTAGTTTTCTGGTATAAAATCGCCTGCCTTATAGTAGGACTCGTCATTGTCTTTCTGGGATATATGCTTTTCATTAAAGGTGTTTTTAATGAAAGTGGCGACGTTGAAGGCTCTTTTAACGATTATAAATTAATCGTCCGCAAGGCTGCACCAGGTACTTACTTCGTTCTTTTCGGGTCGATAGTTATCGGTATGATTGTATTTAAAGGATTTTCCACTGCTGAACTTAACCAAACAAAAAGGGGCGGTGTTACCAGACAGGATAGCTCAAAACGTGATGCTCCTAAACCCGATAGCATTATTGAATTTAAATAACTAACAGAGGACGTTATATGAAGAAAGTATTTTTAGTCCTGAGCATGGTGATTAGTTGCGGCTTTTGCTCTGCACAAGTAAAACCGCTTAATGACGGTAATTATCTAATAGCCCAGCAAAAACTTAAACAAGGAGACATTCTTACGGCTTATAAAAATTTCTTAATATTTGAATACTTGAATTATGAAAGAATCAACTTGCCTGTTAATAGGGATGCTAAGACAAAGTTAGAAGCAAAAATTAAAGAGCTTGAGGAATACCTTTCCCAAAGCAATGACATTTTAAGCATTAAGATAGGCAGAGGTTGGTCCGATAGTAAAGCTGATTCAGTAATGAACGCAAAAAAGGAGCAGATATCTCGCTTGACAACGAGTATTCCAGTTAATTGAAAACTTGTTAACATGCGCCTAAACTCAATAATTGTTTTATGAAAAAAATCTTAATCGCTGTCTTATTAGTCGCATCGTTTTTGAAAAACTCCAAGGCACAAAATGTTATAGTCCTCGATCATCATGGTTGTGGCTTTATTCATTCAGAGGAGCCCCATCAAGTAGAAGTCTCAGACCCCTCAAATGAAGCTTTGGAGTATGTGAAAAGAATTTGCGTCGCCACAGGCATAAATCAAGATTTTGTGGTAAAACAAGGTTTAGTTGCCAATGCCTACTCGACAACTAATGATGCTCATGAACGAATTATAATCTATAATCCCAATTTTTTTTCGAATCTCAACAGTGAAACCTATAAAATTGCTGTATTGGCACACGAAATAGGCCATTTTTTGAACTTTAATATTTTCTCCACAGGTAACTCGCAACCTCTTGATGAGTTACAAGCCGATAAGTACGCCGGTAATGTGATCGCCAGGTTGGGACTAAGACTCGCTGATGCCGTAGCTTTGGTCAAATTAAAATGTCCAATACCTGTAGAAGGAAATTATCCCGCCCAGTCGGATCGGATAGATGCCTTTACAAACGGGTTCAGAGATGCGCATCCGAATGATGACGCAACGTTTAACTTTAATATCAAATCGTTGTTATATAAAATGGACTTTGGTAGCTCCATTGGCGACGTGTTATCATTTGAATTAGGAGAATTTCACAGAAATGACATCGCTTATTCAAACCTCGCCGATGCAATTGAATGCGCCGGACAGAATATTAAGTATTGCTGGTATTACCTCAAAGATTCAAAACTCCGCAATGAGATTTATTCGTATCTTCAAAACGCTGGTTTACGAGAAATGGTGACTGATGACACTTATATTGTTTATTATTTTAAAGATAATAGATTATCAAGAATATCACTGAGAATATTTCCGAATTCAGACAAATTTGAAAAGCTTTTTTTTCAATCGCTTGGTCAAGATGTAACGAGCTGTCCTTACAGATATCAAAGCGAAAACAACAAAATACATTACCTCACTGGGTCGTCCTTTACTGACATCAAATCAACCGAAATTTATGCATGTAACGAAGATGGTTACCGTTTTTGTGTTCACGACTGGTGGCATTAATTTCAAAGGTCTCTACGAAATGCGGCGCATCTAACCAGTGGGGTGCACTCCCCCTCGCGTGAGTGTATAGAGCAGCCCAAAGCAGGTGCGATATTCGTGTGCAACAAGCTACAGAAAAACAACCCATCATACCCCCACCTTCTCCACCCTTTTTATCACCCTAAACACACTACTCGTAGCCAAATCCAATTCGCCCGCTATTTGCCGTACGCTATGCCCTTCGGCGTGGAGGCGGAGGATCTGCTCATCGGTGGCTTTGCGCTGCCGCATGGTTGGGCTAAGCAGGTGAGGGGCTTCGCTGCCCTGGCCTTCAAACGCGAAGTGGAGGGAGCTGCCCTGTTTTACAATACGGCAAAGCTTTACCATGCCTGCGCTAAAGGCTGGCCCGCTGCTGCGCTGCTTTATTTGCTTTAGGTAGCGCAAGCCCGGGCTGCGCTGGCTTTCGCCAATGGCAAAGGCGCTGTCGGCAAAGTTCATCAGCATTTTGCTGCCCTGCAAGTCGTTGCGGGTAATGGGGCGTGCGGGGTTGCGCTTGGGCGTATGCGCCAGCACCAATATGGATACGCCCCAGCGGGTTTTAACGGTGTTGAGGCTGCGCATCAGTTGCACGGCGGCGGCGGTGCTCTCGGTACTGCTGCGCAGAGCGGTAATATTATCAATAATAATGGTGCGCGACTTGGTGCTGACGATGATATTCTCGAAAGAGTTGATGAGGTAATCGTGATAGCTGGCAAATTTGCGCTCGCGGCTGGCGGCGGGGTTGATGATAACCCGGTAAAAATTTGGCGAGAAGGGGTAAAGTTCCCCATCGGGGCCGGTGTAGCGTTTGGCAAACTGCGCGGCGCTCAGCTCAAAATCGAAATACAGCACCGGTTCGGGCTGCTGCTGTACCAGCATATCGCCCACAGCCTCGCCGCGACTGATGGCATCGCCTATTTGCACGCCGAGGATAGATTTGCCCGCATTGGTATCGGCAAAAAGGATGCACAGTTCGCCTTTAAGCCACAGGTCGCCAAAAAGCGTATCGCCTATAGGGTTTTCATCGGGGGGCAGCCAGAGCCAGTCGTCGGCTTTTTTGATGATGAAGGCCTCGTCGCAGGTGATGGCGCGTTCCTCCTGTTGCTGTAATAGTTTGCGCTGTTTGGCAGTAAGTTTTACGCCCCGCGCCAGCGAACGGATCAGTTCGATCTCCGGCGGGCGTACAAATAAGGGTTCGTCCGTGTGTTTATTGCTCATGAAAATTTTGATTATGATGCAAGATACCCATAAGCGGGGTGAGAAGTGGTGACACTGGTGTGTCAGTAGTGGGGGTTTTTAGTGATCGTTTGGCGATAACACAAGTCCGCCCAAACCGTCATCCTGAACTTGTTTCAGGACCCCATCATAAAAGTAGCCACGATGCTTAACCACCTTGTAAGCCGCCCTACAGATGTCTCCGCAGGGTCTCTTGAAAAGGACCCTGCGGACCGAGCGGCCGTCTGTAAGCTTTAATGATCACAAGGGCTGTTGGTTTTGAGGCTATTCATCGTTGGTTGATTGCATCCGTGTGCCGCAGGGTCCTCTATCGAGAGACCCTGCGGAGACAAGCGCTAATGGAGATTGCGGGAGTTCTACACCCAAATAAAACCAGATTTCGATAATGGCCGCTTCCCCATTTTCCAATCACTCCTAAGCTGATTGATGGTTTTGTGCTTATTGCGTTCCCACCATTTAAGATAAATATCTTTAATCACTTTCATGTCTTTGTTTTCCATCGCCTTGAGTTGCTCTTTTTCAGCGTCACGTACTATATAACCGTAATAAAATAAACGAGCATTAAATTTTTTGTCGGTTTTTATTTTAGCTCCATTTTCGCCGGCCAATATCCACTCAATTTCCTCGGCGGCCCGCATGCCTACCGAATTATACATGGCATCAGGAATTGTTGAACTGAGCGGATCCATGAATCCCATCAAGGTTTTTCCATCAGCATCAATCACTTTTATTAAATTGGGGATAGCGCTTTTGCCGTAACGTATAAACTCCAAACTTACATCAGGGTCGCCCGGTTTTGGATGAAGCATACGTTGGATTTTTTCGTCGATGCTTTGGCCATGGGCTATTGTCGTTAGGCAAGTGAACAATATTAAAATTATATGTCTCATCGTTTTAATTTTTTATAGTTGCGAGGGTGGGGCCGAAATAATTCGGCGTGATGTGATCGATTTGAGTTTTCCGAAGATTTGCGCTTTTTTTTGATACATGCACCAAAGAAAATCAAAGAAAAACACAGAAAAACCACGGCATTTTTGCGCCTTTTCGAACATTGCGGTGATGGCTAAGCCATGCTCTGCCCCACGGTCAGTAGATTATTATCCGGGTCCAGGATGGCAAACTCGCGCTGCATCCAGGGCTTGTAGGCTAAAGGCTGGTAAACGGCACCCTGCTTTTTAACAAACTCGAAAAAGGATTCGATATCATCCGTACGGAGGTACACTTGCCCGTAGTTTTCCTTTGGGTCCAGGGCAGCAAACTCGAAGAAGTGGATCTGGATGTTGTCCTTTTCAACCATCAGGTAGCCATCATAATCGCCACCGAACTGTTTAAAACCCAGCTTGTTGATATAAAAATCGTGCGTAATGGCTTTATTGCGCATGGGCAGTTTCGGGTTGATGGCGGTAAGCATAATCGTTATATTTAATTGATAATGATATAACAAACCTACGAATATTAACTTGTTATTTGCAAGTTGTTTTTGCATTTTTGTGTGGTGAAGGAAATTGAACAACGGGCGGGTAGCCCCGTAAGCGCTGCGCTGGATATTATCGGCGACAGGTGGTCGCTGGTGATCATCTGGGATATGATCATGAACGACCGCAACACCTATAACGAACTCCTGAAATCGAACCCGGGGATAGCAACCAATGTGCTGGCCAGCAGGTTGGCCAGGCTGGAGGCTGCCGGCATATTAACCAAGGCCGATCACCCGGATAGCAAAGCCAAAATACTTTACCGCCTAACCCACAAGGGAATCGATCTGTTACCCGCACTGGTAGAGCTGATGCTTTGGGCCCACGCGTATTTGCCGGTACAATCGGCAGGTGATGCTTATATCAAACTATTAAAGCAGAATAAGGACGCTTTTGTGAAACGAATAGTAGCCGATATGAAGGAGAAAATGATGTAACTATGCCGTGGAAAGCAAAGCCGCAGGTGTTCCACTTTAGGTGTTTCAGTGTAATTTTTCTGCCGAAGCCTTGTTTGTTTAACTAATTAGTATACAGATTATTGCGGTTGTTATCTAAATAACAGGGGTGTTCCAAAGTGTTCCACGAAAAAATGCAATCGGTTGATATGCAATTATTTGTAAAAATAGGGTGTTCCACACAAAAAGTGAAACACCTTGCTTCCGTTTGTAACAGTCAAGCCATATACGGGCAACATATATTTGGCTGTAACTATTTTTGATGATTTGTAGTATAAATAATTAATTACGACAAAAATTTGCATAACCCAATGTAACAACTACGTTGGTTACCCACTATTTGGAATTTTTATTAAATATTTTTTAATAAATTAGCTTTCAAATTAACGCATACCCTAATTGCCTTGATTGATGCCAATGGACGATCCTATACCTTTTTTCAATTTCTCGCTAAAAAAGGTATTGGCGCAGCAGCCCGATAGCCTGAAAAGGGCGCGCTTAAAAATAGTATACACCATCCTGTTGCTATCAATCCTTAAAATATTAGTTATACTACCCATGGTGTACCAAACCATCCAGGAAAGGCAGCTTTACCGGGTGGTGTTTGTATTATTCTTATACTTTGGGCTTACAAAATACCTGCTGTACAAGCCGCTCCATATCGGTGCAATTGCACATGGAATGATAATACTTGGCATAGTTGGTATCTGGTCTAACATCTTCTTCTTTCAGCAAAATATCAACCTGGTTACTATACAGTTTGTATTTATGGTAACGTTTGTAAGCTATTACCTTATCAATAGCCGTTACGCGGTGCTGTATAGTGTACTCGCTATAGCGCCGGTCATCTATTTTTTATCGGTCACCAGCCGCCAAAACTGGCACCTCACTGTTACCCCCGAAGAACTGCCCTCACCCGGTTTTGAAACAGTAGTTTTCATGAACTTTTTCACCATGGTTTTGGTGCATTACCTGTTCTATTGTGCGTTTAGAGATAACGTTGCGGAAAAGGAAGCATTAAATAAACAGCTGCAGGCCACTGTTGCTGATACTAAAGCGCTGGCAGATTCGCGCTCTGTTTTTCTCTCTACCATGTCGCACGAGTTGCGGACACCGCTAAACGCAGTGATCGGTATGGCCAGCCTCGTGCGCGATACGGCTACCGAAGAACAAACCGAAAACCTGGATATACTGGAGTTTTCGGCACAAAGCCTGCTTACGCTTATCAACGATATTTTAGATTATAATAAAA
>NZ_CAMLOV010000239.1 GCF_946481715.1 uncultured Mucilaginibacter sp. | reverse complement strand
GCAAACCGGCGGTACATCACCGGTTGATGGCACCGTACAAAAAGCAGGCGACCTGAAATACATTGCTGGCGGCCCGCTGCCTGTTGGCCAAAATGGTAAATACATCATCGGTAACCCTAACCCCGATTTTACTTACAGCTTCAATACCAGTTTAAAATATAACCGGTTTGACCTGTCTGCCCAGCTTTACGGCGTAAAAGGTAATGATGTTTTCAACTTCTCGAAGTTTACGCCGAGCGCACAACTGCAACGCTGGACGCCGGATAACCCTACTAATCTTTACCCAAGCGTAAACTCCACCCGGGTGAATTATGCATCGGATTGGTATATCGAGAGTGGTTCGTTCCTGCGTATCCAAAACGTGAATTTGAGTTACACGCTTAAGCCGCAAACCATTAAAGGTGTATCAAACCTGCGGGTTTATTTCTCGGGCAACAACCTGTACACCTTCACCAAGTTTAACCCAAGTTTCGACCCGGAGGTACAGGAGAATGGCCAGTTTGGCGGCAACTACCGCAAACCACGGACTTACTCATTAGGCGTAAACGTTAGTTTCTAATTTTTAAGAGCAGACAACATGAAAAAATTAAAATATATAGCGCTGGTTATAGCCTTAACCGGTTTTACCGCCTGTAAAAAACAACTGGAAGAGAAGCCCTACGGCTTCCTTTCTACCGATAACTTTTATAAAACCGAAGCGGATGCAAACTCGGCCTTGATATACGCTTACTCCATTTTGCCCGACCTGGATTATTACTCGCGTAACTTTATCACCCTTACCGAGGCGCCAACCGAAGATATTGAGATAGCCGCCGGCAAAAGCGCTGACAATGTTTTGCTGGATAAACTATCAGCAACATCAACAAATGCAACGCTGCGCCCGGGTTTCCAATTACCTTATGTGGGCATTAACCGCGCAAATTTGGTTATCACTTACGTGCCGGCCATTACCAAAATAAGCGATGCCGCCAAAAACGAAATATTGGGTGAGGCTTACACCCTGCGTGCTTTGCATTACTTCAATTTAGTGCGCCTGTTTGGTGCCGTGCCCATGCATTTGGAACCGGTAGACGACCCAAGCAAAACCAATTTGGCCAAATCGCCTATGCAGGCAATTTACGCCCAGATTATTGCCGACCTGACCAAAGCTGCCGGTATGATGGACCAAACCCGCCGCCTTGGCCGTGTAAACCAGGTAGGGGCCTGGGGCTTGCTATCCAAAGTGTATTTAACCCTTGCATCGGGCAAGGCAACATCTTCTCCCGGCTACGATTTTGTAACCAATGCCGATGAGATGTACGCGAAGGCGAAGGAATTTTCGGGCATGGTGATTAACCAGCAAACGGCCTATGGTTTAGACCCTGATTTGGTTGCCATCTATGACGTAAATAAGAAAGCCGGCCCCGAGCACCTTTGGGATGCCAGTGCAGACCGCACAGGTACCAATGAAGGCTTGTACTCCAAGTTGCCAAAAATGTTTATGCCGAACCTGAATTTCAGGCTGCCCAATGGCGTTTTTGTGCCGGGTGGTTTTAACGAGTTCCTGACAGAATCTGCCCTGTACAACAGCTTTGATGCAAACGATAAGCGCAAAACGCAGCTCATCATCTCCACCATCAGCGATGTTAATGGCGGCAACTCGGGTACAGGCCCTACGCAAGTTTTGAATATTAACGACTCTTATACCCGCCCGTTCAGCAATAAATACAACGATTCGGGCTGGCAGGCGGGCGACCAAACCAGTTGCAATACGCCCATACTCCGCTACTCGGATGTACTGTTGGTTTATGCAGAAGCAAGCGGCCCAACTACCGAAGGTTACGCAGCGGTGAAAGCCATCCGTACGCGCGCCGGGCTTGGCGATTTGCCGCCGGGCTTAACGGTACAGCAATTCAGGGACGCGGTTTTGCAGGAACGCTCTTGGGAGTTATGTTTTGAAGGGCAGCGCCTTTTCGATTTGCGCCGTACCCACAATATCGAAAACATTCTGGTAACCAAATACGGCAAAAGCGTAAGCGGCGACCCTTACTTTTTCCCCATCCCGCAATCGGAAGTTGACAGGAACCCAAATCTAAACAACTAAAAGAACCATGAAAATGAAACGCATAAATTACATATTTATACTGGCCCTGCTACTGTTTGCGGCCTGTAAAAAAGATCCTGCGGCAGGTATAAAAAGCCATGAACGAGCCATAGAGGCCATAAGCCTTGGCGACGGGCTGGTGCAGGTTGGCCCTGCAGTGGTTGATAGGCCAAACGCTACGGTTACCGTGCGCGTGTTATTGCAGGCGGGCACAAAATTTAATGCCGTAAAGCCGAATATCCAAACATCATACAAATCAACGGTTACCCCGGCATCCGGCCAGGCGGTAGATTTTGCGGCCAGCAGCAACCAGGCCAAATACACCGTAACATCCCAAACCGGCGAAACCCGCGAATGGACGGTGGTTATCCAACCATTTACCGAAGCTTTGTTGGGCACTTTTACCATACAGGATTATACCCTTTATGGCGGTACAGGCCCGCAGTATGGCGGTGGATCGGTGTTCAATATGGCATCAAAATCTGTTTGGCCGGCAAACGGGCCCGGTGCAGAGTATGATAATACGCTCACCTTTACCTATACCGGCATCACCGCCGATGGCAATACCCAGGGCGAGGTAATGAACGCAGCGGGTGCCGATGGTGCTTATGCCGATTTCACCTTCGCTAAAAATCCGGTTACCGATGTGAACGGCAAATACCGCGTTATCCCTAAAGGTACCGGCAAATGGCTGCACAATTATTCTAACAACACCATCACCTTCACTTTTGCAGATGGCAGCACTAAGGTGTGCACCTTTGATGGCGCGGGCACCAGCGACCTGGGTAACGGGTTAAAGAAAACCATTACCGACAATGCATTCACCTTTACCATAGCCGGTGCAGATGATTATGGCAACATCTACAGCGATTACGATAAGATAGTGAAACGCCCATACAAGCTTTGGGTTGACGTTAAGAAACAATAGTAAATTTATGACAGCGGGCGTAATGGTTATGCCCGCTGTTTATACCCACACCTGATGGTTAATACCCTGCATATCAGTAATAAAAAAGTGCCTGCGGCAACGCTTGCGGGTATGTTAAAAAAACAGCCGGTAATACGGTACATCCAATCGTTATCTATGAAAAAGAAAGCAATACTATCGGCAATAGGCATTATGGGCATAGCCTTCGCCTTTTACGCCTGCCAAAAAGAGGTGAAACAATCGCCACCCGCGCCCGAGGTAATTGTGCCCGTGGTGCCCAATACGCCATTTAAATCGCTTAAATACCTGTACAGTGTAACCGGTACAAAGGTGCTGAGCGGCATTCACAACCGCGAGCCAAATTCCACTCCCGCTGTTTGGACGAACAAAGCCTTTAGCGTTACGGGTAAGTACCCTGCGCTGTGGAGCGGCGATTTCCTGTTCCAGGCAGATAATATCATGAACCGCCAGGTAATGACAGACGAAGCCGTTGCGCAGTATAAAAAAGGCGCTTTGGTAAACATTATGTGGCACTCGTGTAACCCGGCGCTTGCCGAGCCTTGCGGCTTTGATGCAACAGGGGTGCAAAGCAAACTAACCGATGCACAATGGACCGAACTATTAACCGACGGCGGCCCGATAAACACCAAATGGAAAGCCCTGGTTGATGAGATATGTGTTTACCTGCAACAACTGAAGGATAAAAATGTAGAAGTACTGTGGCGCCCCTACCACGAGATGAACCAGGGCGCATTTTGGTGGGGCGGCCGCCCCGGTGCCAACGGTACCCGCAAATTGTACGAGCAACTGCACGATTATATGACCAAAACAAAAGGGCTTACCAACCTTATTTGGGTTTGGGATATACAGGATTTTGGTACACTGGGCAGCGATGCATCAACCTACAAGCCCGCCGATGCTTACTGGGATGTGGCTGCACTGGATGTATACGATGGCAGCGGCTACACCAAAGCCAAATACGATATTATGGTAGCCGCTGCAGCCGGTAAACCCATTGCCATTGGTGAGTGCGAGAAGCTGCCAACGGCTGATGAACTGGCTGCCCAACCCCGCTGGACGTTCTTCATGAGCTGGTCGGAATTGACTTTCTCGGGTAATACCGACGCTAATATTAAAGCATTGTATGCCTCGCCAAGGGTGGTAAACCTGGATAAAATGCCGGGCTGGTAAAAAATAAGTTAGTTAAATTGGTTGATCGGGCGGGTGTAAATCCGCCCTTTCTTGTTTTATAAAACGCTCACTGGCCCAAGCTCAATAAATTATATCAGCAAATGTCGTATTGTAAAAATGTCGTCTCAAAGGCCGTAAAAGCCTGTTATTCCCGCGAAGTATAGCCATATGTTAAAATAGTATTACTTTATTACAGCTCATAAAGTTAGCTTTGGTATACAATTATAAACTGGTTGGCAGTTACTCCTATCGGCGGAGCATCTGCTTAAATTCATAATTCCGGGTGGTATGAGGTATTTACTGGCTTTAATGGTATTGCTGTGTTTTGCGTTATGCGCAAATGTGTGCAGAGCGCAATTCACGGTTCAGCAAATAGACAATAGCAGCGGCTTATCCAATAGCTGCATCAACGCTATATACCAGGATAGCGATAATATTATTTGGTTTGGCACCTGGGACGGGCTTAACTATTACGATGGCACCAACATCCACGTATTTAATTACGAAAAGGCTGGCAATAAAAATGCTATAGCCAGTAATGTGATATACCAGATTGAGGGCGATAAAGACCGTAATATTTGGATAGGCACGGTGCAGGGGCTAAGCAAATTCAATAAAAATACCGGTGATTTCAGCAATTACTTTTACAATGCCGATAAGGTAAAATCAAGCGGGTTTACCGTAGCCATAGACAGCCACAACGAAGTTTTTGCTGCCAATAAAAACAGCTCACAACTCTATCATTACAACCGGCAAAAAGATGCTTTCGACAAAATAAATATCAAGGGGCTAAAGGATTTTATGCTGGTTAAAATTTTGTTTGACGAGCAGGATAACCTTTGGCTACTAAAAGATAACGGCATACTGGAGGCATTTAAACGCACATCAGGCGGCTTTGAAGCGGTAAAGCAATTTAAATCGGTACAAAATATCGATAACGTTTTCTACACCAACCATCGCATCTTTTATACCACCAAAAGCGGCGAACTCAACGCCATTGATGAGCAATACAAGCCACAGCAATTAGCCGCGCTGCCGCATGAGGTGCGCTCAATGGGTTTTTTTAAAAACCACTATGTGTTTGCCTGGGCATCTAAAGGCATTGGGGAGTACGATGAGCAGTTTAAACCTGCCCAGGTGATAGCTGCGCAAATCCCTGTCCTGCAAAACGTGCGCATTACCTCGTTAATGAACGATGCCACCAGCCTGCTTTGGTTTGGTACCGATGGCAATGGTGTAATGAAGGTTGCCAAAAAAGAGAATTACTTTGGCATTGTGCAAAAGCAGCCTAACGGGCAATCGTTCCATATCCCGGTGAGGGCCTTCTCAGATATCAACGGCGAACTTTGGATAGGAACCAAAGGCAACGGTATTATCACCATAAAAGATTGGGGCAGCAAAAATGTGTCCTTCTCGGCCATCAAAACGTTCCACACCAATGTGGATTTGTTAGATAATTGCGTTTATGCTATTGAAAAAGGCCAGGATGGATTGGCTTACATCGGATCGGATGCGGAGGGTATTACCGTTTATGACTTGAAACGGAAAAACTTTATCCGTTGGAGCGAGATCATAAACAGTAAAGCTTACCCCTCCTTTGGGTCGGTACATTGTGTGTTGCCGGATGCGGATGGCTCTGTTTGGCTTGGGCTGAACGAGGCGGGGTTGGTACATTTAAAGTTGGAACAAAACGGAAACGGCCAGGTAAAAATAAGTTACCTGCAAACCTACCGTTACACAGGCAACAACAACGGAATTGCCAATGATGTGATATACACGCTTGCGCGGGGTGCCGGCAGCCGCATTTGGATAGGCTGCCGTTATGGAGGGTTAAGCGTTTTTGATAAGGCAACCAAAACCTTTAAAACCTTCAAGGCATTTTCTTACGAAGGAAGCTTATCTAATAACGATGTTTTGTCGCTTTATATGGATAAGGCGCAAAGGCTTTGGGTAGGTACCAGTTTTGGGCTAAACTGGATAAGCGAAGGCGAAGCAGCCGCATCAGCCAAACCAGTGTTTAATAAGCTAAACACCGGCAATGGTTTGCCTAACAACACCATCCATGCCATTAGTGATGATAATCAAAACAACATCTGGATGAGTACCAACAAAGGCTTAGCTAAAATAAACCCGCAAAGCCTCAAAATAGTACATTACAAAGAATCGGACGGGCTACAGAGCGATGAGTTTAGCGATAACGCGGTGTGGAAGGACAAGGCAGGAATGCTGTATTTCGGGGGCATTTATGGCTTTAATTATTTTATGCCGCAAAATATCAATGTGAGCAATGAGCAGCCGCACCTGTTGATATCAGACATGCAGTTTGCCGAAAAAACAGCCCCGAAAGAGGCTTAAGGGTACTCACCCGCAATGGATCGGCGGCCAACCAGCATTATGTTTTAAAG
>NZ_CAMLOV010000238.1 GCF_946481715.1 uncultured Mucilaginibacter sp. | reverse complement strand
ACCGGCGCAAAAGAAGCCACCGCAGAAGTTACAGCAATTATAAATAATACGCCAATTGGCACGGTAATGCCCTATATGGGGCTGCATAAAAACTTAGCAGATATGGCTAACCGCGGATGGTTGCCATGCGATGGCACATGCTACAACATCGCCGATCAGCGCCAGCTTTATGATGCCATTGAAAACGCCTATGGCGGCAACGCTTCTACCTTCTACGTGCCCGACTTGCGCGGAATGTTTGTGCGCGGCTGTGATGAAGGCACCGGGCGCGATCCGGATGCCGCCAAGCGTACAGAGCAGAACCCCGGAGGGCACACCGGCAATAATGTTGGTACACTGCAAGGGCACCAATTTGCAAAACATATGCATACAACTAAGGCCTGGGATACAACCCCGGATGTTCTCACCAACCTGGGCGGATATTTCACCCCGCCTCATGCTGCCCATAACTTTCCATCAAGCGAGGAAGGTGGTAACGAGACCAGGCCTATAAACGTGGCCGCTTATTACATCATTTTTGCAGGGCTGCCTGCTCAATAGCTATTATATTTGTTAACGATAAAAATATATATTATGGATAATGCATCAATACAAGCTAATGAAGCGAGCGTAACTGCAACCATAAACAATTTGCCGGTTGGCACGGTAATGCCCTATATGGGCCTAACAGAAAATATGGCGGGGCTGCGTGCCCAAGGATGGCTGCCTTGCGATGGCACATCATACCTGCATACCGAGTTTCCGCATTTGCATAAAGCAATAGGGAACTCTAATGGCGGCGATACCAGCAGGTTTAATGTTCCCGACCTGCGCGGCGTTTTTTTAAGAGGAGTAGACAGGCCCGCTGACTCCCGCGACCCCGACTCGGGCAGCCGCCAGGCGCAAAGCCCCGGCGGGCTTACCGGTAATAATGTGGGCACCTACCAGGGCGATGCATTAAAAAAACACACGCATAACACAAATGAATGGAACACCAGCTCGTTTATGATAACCCACAGCGGGAACGACTGGCACCCCCCACGCGACCTGCATTCCAAACCATCCTCCGAAACCGGCGACAGTTCCGAATCCAGGCCAAAAAATGTGGCGGTTTATTACATCATATTCGCCGGGCTGCCTGCTCAATAGTATTTCTTTTTCCTGATATCAAAACCTTGTTCATAACCGGACAGGGTTTTTTTGTTGAAGCTGCAAGTTGGCATAGCAGCGATGTTTGGCTTATCTCATCGCCATTTATCGAAATATCGTTTCCCGATTTATGTTTTATTCCTATAATCTGTTGATTTTAAGATTGTTAAATTATTGGCATGCAGTTGGTATAACCGATTGCATATCAATAATAAGCAAACGTGTCACAGTCAATAATTAAAACAGCATCCACCTGCACCACATCACCGGCACCTGGCTATTCTCATCTTAGTGTCACAAACACACTCGGTTTGAAATGTTTGTCCGGCCTGGCCGTCTACAATCGTATAGGCAGTAAACACACACATATGTACAATTTTCATTTTAGTGTCACAAATACACCAAGAGTTAAAAATATCGTAAACTTAGTTGACTAATATAGTCAACTAAGTTTACCTTTGCATCATCATCTACAAAGTCATGAAAACTAACAGCCTATACAACACAAATACAACAACCACCGGCAACGGCGGGGTTTCAAATAACGCACGCTTAAAAACTTCTGCCAAATATGTTATCGAGGCCCTTGGCGAAGGCATCAAACAAAGCCTTAACGGCATGGATATTAATACCGAGTTTTTAACGCTTACTGTTCGCAGCCTGGCGCAAACATCGGGCAAGAACGTAAAAAAACTGATAGAAAAATACAGCGCTGCAAGCCGCCAGTTGGCCCCGGGGCGCTTTCATTATAATAACACATCTACCTTGTCTCATTCCTAATACCAAAACAATGAAAACCGTGTACAAACCGCTTTTGAAAAGCATTTTTTTATTACTACTCTCGTTAACGGCCGTTACCAGGCTATACGCGCAAGCCACGGTAGTAAAAGGCACCATAACCGATGCTAAAACGCATCAGCCAATGCCTTATGTTACCGTAACCTTTGCCAATAGCACCATTGGCGGCGGCACCAACACCCAGGGCCGGTATAGCATCAGCACCACGGGTAAATACACCCAAATACAAGTAACCTTTGTGGGCTTTAAAACCGCAACACGTACAATAGAGGCGGGTAAAGAACAGGAGATAAACATAGCCCTTACCGAAGATAACCACGCGATTAATGAGGTGGTTGTAAAATCGGGCAAGAAAAAAAAATATACCAACAAGGATAACCCCGCTGTTGAGCTGATACGTAAGGTTATTGCCCATAAAGAGCAAAACCAGTTAGAGAACTACAATTTTGCCGAATATAAACAGTACGAGCGCATGAGTTTTGCGCTAAGTAACCTGAGCGAAAAATTTAAGAGCAAACGCATATTTAAAAATTACCAGTTTTTATTCCGCGAGCAGGATTCTACTGCTATAGGCGGTAAAACATTACTGCCATTGTACCAGGAAGAAAAGTTGTCTGATAACTACTACCGTAAATCGCCTTATGCAAAAAAACAGGTGATATCTGCCAACAAACAGGTAAAATACGACGAAAGCTTTGTGGATAACCAGGGGCTTACCGCTTATTTTAACAGGATGTACCAGGATATCAATATCTATGATAACAACGTTTCCCTGTTAAGCAACCAGTTACTTAGCCCGATTGCCGACCACTCACCTGATTATTACAAGTTCTTTATTACCGATACCCTGAAAGACCAGCAGCCAAACCTGATAGAGCTAAGCTTTACGCCGCGCAATACCAACGGGTTGTTGTTTGAGGGCAGGATATACATCACCATGGATGGCAATTATGCCGTACAAAACGCGGTATTGAATGTAAACAAAAACATCAACCTTAATTTTGTAAGGCAGATGCAGGCTACCCTTGCTTTTGAAAAGAACAGCGATGGTAAATACCACTTAAGCCAAAGCGACCTGAAGATCGATTTCGGGTTGAATAAAAACAAAGGTGGTGGTGTATACGGCGAGCGTTTGGTATCCATCAACAACTTTGTGGTGAACTCGCCGCGTACCGATGATACTTATAAAGGCCCGGCACAGGTTGTTGCCGCCAATGCCGATGAAAAAGACGATAAATACTGGCTGATGACCCGCCCGGATACGCTTGACCCCGCTGCCGCAAGTATTTATAAAAATATAGATAGCCTGCAAACCATCCCATCGTTTAAAAAAACAATGGATATTGCTACGCTGGTACTTGCGGGTTACAAAAACTATGGCAAGTTTGAAGTTGGCCCTGCCAATACCTTCTATAGCTTTAACCCTGTCGAAGGTTTCCGCCTGCGCTTGGGTGGCCGGAGTACCCCACAATTAAGCAAACGTTATTATTTTGAAACCTATGGCGCTTATGGTACTAAGGATAAAGAGTGGAAATACTTTTTGAGCAGTACTTACTCGCTCAACAATAAATCTATCTACTCGTTTCCGCAGAATTATATCCGCGCGAGCTTTCAGCACGATACCAAGGTGCCGGGCCAGGAACTGCAGTTTGTACAGGAAAGCAACTTCTTGCTTTCGTTTAAACGTGGGGCCAACGATATGTGGTTGTACAACGACATTTTTAGGTTAGATTATGTACACGAGTTTAGCAACCACTTATCGTACTCTTTAGGCTTCAAAAAATGGAACCAGAACGCGGCCGGTGCATTGCGGTTTCAAAACCTGTTGCCAAACGGTAATTTGAATGATGTGGGTACTATCCACACATCAGAAGTATCGGGGTCTGTACGGTGGGCACCGCACGAAAAATTTTACCAGGGTAAACTTTACCGCACCCCAATACCTGATAAGTACCCAATATTTACCCTCAGCTATGCACAGGGTATTAAAGGCCTGGCAGGCGGCGATTATAATTACCAAAACATAACCGGTAATATCAGCAAACGTTTTTACCTGTCGCAATTAGGCTTTACCGATGTTAGCACCGAAGGTGGTTATTTATTTGGCCAGGTGCCGTTCCCGTTGTTGGATATCCACCACGCCAACCAAACTTATGCGTTCCAGTTATACTCGTATAACCTTATGAACTTCCAGGAGTTTGTGAGCGACCACTACGCCAGTATCGCTATCGACCATAACTTTAACGGCTTCCTGTTTAACCGTGTGCCTTTGTTAAAGAAACTGAAGCTGCGCGAGATCATCGATTTTAAAGCCCTTTGGGGTGGCGTACGCAGCGAGAACGACCCAATGAACCATGCCAACCTGTTGCGTTTCCCTGCGGGGGCTAATGGCGGTACTTATGCATTAGGATCGACCCCTTATATTGAAGGAAGCGTTGCGGTAGGTAATATATTTAAGATACTGCGTATCGACCTTGTAAAACGCTTTACTTATTTAGATAACCCCGGCGCACCCGAATATGGTGTACGCGCTTTTGTTAAGTTCGATTTTTAATGTATATTCGTTAAACCAGTTACCCTTTTTACTGTTAATATTATTGAGATGGCAGATAGTTGCAATACAATTGAGGATTCTAAACGGATCACCTGTAAACTGGTGTACCTGCTTAAACGGTCGATAGACGACTGGAGCATGAAAAAGCTCTGCCGCATGAATAACCCCGATTTTAACAGCGCCCATATCCCATTTTTTATGAGCATTGGCACTACCGGGATAACTAACAATGCACTGGCTGCTAAAATGAGCGTGAGCAAGCAGGCCGCCAGTAAAATTGTAAAGGAGCTGGAAGCCACCAATATGGTGCGCAGCGAGAAAAGCCCCGATGATGCACGGGCATCTATGCTGTACTTAACACCCGACGGAGAGAAATTTTACCAGCACTTAAAGAATCAGGTAGAGAATTTAGAAAACGAATACAAAAAGGTAGTAGGCGTAAAAAACTACGAAGCCGCTATAGATGTAATGCTTAAACTGGTAAAATTCCACGAGGATTATAACTGCGCCGGCGAGCCGGTAGTTTAAATTGAATTCAGGGAGTGAATATATAGTTTCGCAAAGGCCACGGGGATAATCCTTGTGGCCTTTGATTTTATAGGAAGTTATGCATGTAGGTTATTTTAACCACATGACAGGCTCTGTGAACCTCTGTGTTTTTCCCTCTGCGAACTCTGCGGTTAAATAAACATTATGGTTATTATTGTAGCGCCATGGATTACGCACCCATTTTAAATAATATAGCCAAATACGTTACCCTTGAGGAAGAAGAGTCGCTATATTTCACCTCTTTCCTCCATTACAAAAAAGTAAAACGCAAACAGTATTTGCTGGAGCAAGGCGACATTAACACCAAAATATCGTTCGTAACCAGCGGCTGCCTGCGTAGCTATGCGGTAGATAAAAATGGAGGCGAGCATGTACTGCAGTTTGCACCTCCCGGCTGGTGGATAGTAGATATGCGAAGCCTGCTTTATCGCGAACCTGCCCGGCTAAATATAGATGCTATTGAAGAAACAGAACTATTCTACATCCTGAAACCGGATATGGACGCCCTGCAATTGAAGTACCCCAAATTTGAACGCTTTGGCCGTATGCTGGCAGAAAACGCCATGGCCACTTATCAGCACCGGCAAATAGATAATCTGATCTTAAGCGCTATGGAGCGTTATGCCAATTTCTGTACGCTTTACCCATCGCTTATCCTTTCGCTGCCGCAAAAGCAGGTAGCATCCTACATTGGCGTTACCCCGGAGTTTTTAAGCAAGATGCTGAATACGGTGGTAGTGAAGTAGATGTGCACATCCGCGATGCCATGGCTGGTTATGCTATCGGCGCGTTTGGTTCGTTCGATTTTTGATATTTCATTTCCTCGGGGTCTATCTCTTTAAGCAATTCCTCGTAGGTATAGCATTTTTTTGAAGGCAGGCTGCTATCGTACAATATCTTCACCCGGATGGCTTTTAAACCCGATATCCCTTGCAAATCCTCTACTTCCAGCATCTCCACTACTTCCTCCAGCATACCCTTCATTTGTAAAAAGCGGATATAAGTTAAATATTCCAGCTCTTCGCCATGGTTGGTGTACACTATGGTAAGCTTGCCAATATCGGTAATGCGTTTAGTTGTGCCTTTTATGCAGGCTTTATCAATCCGTTTTTTTACGATCTCGAACCTGGCGTTATACGTGCCATCCACATCAAAACGCTTCTCATCCATCCGGAAGCGGATAGAAAGGGGCAGGCTGAATGCCAATATAAGCGAGGTTACCTCAAGCGGGTAGGGCAAAACTTCGCGGTTAAAACGGTGCTCCAGTTCCATTTCGCATAAAACCTGTATCTGCCATAAACGCAAGTTGTAAACGTGTTTTATATCAAATGGCGTTAACGGCGCTATTTGTTCGCCTATATACAGGTTATGTTCAACGCCATCTGTTTTAAAGCGTTCGTAATAATGCGGGTAAGCCTTTTGTGCCTCAACTTGCCAGCGGTCCAACATCGCGGCCATCCGCTCGTTAATAATGGCAACTGTGGTTTCGTATTTGCGGCGCTGCAAATGAAAATCGCCCATCTTATCGGCATCTTCAAAATACTTTTCAATGGAAGGGCAGTCTGCAATTTCCAATACCAGGGCTTCTTTCAAAATAGGGTGTACCTGTTGCTCCAGGTAATGTTGTACCTGTTGCTCGGTATCAGCCTTAAGGGCATTATTCAGGTCGATGTCAAAATACCGCAGC
>NZ_CAMLOV010000237.1 GCF_946481715.1 uncultured Mucilaginibacter sp. | reverse complement strand
ATTGTGGTGACTTTTCATATGCCCAAAACCATACCCAAGGCATGTAACTACGGGCTCCATTTTGCCCGTGGCAAATACCTAACTATTTACGATGCAGAAGATATCCCAGATACCGACCAATTGAAAAAAGTGGTATCGTTATTTGGGAAGCTGCCTTCAGAATATATCTGCGTGCAAAGTGCCCTCAACTACTTTAACCGCAACGAGAACTTCCTGACCCGTATGTTTACCTTAGAGTATTCTTACTGGTTCGATTATATGCTGCCGGGGCTTGATACGCTGGATATCCCCATCCCGCTTGGCGGCACAAGCAACCATTTTAAACTACAGGAACTGGTTGACCTTGGCGCATGGGACCCTTTTAACGTAACCGAAGATGCCGACCTTGGTGTACGTGCTTATGCAAAAGGGCATAAAATAGCCATCATTAATTCAACCACCTACGAGGAAGCGAACAATGAGCCCTTTAACTGGATACGCCAGCGAAGCCGCTGGATAAAAGGTTATATGCAAACATACCTGGTGCACATGCGCAACCCGGCCGAACTCATCCGGAAAATTGGCTGGAAGGGTTTCCTGGGTTTTAACTTTTTCATCGGCGCTACGCCGGTGATATTTTTGGTGTACCCCTTACTGCTTACCTTTTTTATCTGTTATATCGTATTCGATTTATCGGGCATCCGCACGCTTTTTCCGGATTGGGTGCTGTTTATGTCTATCTTCAACCTGATGGTGGGCAACATCCTGATGATTTATATCAACATGATGGCGGTATTTAAACGGAGGTATTACGAGCTGATATTATTCGCGATAGCTAACCCAATATATTGGCTAATGCATAGTATATCGGCATACAAGGGTTTATTTCAACTGGTTACCAACCCCTTCTATTGGGAAAAAACCAACCACGGCTTAAGCAAAGTTAGTAACCCTACAAACGTTGTTAAATGAGAATCAGCAGGTCGTTATACTTACTCATACTTACGGGTATATTGGTTATATACTACCTTGTGGCGGCTATATACCTAAACAATTTAGGGTATTATAATCACGAGTCGTTATTCTATATCGAAAAAACACTCATCGTTTTTGATGGTACCGGCGCACGTTTAAAGGTAATGGGGCTTACATCGCCCATGATCCCCTTCATGGCTACCTTCTTTTTCACCTGGTTTAGTTATACGCTGGCGCCTGCGCTGGCATCTGCCATTGGCACGGGCATGTTGTTTTACGTAATAGCAAGCACCCTCATCAAACGCCGCGACGACGATTTTTTTATGTACATGCTGCTGGCCATCTTCCTGTTCCATCCGGGGATATTGTATGTGGCCTGCTCGGGCAAAAGCACTTATATTGTACTTATTTTCTTCTTCCTGTTTTTCCTCAACCTGCTAAAGTTTTACCGCAGCAATACCACTTTCCATGTATCTATTGCCAGTATATGCCTGGTAACCCTCATATTTTGCGATTATAAGTTTGTGTGGCTTACGCTGTTCTTTTTACCACTGGTACTTACCATCACCATACATAGCTTAAACCTGGGCGAGCAGGAGAGCATTTTCCGTTTGTTCCTCAGCTTCAACAGCCCATCGCTGCGGCGTAAGCTGGTTAACAAAACTTTTGCCCTGTATATTATTTTGTTTGCCTTGCCACTGGTTGCCATACTATGCTATAAGCTGCTGAACCTTACCCACGCCAGCGACCTTAACTACTTTGCCGAAAGCCCCTACGCCACCTGGAACGTACTGATTGACAAGCTAAGTTTCGACCAGCAAAGTACCAACTCCAAATACCAGATACCCGAGGTAAGCCTGCTGCTTTCTGCCAGGGTGCTGATGTTTTGCCCCATGATACTGATCGCAATTTACCTGTTTAGGGAGAGTACCTACCAGATACTTACCTTGCTTACCCCCTTTGCGTTCATCGAGTTTTTGCACCTGAAGTACGATAAGGTTTACATGGCCTACCAGTACTATATGATATTTTTGGTGCTGGCTTTCCTTTGCGTAATGTTTAAATCGCGTACGGTGAAAAACCAGAAAGCCTTCCGTATATTACTGGCTATCACGGTAGTTGTGCAATTATACTCGGGGTGGTATTTCCTCAAAACCTCGCCTATTGCCGAGGACCGCAACTTCCTATCGGTACTTACCAACCGCACTGCCGACAAAACCCAGACCGACAATTTCGACATGGCCAGTTATATTAACAGCCTGCCCGATAAAGCCCACGTACTGCTTGACGATGCTACCGCCTACGGCGTGGTGGCCTTTGTAGAGCACCAGAAGATCCGTACGCTTACTATGCCCTACCAGGACAACTTCCTGAGCGGGGTAGAATCGCCGGATAAAGCTGCCGATTACATACTAATTGCCACTGCCAAAAACCTCGTGACCGGCTATACACAGCTAAATAACCGCTATTTAGTGAGCATAAAGCGCACCATGCCACAGGTAATTTTCAGGAAAGTTTACGAAACCGACAACTGGATAATGTACCGCATCGTTAAATAAATTTAGGATTACACCGATCACTGGACGATTACACCGATTTTGAAGATTGGTTAACTTCTGCCTTTTTTGTACGAATCGTACAGTTCGTACAATTTCGTACAGTTCGTACAAATTTTGGGGAGATTCGTACAGTTTCGTACAACTTCGTACAGTTTCGTACAGCTGTTTGGGCAATTGCGGAAATCGGTGAAAATCTTCAAAAATCTGTGAAAAATCGGGGCGAAAACTCAGTCTTTTATAAAGCCCCGATTTTTGCCTTTTCTGTTTCTTTTTTTCCACCCTCTTTACCGCAGGTAGAGAGGGTCGACCAGCGGTAGCGTAGTCGGGGTGAGTCAACCGACGATGCCCTCTATTGTAAATTATTTTTGTATTTATCCAGAATATTCTGTATATTTACAGTTCTTTATTCACCCGCCGTTGTCCTGCCGCCGTTGTTGGCCATGTAACCAGCAACCCGAAGAGCAACCGGCAATCCAACACCTTCTTTAACCCTTACCCACCATGTACGAAAGCTATTTCGACAACGGCGCCGGCTTTTTGCCTGAGGACTTTATTGCCGACATCCGCGCCAACGTTGCCAAAAACACCGACCGCCTTGCCAAACAGCGCCGCGACGCCGCCGCTTTGGCCGAGGCCCAAAAATCTAAACTGCTGCTGGTAAAAACCGGCGACGACTGGATGCGCCAGGAATACGGCAACCCCCTCCCCGCCAAACTCTTTGGCGATTTTTGGCTCGAGGGCGAGCTGTGCATCCTCTTTGCCGATACCAACCTCGGTAAAAGCATCCTGGCCGTGCAAATTGGCTACAACCTGGCCAAGGGCGGCGTTACCGTGCCCTTTGATAACCAGGTAGACGGGCTTGCCCGGGTGCTGTATGTCGACTTTGAACTGAGCGCCAAACAATTTGAGAGCCGTTACAGCCACCCCGAATGGGGACCGCTGCACTTTGGCGAAAACTTCTTCCGCGCCGAGTTTAACCCCGAGGCCGACACCCCCGCCCAGTGCGATGATTACGACGAGTACCTGGCCGGGCAGCTGGAGTGGGCCATTACGCAAACCAAGGCCACCGTGCTTATTGTGGATAACATCACCTACATGCGCGCCGGTACCGAACGCGCCAAGGATGCCCTGCCGCTAATGAAGCAGCTAAAAAGCCTCAAAACCAAACACAAGCTAAGCATGCTGGTGCTGGCCCATACCCCAAAACGCAACCCCTTTAAGCCCCTTACCGTTAACGATTTGCAGGGCAGCAAAATGCTCATCAACCTTTGCGATAGCGCCTTTGCCATTGGCGAAAGCCAAAGCACCCCCGGCGCCAAATACCTTAAGCAAATAAAACAGCGCAGCGGCGCACAGGTATACGGCGAGGCCAACGTTTGCGTATGCCACATCAGCAAAACCATGGCCGGGCTGCACTACGAGTTTGATAACTACGCGCACGAAGACCACCACCTGCAAAGGCAAAACCGCCGGTACCTGCAACAGCAGGCCCAGCACCTCCGCGCCGGTGGCCAAAGCTTTGGCCAAATAAGCAAACAACTCGGCATCCCCCGCTCCACCATTGCCACCTGGCTGGGCGAAGCAGAGCGGCCAGCCACAGCAAACGCTGATTGAATTTCGAATGATGAATTTCGAATTTCGAACGCCGAAGTTTTTTACTTCATCATTCGAAATTGGATATTCTGTGTTCGATATTTAAGCCACTACGCCATGCTGTAACTTGTTTCAGCACCCCATCATAAAGGCAACCGCAATGCTTTTAAACAGCAAAAAGGTATTATATGTGGAATAATGAATTTCGAACGCCGTAGAGACGCAATATTTTGCGTCTCCCGAATGCATATTGGCAATGCATATCCGGCTTTGCAAATTCAGAGAGACGCAAAATATTGCGTCTCTACGTAAAATGCCGCTGCCGCGTCCCCGGCTTGTGGCCCGCATGCAAAGTAGCCATCAGCACAGGCAAACACCATGCAGTTCTTTCCTGGTTCTTGGTTCTTAACTCTTGGTTCTTAATTCTTGACTCTTAATTCTTGGTTCTTGACTCTTAATTCTTGATTCTTAACTCTTGGTTCTTGACCCTTAATTCTTGGTTCTTAACTCTTGGTTCTTGACTCTTAACTCTTGCTTCTATTCAGAAAAGGTTCTGTTGTGATGCTTCGGAAAGGTTCCGCCCCGCTTTCTGTACAAGCCGCCGGTAGAAGCGGCTTTTCCGCCAATCGGGTTTATTGCCGAACGGTTCTGTTGCACCCACCACCAACCCCTCGCCCCCTGACCTATCGAGGGAAGCGCAGCGACGAGATATCTTTTTCGGCATGCAGCGGAACGCATGCCCTCAAGAAGCGGAAAAATGAACATTTACCATCGCTGCCGCAAGCGTCATACCCAACATTCCCTAATACTAATAAGACTTTAGCTTTTCTAAGGTACTGCCGTTGTTGTCTGTGAATATATTGTATATATCCATTTTTAATATAGCATCCTCATTGAGCGTTTCTTTTAACTTTTCAGCGGTTATTTTGTATAATTCCGATAAGCTTGAAGTCCGAATCTTCCCTGTGAATTTCGTTTCGACACCATTTTCAGATACACTTATCAAAGCATAACTTCTTTTATCGTTGTCACAGAAATAGCTGGGTGTGTTATCTGCTTTTTTATACAAGCAAATAGAATCTAATAGTTTAACAGTATAAATAAAGGTCTTACCGCTTGCCGTTACAAAGTTAAATTTTAGAATGTCCTCAGCTTTAAGAACAGCTTTATTCTTTAAGCTTTTAAGTTCATCAATAAGGTGGAATATTTCTTGAAGTTCCTTTTTAAAAAAGTTTGATTTTGGATTATAGTGAGATGCTTTGTTTAATGATCGTTTGAGGTGACTTTCAAGTTTGTCGATTATACTCGTTTCAAAACCTACAAAGTCGAAATAAACGCGCCCTTCTTTTAACAATCCATCAAGCATGGTCGACCCTTTTCGATAACTGGATGGAATGAAATTTAAAAAAAATTCCTCTAAAACTGAACGTAGATTATTACCACAAGCATTATAATCTATATGATCCTTAAAATAATAGAGGGCCTTTTGAATACTGGTTTCGTAAATCTGAACCTGGGGGATAGGAATATTTGAATGATTTTCCGTTTCATAAATTTCAAATATCTTCCAATACTTCTCCCATTCTTTTTTTTGTATATTTTCATCTGTGATACCGCTTTTTCTCGCTTCACCAGCATGATAGCTTTCTATGTGAATTCTAGCATCTTCAAATAAACCCCTCTGGTGGGTAAGAAATAAAATTTGGTAATCCTTCAAGTAACTTTTAAATAAAACATCTAAAACAAATGCCCTATTACTCATATCCATACTCATCAATAGGTCATCAAGAACTAAAATTTTAGGATATTCCTGGACAAATCTTTCGGATAGAATAGCTAACCGCAGTGAAAGTGCCAAAATAGAAAGCTTTGCTTCGTTGAGAAAACTTTGTGGATTGAAAATCTTTTTTTTACTAGCACTAATCTTATTGGATTCCAACTCAACAGTCAAGATAATTTGGGGTGCTATAGTCTTGCGATTTCTTCCTTTATTATGCTTGTTTAGAGCATTATAAGTGGAATTTCTATAAGAAATTTTAATCCTAAATTGTTGTTCAAATTTTTCAAGGTTTTCATTTGTAGTTTCTACTATACCATCAATGTAGTACTTAAACAGTTTGTTAAACCTATCAATGATCTTTTGGAAATCCGTATATAATGGGTCGCTCATATACGTTGGATGGGGATTAAGCCCCGCCTTTATGTATTTCCACCAACTATCAGCGTTTTTACTGCCTTTTGTTTGGCCCAACAATACTAAGTCTTCCGTGAAATTTATGAACGCTAAAAACTGATTTTCGAATAACCCAAATAAATCAACTTCATCACCATGCGCAAAATTATAGACCCTTGACAGCACCTTATGATCAATAAAGTCACTCCCTAATGCCGCTTCAAGTGTCAATTGATCATTTATTGTATTAACAGTATCTTTTGATATTTCTCGCCTTGACGTTGCCTTTTTCTCATCTCTAAATTCAACCACGATTGAACTGACTGAACTGTCATCGGCATAACGATTTATTAAATTGGTTTCAGATTTCGGATTAAAATAATTTGATACGCTTACCTCGGTTTTAAAAACGCTTTGAAGAAAAGTATATAGTGCCCAATAGATTGAGCT